>DATAYL010000043.1:0-2358 GCA_036272575.1 Bryobacteraceae bacterium | reverse complement strand
CGACACCGCAAAGCGGCCACCTGGTTTCAATACGCGGAAAGCCTCGCGCAGGACCTGGTCCTTATCGCCCGAAAGGTTAATCACGCAGTTGGAAATAACCACATCGACGCTGTTGTCAGGTAGCGGAATGTGCTCGATGTCGCCTTTCAGAAATTCCACATTCTCGACGCCGGCTTTGCGTTGGTTTTCACGGGCGAGGGCGAGCATGTCATCCGTCATGTCCAGGCCATAAGCTTTTCCAGCGGGCCCAACACGACGGGCAGAAAGCAGCACATCGATGCCTCCTCCGGAACCAAGATCGAGTACCGTCTCGCCCGGGTTGAGCTTGGCAAGTGCCGTCGGATTGCCGCAGCCTAGCGAAGCCTTCAGTGCATCATCTGGAATCTGTCCGGCTTGCGTTTCGTCGTACAGGTTCGAGGTGATCGGATCACAGGACGCGGAAGCTGAACCTTCGCAGCAGGATGTCGTCGAGCAGCAATCCGCGGGCAATCCGTTCCCTGTCATGACGCGACGCGCGGCCTCGCCATATTTTTCTTTCACTTTCTCTTTCAGTTCCATCTCTCGTCTCCTTTCAAACGCTATGCGTGCTCACTGACAAACTCGAGTACACAGCGGCGTATCTCGTCGCGCACTATTCGGATGCTTGTTTTCCGCTCTTCAAGCGATTCGCTCTGGAGCGGGTCTGGCAAAGGCCAGATCAACCGCGACGCGGCGCCCGGGAAGATTGGGCAAGAGCGCTCTTTCTGCCGGTCGCAAAGCGTGATTACGTAGGCAAGAGGCTGCCCGAGCAACTCGTCGGTCTTCTTGGGCCGCTGCCCCGATAGGTCGATCCCAATCTCCCGCATCGCTTCGATGGCGTCAGGACAAATCTCGGCGGCGGGTTCATAACCTGCGCTTATCGCTTCGAAGCGGTCACCCGCCAAATCGCGCAAAATTGCCTCTGCCATCTGTGTCCGGCAGCTGTTAGCGCCGCAAAGGAACAGAACCCTTGGTTTCAGCATTATGGCCTGTATTTGCAGAGTTGGACGATCGCCTTGGGCTCAATTGCCTTGTTTCGGGTGCAGCACTCGGCGTACAGGAAGCCGAGCAGTTCCTGAAGCGCATCGGTATTGGCGGAGTACCAGAGGTACGTGCTTTCGCGGCGCACCTTCACTAAATCCTCGTTTTTCAATTTGTCGAGGTGATGGGAGAGCGTGGACGCTGGGATGTCGAGTTCGGACCCAATATCGCCCGCCACCATGCCATCGGGATAAGCGGCCAAAAGGACGCGCATGATCCGGAGGCGTGGCTCCGTTCCCATTGCAGAGAACATGTCTGCATAGCGCACCACATCCGGTTCGTTCTTTGGCTTTGCCATTAATCCCACTCCTCCTCATCGAAGGAATCGAGAGAACAGAGGACACATCCCTCCTGAGCGTGTCGTTTCAACTCCGTTAATACGGCGTCGGTCAAAACGGAAGACATGGCTGAAGCCCGTTCGAGCTCAATGATGTTGATGCCATGCTTGTAACCACGTGCGTTTCCACCCACAGACCGTCTTTCTCGTTTCATGGTTCTATAGTTTCCGAATTATGGTCTGGCGTCAAGCGAAATCGAGAGAAATCTGAAATTTTACAGCTTTAGGCGCAGTACGGACTGTTCATTGTCCGTAGAACATGTAAAACCGCACACATGAAGCGTGATCTGAGATAGATCACCGCTGACGTTAGAACTCAAGGTCGAAAATGCACGCCGTCGCAATCAAGCGGTGTCCATTTGAAGATTCAGCGGCTGTACTTCATAGCCGAAGCTACGAAGCTCCCTAATCATTCTTGTCGTGCGACGTCGCTTCGATTTCTGGCTTACAGCCGGACCTCGTTCCTCGTAACTGACCCCCTGGTGCAGAATGATCCAAATCAATCGGCAGAGCCGATGCGTAATTGCTCCGATGGTTTGCCCATGTCCCAGGCGCGGTACCAGCCGACGATACACAACCTCGAAGATGCTTCCTTTTTGCTTGACCGCGGCATTAGCCGCCTGGTTGAGAATCCGTCGCATGTGACGGTTACCCCTGGGGCAGCGGGTGCTCTTGTTCATCCCCGCGCTCTCTTCGTCTCCAGGACACGCGCCCACCCATGAGGACAGATTCTTGGGCGAAGCAAAAGTCGCCGCTTTGACGCCTACTTCGGCGATGATCTGCTGTGCGGAATCCGGTCCCAGACCGGGCACCTCCGCTAATCGCTGTACTGCGTCCTGATGCTGCTTGAGCAGGCTCGCCATCTCCTGGTCGAGTTGCCCGATCTGCTCATGGATCAGCTGCAATTCCTTTAATGCCATCTTCAGTAGCCGGCGATAGACGGGATTTAACTCGCTGCACGC
>DATAYL010000042.1:0-7612 GCA_036272575.1 Bryobacteraceae bacterium | reverse complement strand
AGTAAACCCGGCATCGCGCCGCAAAATACGAAACGCATAGCGCAGATCCTGCGGAACGCCTTCTATGAATACCCGGCCGCCCATATTTGTCATGGTACTTCGTGGCTTTCTGTGTTCGGACTGCCTCGTCCTAAATCTTCTAATATCGGCAGAAAGGGCTGCGAGGCCAACTCGGCCGTTAAATCGTCCCGTTGAGTTGTCGTTCCGGAAAGAGGAACCCAACTCGGTCCCCGCCCGGCCCAGTCGGCAAATAAAGGGTTTGATGCACTTATGTAATACTCGCGGCGATCGGAACGGTTAGCAAAAAACTTTTGGCCGCTGCGTTGATCACCAGAACAGTTTTACTTTGCCGTTTAACGCGCGCGATGCTTCTGTGTGCAAATCGCGGCCGCTGAATGTGATCGAGTCGTTCCGCAATCGCATGTGGCCGGCTACAAGACGGTGAAGGCATTGAGCCTGCGCTGTTGGCGCAGTTCACTTTGCTCGAAGAGGCCCTTTTGACGGCCGGCATTGTCGTATGACCAATGGTGGGATTCGAGGCGGACGATGCGCTCGCTGCCGCAGCAGCGGCGGCAGCCCGAGACACGCGTGTCGAACAGGTCGTCAACTGTACCCCGGATAAGGATCTCGCCCAATGTGTGCAAAGTACTCGCATCGTTCAATTGAATCGCCGAAAGCGCGTACTGATCGATGAGGCTGGCGTAATCAGGAAATTCGGTGTAGCTCCGAGCTCAATTCCTGACTATCTCGCTCTTGTGGGCGATTCGGCCGATGGTTATCCGGGCCTTCCCGGATGGGGTTTGGTATGGGCGGCGGCAAGTCGCTTTTGAAACTTTTTCGTTACGGCCTAAGCGTCCCCATCACAGCTGCGGAACAGCGTCACAGAGAGTTCTGCCGGAAGATCGGTGAATTCATGATGGCGTTCTCACAGTTGGAACATACGATAAGGTTTATTCTTGCGGGAGCACTGAAACTTCCCGAGCGGTATTCGTTCGTGGTGACGAGAAATTTCGAGTTTGCCAACTCATGCGGCGTTGTGGCCGCCGTGCTTGGTGATCAGAAGCCAGAGAAGCGGCAGGAAATCAGAGAGCTATATGAACGCTGCAAGAGGCTCGGTACTCACCGAAATGCACTTGCCCATAGCCTGTTGACACACGACATAGAGGAGCAACGGTTTATGGGAGTTAATCAGCCAAAACAGAACGTTGAGATTCGCGAGATTTTTGCAATGACGAGTTTGAATGTTTTACAAAAAAAGCTCACTCTTTTATGAGAGAAGTGCTTGGGCTTAGCGCGATAGCTAAGCCTGATGCCTAACTCTGCGCAGTTAGGCGAGCTTGTCGTCAGTGTGCCGGTCCCAGTAGTCAATAGGGATACCGCTGGCGGTGTAACGCGACCCATATTACACGCCACGTTGGTATTCCGACAGTTCAGCGGCCCTTGGTCGTCGCAGATCACACAGAACCCTTCGGTAAACGCCGTTTCGCGCACTTTGCCCTACAACGCATGCCGCGGATGTGCGGGCGCGCGCCACTCAAATCAGTGCAACGCCGAGTAACCGGCCAAGTGGAAATTCTTTGCTCTACCTCGCTCTATTCCGTCCGCAGCGCTTCTACAGGATTCACCGATGCTGCTCGTCGTGCCGGTACGAAGGTTGCCGCCATTGCCGCGAGTCCCAGCAGGCCAGCCACCATAACCAGACTTTGGAGGTCCCACGAGCTAACGCCGAACAATAATTTCCGCGCGAATATCGCTCCAGTGACTGAACCTACGGTGCCAAATCCAATACCTAGAGTTACCAGCCAGCCAGCTTCTTGCAAAATCAGTCGGTACACGGCACCCCGCTCCGCACCGAGCGCCATCCGGACGCCGATCTCACGCGTTCGCTGACTGACCGAGTAGGCAGTGACTCCATATAGCCCCACGATTCCTAATAGCAGCGCCGTCCCTGCGAAGCCGCCGACAAGCCAGGCGGATGACCGATGCAAATAAGCCGTCATCGAATTATTGATCAGGCTCTCCATGGTTGCCTGATTACTTACCCCGAGATCGCGATGAAGTTGCTCGACAGCGGGCCCAAGTGCCGGCAGCACGGCCTCGGGATTTTGCAATGTGCGCGCAAGTACTAGAAAATCGGTGCTGGGATCTTGATTAAAGGGATGATATTCCGCTGGCCAGATCTCGGAATCGAGCGATCCCTCGCGGATGTTGGCTACCACTCCGATGATTGTCTTGATCGACTTTGGCGTCAGACCCGTGTCGCCAATTTGCCTTCCGATCGGATCCTCACCGGGAAAATACTTGTTTGCGAGCGTCTCATTGATGATGACGACTGGCGGCTTGGATTCGTCTTCCGCGTCGCTGAAGTAGCGCCCGCGCACCAGTTTCGCCCCAATCGTCTGGAAGAATTCCGAACTGACGTCCCGTTCATTCACTTCGATATGCTTTCCGTCATATGGTTTCCCTACAAAGCGGATCCAATCGGTATTTCCGTTGTAGCTGACCGGCAGTACTGTGGTCAGGGCGGCGGATTTCGCTCCAGGCAGCGCCTCAACTTTCCGGACAACCTCGCGTCCGAGCCCGATGCGCTGTTCGTCTTTTCTGTAATTTTTATCCGGCGCCGTCACCTCAATCGTTGCCAGATGATCCGGCCTGATTCCTAGCTCGACATGAAGTATTCGATACAAGCTCTTGCCGAATAACGCGGCCCCCACCAGCAGCACCATCGCAGTCGCAAGTTCCGCCACCACCAGCCTTGAACCCATCCTTCGCCATGCCTTCCCGGCCGAGCCGCGGCTGCCTTCTGCCAGCCCGTCCTGCACCTTCGAGAACCAGAAATGCAGGGCAGGGATAGCTGTAAACAACAGAACTGCCACCACAGTCAGCGCGCCGGTAAATGCCATCACGTGCAAATTGAAACCGAGATGCAGCACAAAGGGCATTCCAGATAACATGTCACCCGGGATGAGCTTCTTCAGCGTCTGCATTGTCCAGCCTGCCAACAGCAGACCAGCCATACTCGCCGCCGCGGCCAGCACGATTGCCTCGGCCGCAAATTGATTTACCACGCGGGCAACGGAAGCTCCCAGCGCGCTACGCACAGCCACTTCCCGTCGGCGGCCTTCGGAGCTGACCAGAATTAGACTCGCGACGTTCACGAATGCAATGAATAGAAGCAGTGCGGCGCCACCCATGAACACCGTTAGGATCGGACGGAATCTACCGGCAATGGCCTCCGACAGCGGAATCACAGTCGCGCCTTGGCCGCGATTGGAATTCGGATACTGTCGTTCCAGTCGCTTCGCGATAGCGCTCATGTTTCCGAGCGCGCTCTGTACCGAAACACCCGGCCTCAAGCGTCCGATGCCGTAAAGGTTATGGCAGCTTCGCCGCATTTCACAGGAGTTCTTTGCATCGATGGTTGTCCAGAACTCGGCCGCGCCCAGTGGCGCAAAGTGAAACTTTGCCGGCAGCACACCGATGATGGTGTACGCCTCGCTGCTCAACATGACTCTCCGTCCCAGGACATTCCTGCTGCTCCCAAATTCCTGCTGCCATGTTGCGTAGCTCAGCATGACCACGCGCGGACCTCCCGGCAGCCCTTCGGTTTTGGAAAAGTCCCGTCCCAGCAGCGGTTTCACGTCGAGCGTGCGGAAGAATCCGCCGCTCACGTGCCCGGCACGCACTGGCTCGGTTGCAGTCTTTGTGCTCAGCAGGAATCCCCCGCCCGTATAGGCGTCCATCGAACGGAAAACGGTGTTGTCACGCTGCCAGTCCTGAAAATCGAGATAGGAAAGATTGCTGAGCGGAAACGCCGCGGAATTCTCTGCCACTTCCACTAGGGTCTCCGGCTGCGGGTACGGAATCGGTTTGATCAGCGCCGCGTCTACAAAGGCAAAGATCGCGGTGCTTGCAGCTATCCCCAGAGCCAATACCAGCACGGCTGTCATTGCATAGACTGGGCGCTTCAGAAGCTGTCGCATCGTAAATCGAAGGTCGAGCATCAGGTGTTCCATAAACGGTATGATGCTTCTGTCTCGATGCGCCTGCCTTGCGGACTCAAGATGCCCCATCTTCAAATCTCTCTCTAAATGGACCGATGCTCGCAATTTTGCCCCGGCTCGGTCTAACCGGTAGAGCCCGGGTTTGATGCACCGTATGTGAATACCTGCTGTAATCGGAAAGTTACGAGAAAAGATTCTCGCGGACGCAATCAACAGAAGAGTTGCACGTGACCGTATAACGGGCTAGTCTTCCCAGTGCCGTTCCAAGCCTCCGAATCAAATCGGCTTCGGCAGCTTCCGGTGGATTAGTAATGGGAAACGCCGCAGCGTACGGCCAAATGGACGCTCTACGGCAGTCGGCAAAAGCGAACAAACTGGCTCGCATGGCCAAGAAATGCAAACGTACTCCCAAGTCCGTACTGAAGTTGCCCGACCTCGAACAATCCAAATCAGCCGTTCTAAACAGCCTGCCATCGGTCAGCTCGCAACGCTCCTACGATCACGCGATTCGCCAGTTCATCGATTGGTACTGCTCAGAGCCTCGTCTGGCCTTCAACAGAATCGTGGTGACAAGATACCGCATCTTCCTCGAGCAAGCGTATTACGCGTCGTCAACAATCAACCTGCGACTCGCGGCCGTTCGGCGTTTGGCGTACGAGGCTGCCGACGCTGGCCTTCTCAGCCCGGACCTCGCCGCTGGCATCCGCCGTGTGAAGGGTGCCAAGAGGCACGGAACTCGTGTTGGGAATTGGCTCACAGCGGAACAGGGCCGGGCCCTCCTCTCGATGTTCGACCGTTCGGCACTCCGCGGCAAACGCGACTACGCCATGGTTGCCGTCCTCCTCGGATGCGGCTTGAGGCGGGCCGAGTTGGCTGCGGCCCAAGTCGCAGACCTACAGCAACGCGAAGAACACTGGGTGTTCGCCGACCTGGTCGGGAAGGGTGGTCACATTAGAACCGTTCCAATACCCGACTGGGTCGCCGAAGCCGTCGCCGTCTGGTTAAGAGAAGCGGGCGTTACGGAAGGCGCCGTCTTCCGCGCCATCAACAAAGCGGGTCGAATAGCGCCCAACGGCTTCAGCCCTAAAGTGATTTGGGGTGTTGTCAAACAAGCTTCTGCACGTTGCGGACTCGCGAACGTTGCGCCGCACGACCTTCGACGCACATGCGCGCGCTTGTGTCACCAAGCCGGGGGAGAACTCGAACAGATTCAGTTCTTGCTCGGGCACGTCAGCGTCCAGACGACCGAACGGTATCTGGGCTGCAAACAGCGACTGAGGGATGCCGTCAACGACAACATCGGAATTGAGCCTCAAACCTAACCCTGATCCAACCGGACTTATGAGGACTAATTGTCAAGTTCGCTTCCCGGCAGCAACTCGCACACGTGTTTTGCGGTCGGGTGCGTCACGGCTGTCCAACCTTGACGGAGAGTTCCGTTCCGCCTTTGAGCGGCAGCGTGACCGAGAGGAATCCGTTCGCGGGATCGCGGATGAATTCGAGAAAGTCGGGCTCGGCGTTGTCGTTCATGACGTAGCCGCCGATGCGAAGCTGGGGAGCGACGACCTCGATGACCTGGCGCGCAAGCGAGGGCCCTGTAGCAAGCGGCCAGCCGTCGATCAGGACGAAGTCCACCGAGCCGCCTAGATCGCAGAGCGTCTTTCGGGCATCGCCCTCGCGAATTTCGGCATAGTCGGCGAGGCCCGCGTCGGCCAAATTGCGCTTGGCAGTCGCCACTTTTGCGGGAACGAGCTCCGCTCCGATAACCTTGCCGCCGCCATTGTCACGCACGGCCGCCGCGAAATAGAGGGTGGACATGCCGACCGAGGTCGCAAACTCGACGACGCGCGTCGCACGCAGGCCGCGACAGAGAAGATAAATAAGATCGCCCTGTTCCGGGACAATGGAAAAGGCGTACTTGGCGTAATCGTAAGGATCATGGCTCGCTTCAGGATTGGCTCGCGGACCGCCGTCTGCCGGGCGGCATCGTTCGGCCTCAAGCCGATGAATGACGGATTGAACGCGCGGGTCATGGAGCGGACTTAGGGCGTTGTTTTGCATAAGAGGTTACCTTCTTCGTATCGGAATGTTGAGCTAGCTGCCGAGGATCTCGGCAGTTGCGCGATTGAGAATCTGAGCGATGCGCTTAGCCTCTTTGGGATCACACGCACGCTTGCGCCGCAGCGCGTCCTTCAGCGCATGACGCGCACGGTGAATCTCGTCCGACGCACTGGCATCAGAATCGCCAACACCGGCGAACGCCTCGCGGACATCGTCCATCCGGCCTCCGATCCGCGATAGAGCGTCGAGAATCTCATTGGCGGCGGCGCGGTTGGAGTCGAGATAGGACTGCCCTTCGGGCGTGATGCGATAGAGCTTGCGCGAACCTTCCTGCTCGATGCTCGCATGGCCAATCTCGTCGAGGAGGGTGAGCGCGGGATAGATCATACCTGGACTGGGGGTGTAGAAGCCGCCTGAGCGCTCCTCGATGGTCTTGATCAGTTCGTAACCGTGGGCGGGGCGCTCGCCGAGCAGCGCGAGGATGAGAAGCTGCAGGTCTTTTGAACCGAGCTTGCGCGACCATCGAAAATCACCGCCGCCGCGGCCGCCCATGAAGCCGAAGCCTCCATGCCCAAATCCGTGTCTGCCACGGTGACCACCCATGGCGAACATCCGGTGGGCGGCAAGGTCTTCAACAGAACCATCATCGCAAAACATATTTTATAATATATCGTAAGATATAAAGGGTAGCAAGGGGAAAATAATATCCCGCAGACAGTCGAGCCAAACCGTATCTGAAACAGCCATTGGGCGTCCATCGAGCGAAGCCCAGATTCCCAGGTTATTGGAAAGACGGGGAAACGGGGTGGATCTTTGGGAGGGGAGCTTCTTGCGCCCAAGGCAGGCACCCGCGATTGTTTCCGCTAGGACCAGCGAACGCGTCCGCGTGCGACTGAAAGCTGCTGAATCGATGAGAGTTCGGGGCGGGATCGCGGATAGATACCCGGAAACGCCTGTGCTGCGCAAGAACTCCAGAGAGTAGTGAATTGGCGTAGTCGCTGCCATTTGTGAGTAAGGCAGGCGACATCAGCCCATCGATACTCGTGATGTAAACCGCCGAGTATTGACTTCGCGATGACCCGTCTGTTCCGGGATACTGGTTTATGGTCGTCGCCTGCCGGCAACGTCCGCTCAACTTGGTCTGGAATACCGGGGCCCAGGGACTGATGTGGACGGCCGCTATTGTAATGGCGCACCCATTCTCGAAGCGTGCGCTTCAAATGAGATTCATTCAGCGGTATCAAATAATCCAAACACTCTCGCCGAATGGTCCCAATCAAACGCTCGCAAAAAGCGTTCGCCGTTGGCGAATGCACCGGTGATTTTAAAACTGTAATACCCCATCTCTCGATTTCTTCATCCAAACCAGCCGAAAAGGTCTTGTGGCGATCGTGCAAGAGAAACTTGTATTGCTGATCTCCGGGCAGCGCTTCGCGCAGCTGCTGCAGAGTCCACTCTGCTGTCGGATGCTCGGTCGCATTGAAATGAATCAGACGTCGCGATCCGATTTCCAGGGCGACAAACACATAAATGACGCGAAAGGTGGC
>DATAYL010000041.1:0-7754 GCA_036272575.1 Bryobacteraceae bacterium | reverse complement strand
TCGGTAAGCCACTAAGGAATTGAAAAACAACTTAAACGTCTGGTAACTTTGTGCACGATATTGCGGTCGTAACCCGAAAAGAACGATATGGCCCTCGCCTACGCGCGCGTCTACCAAGGCAGCTTTGTTAGCAATCAGATTTGCGCCTAGTAACCAGCCGGACGCCAGTATGCCGTCAGACGGATACGTCGCAACTACATGCTGCTCAGTGGTGAACGCAGGACTTTGTTCGCTCCAGATCGTGATGTTTTCCGGCAGGCCGCGCGTCAGTGGACTGGTGAGGTCGAGCTTAACATTCAAAAGCGAGCCCGGTGAGTAGAAATCGCCCTTGCCGCTCGATTCGCCTTCGCCCACGCCGGGCTCCTCTCCACCTGCCGCTGCCACGCGATTGCTCAACACATTTTTTGCGGAAGCGCCGAGCTGCGCGATACAAAACGCAGTCGAGTGATTCAAGCACACGATAGTGCCGCCGCTGCTCGCAAATTGTTTCAGCGCTTCAATACCGTCTTCCCCTATTCCGCCCGTATATGGCTCCGGCATCGTGCCTGATTTGTAGCCCCGTGTGATGGTATTGGCGCGTTGATCCGGAAAAACAATGACATCGAATTGTTCTTTCAGATCGCCCCTCCGTAAATCAGTGTTGCCGATATTGCGATAGCCAAAATCAAAATAGTCGAACAACCAGCGCGTCCAGCCCTCATCCATCTCGGGCATGTAACTGCGGTAAAGCGCGATGCGCGGAGCGGGCAGTTTCTTCCAGCCTTGGCCTTTGTCCGTTGACGAAAAATCGCCTGTGCTCTCGTCCCGCCAAACCGGTCGATTGGCCTTCCACAGTTTAGCCACGGCACGCCAGCTATCCGTGTCAGAAGCGCTATATGCTTCGGGCGCGGGCGCATCGAAAGGAAAGTTCTCTTTCTCCAGCGGTCCGGTGATGGGCTGATCGACAGTTTGAATATCCACGCCAAACAGCAGCGGAAGCGTTTCGGCTGTAGTGTCATAGGGCCGTTGTGGCGGTCCGCCCGGATACATGCGCAAATCGGGATAGTGCTGGCGCTCAAGCAGCGCCTTCGCCCAACTGCTATAAGGCTGCTGCATGAGGATGATATGGTCCCCGTTAGGAGCCCGTTTGATTTCCACCATGCCAAATTGCAATGTCTCGAGCAGCCGCCGCGTCGCGCCGGGATCGCGCTGTTGCGCCGGAATAACGAACGCGTACGGCGTGCCACGGCTCACCGCGTGTTGGCCGATCTTGTAATAGTTCCGCACCATGTCATCGCGATGGAGCGCAGCATTCCATAGCACGGATTCAAAAGAAAGCATCTGGTAATCGATAATGTCCCGCAAATGCCAGGTGCCGCCGGGCCAGGGATCGATGTAATTCCAGCTTCGCTCCTGGGCGTTGTAACCGAGCGGATGAGTGGCAAGCTGCTCGAATTTGAGCGTGATCGGGGTAGCCAGTTTAGCGCTGGCCGATTCCGTCAGAATACGCAGCCCATTATGAAAGGCTTGATACGCCCGCGCCGGGCTCCAAAAATCATAAGCGGCGTGAATTGCTACGCCTTTCTTACCGGCCGCGGTCAAATCGTTTGCTACCGACATGCCGATCATGTTCATCTCTTGCGCCACAATTGGATCGATGTTCGGCTCGATCGGATCGAGCCACGGCGGCACAAAAAGACGCGAAGCCGTCGCACCCTGCTGATGAACGTCATACAACATCTCCGGCAGCCACTTGTTATAGACCGCGATGGTGTTGCGGGTTTCAGGCTGCGAGAAAATGTACCAGTCGCGATTATCGTCGTGACCTACGTAATGCTGCCACAGCTCCGGCGGTGAGGTTCCTTCGTAAGGCGTGTTGAGCGTTTTGCGGTACCAGCGCGTGACAATATCTACACCATCGGGATCAAGCGATGGAATCAAGATCACGATTGTGTTCTGCCGGATTGCTTCGAATTTCGGTGAATTATCGGTGAGCAGCTTGTAGGTAAACTCGACGGCCGTATGGGTCGAAGCAACTTCCGAAGCGTGAATCGAGCAGGTGATCAGCACAACATTCTTTGCTTGCCCGAACAGTTTCTCCGCTTCTGCTGGCGGTGTGATTCGCGGATCGGCTAACCTGTGCTGGATATCCAGATACTTGTCGAGATGCTTCATGTTCTCCGGTGAGCTGATCACCGCTGCAATAAACGGCCGCCCCTCGACGGTCTTGCCCACCCGTTCCACCTGAATCAGCGGGCTCGCCTTCTGGAGATCCTGAAAATACGAAACCACCTGGTCCCAATCGAGCAGGACACGGTCGACGCCGATCGGGTGTCCGAAGTGACTCTCGGGAGTCGGAATAGTCGCGGCGGCAGCAAGTCTCGCGCCGATCAAGACAGTAGCGGCAAAACGAAGCATATTCAATTCTCAGTAGAATGATCGGTCTTCTTAGCTGTTGCGGGAAACAATACGTCGTCCGTAGACGTGCTGCTGAGACCGTACTTGGGCTGGATGTATTTTTGCAAAAAAGCAAGCTGTTTACGCCAGGCGTCGAGCCGATGTTCCCGTTGGGTGAACCCGTGCAATTCGCCGGGATACGTGAAATAGTAGAAAACTTTGTTGTTTTCCTTCAGCGCGCGCGTGAATTGGACGGATTCGAAGGGTGGAACCTGCGGATCGTTCTCGCCGTGCATGATGAGCAGCGGCGCTTTGACTTTGAAAACGCTGAGCAAGCTATTTGCCTTGCGGTAGACGTCCGGCTTTTCCGCCTGTGTGCCGCCCATCTTCATCGCCCAACGTATTGCTGAAGAATGATTGGTTCGCTCGAGAAATGTCGCACGATCCACCACGCCATAGAGCTCTATGGCAGCCGCGAAGAGATCGGGATATTGGGTCACCGCATAGGCCACCATAGTGCCGCCGTGGCTGCCCCCGCCTATCGCAAGGCGCTTAGGGTCCGCCAAGCCATGATCGACGAGATGTTGAGCCCCTGCCGCCACGTCGTCCGTTTCCCTACCGCCGCTGTCTTCCACATTTAAGTTGCGAAACTTCTCGCCATATCCCGAACTTCCCCGATAATTCGGTTCCAGCACCGCGTAGCCGGCTTGCGCCAGATATTGCGCCCAAACATCGAAGCGAAGCGTGTCTTCCCCTTCCGGGCCGCCGTGTATCCAGAGAACCGCGGGACCGGGTGCGTCAACCTTCGATCCGTGCGGCTTATAAAGGATTGCAGCGATTTCCAGGCCATCTTTACTCTTGTAAGTGACCTTTTCGGGCATTTCGAAAGCTGAAGCGAGGTTCTGTGGCGTCGTATGGGTGAGGTATTTCGCATCGCTTGTCCGTCCCTGATCCGCCATTGCCTGATCTGCCACTATGAGATCGGTGGATTCGAGCGGCGAAGCCCGATGGAAGTAAAGCTTCTTCCCGTCGGGCGACCATTGCGGGGAGGTTTCAATGCCGGGCGTCTGAATGGAATCGGCGCGACGCGGTGCTCCGCCGCTTACCGGTGAAATCCAGATCGCCCTGGCTTCCAAATTGTTTCGGCTCGATTCGAATGCCAGCTCTTTGCCGTCCGGCGAAAACGCCGGCGATGTGTCTTCCCAATTGCCGCGGGTGATCTGCTTGGGTGTGCCGCCGGCCGTCGGAATCAAGTACAGATTGTCCCAGCCGTTCGCTTGCAAAACCACCGCCAGTGCTTTTCGATCGGGTGACCACTCGGGCTTGTGCAAAGACCATCCGCCACCCCGATCCGTAGGTGAACTGTAGAGTGTCGCGGGGTCACCCACCGCTTCTCCGCTCTTCGGGTCGATCTTCAGCACGTTCAGCTTGCCGCTGAAGTATTGCGGCGCGCGCTCGACATAAGCGATTTGTTCGCCATCCGGGGACCAGGTCGCCGCATCTTCGTCCGCGCTAGATCCTGTTAGAAAGTTATTAACTGTACCGTCCGCGCTCACAACCATCAGGTTGTTGTGCCCACGCCGTCCCGTTTCGAACAGAATCCATCGCCCCTTTGGCGACCACTGCGGATTCCGGTCGCCTGCCGTTCTGGGATCACCTTCTCCCGGCACCGCATGCGTGAGGCGCTTGGGTGCACCTCCCAGTACCGCCACGGTCCAGATACTCCCGCCGCTCGCGTACGCCAGAGTGCGCCCGTCCGGCGACCAGTTCAGCCCAGTCTTGCTCCCGCTTGCGCTCGTAAGTGTAACCGGCCAGCCGCCTTCTGAAGGCATGAGCACGATTTCGCTATTGCGCGTGAATGCGAACGTTTTGCCGTCCGGCGAAAGAGCTGTTTCTCCAATCGGCTCGGCCGAGAGAAGATCCTCCAACGTCAGCCGATGGACGGAGATTTGCGCCCAAGTGAGCGTTGCCCAGCCTAGCAGCAGAAAGAAAACCCTGTGTGTCCTTACCATTATTTAGACCCCCACCTCGAATCTTCAAAAAGTAAAACGTCCCGTAATCTGAATAACCCGCGGTCCGCCCGTACTCCCACCGTTGAAAGTGGAAACTGCGCTAAGTAAACCGAATTGGCCGCTCGATTCGGTACGGTTGCTCGACGTCAGCGCGAAATTCGTGTGGTTCAGCACGTTGAAAAAATCGCCGCGTAACTCAAAAGCGGCACGTTCCTTGATCGCGAACCGCTTCGAAAGAGTGGTGTCGAAATCAATCAGCCCAGGACCGTAATAGGCATTGCGGGCCAGGTTACCAACCGTACCGGTGGGCGCCGTGCCGAAATATTTCCTGTTGAAAAAATCGTCGGGGTTGCCCGTATTCAGTGTGAGCGTGCCGGCGCCCGCGATATTGGGGCGGTCCACGAACTGGTTGAAGCCGCTATAGTCAATGCTCGGGTTTGCAAGGATCGTGAACGGCTGACCCGTCGCGAGATTAGTAATACCGGTGACGGACCAGCCGCCAATTACTTCGTTTGCCCACGCCGGAATGCCCGCAAAAAAGCGCTGGCCTTTCCCGATCGGTAACTGGTAGACAAACGTATGAAAGAAACGGTGACGCTGATCGTTCGCGCTGTTGCCTCGATCGAGGGCGAGGTCCCGGCTGTTGGCGGGCAGGCCGGTGCCAAGCGTATTTCCGAAAAAAGAACTCGTGTCGTCGATACCGTGACTCCAGGTGTAACTGCCGGCCATCGAAAGGCGATCGCCGATCTGCCATTTTCCGGAGACGACGAGTCCGTTGTACGTGGAGTTACCGATGAACTGAGCTACTTGTGAAGATGCCCATGTCGGATACGGGAAGAACTGCTCGTTCGGTGCCTGTGAGCCGCGAACCGCCGGATTGTTTACCGTGACGTAGGGCTGATTGGCATCCAGGTAAACGCCCAGTCGGTGGCCTTCGGTACCGATGTAACTGACTTCAATCGAACTGCCCCGCGCTATCTGCTGTTGGACGGTGAAATTGAAGTTTTCCGCGTAGGCCGATTTGGCATTCGTAGCTTCGCCGGTAAAACTGACCAGCCCCACTGCCGGTGCTCCGGGAGCCTGCGTTGCCCGCGCGAGTAACGGAACATTCTGGTTAAACGCGAGATTCCATCCAAACAAGCCGGGCTGTGTTACGCCTGCAGTTTGGGTGGTGATGAGCGAAAACGGAGCATTCGAAGTCTGATTGATGGGAATGTTATTGAACAGATCGTCGTAGCCGATGCGAAAGCCGCCGCGAATGACGGTCTTGCCGCTGCCGAATGGCCCGTAGTCGCCGTGTGGCGTGTAAGCGAAACCGAACGTCGGGCTGAAATCCGTGTAATCCGGATTGACACCAGCGTTGGATAACCTCACCGGGCCAGGCGTATATGTAAATGCCGCTGGACCTACTTTATTCGGATCAATACCGAGCACCAGGTCGGTGCCCAGCAGAACGGGGCCAACACCCTCGACGAAGTTCGTACCTTTATTCCGTTTTTCGCTCAAGACCGAAGGAATCTCGTAGCGTAAGCCGATATTAACTGTCAGATTCGATCGGACTTTGATGTCGTCCTGAATATAGAAGGCGTGCGGGTATCGATACCAATGGCCAAGTGTATCGCCGGTATTAACGCTGGAGCTGTAGATTTGAGAAGCGCCGGCGCAAGTCAAACAGGTGCCCGCGAAATCGGCGAAATTATTGAATGAAAGAACACCACGGTTATCGCCATCAAGAAAGCGCCAGGTCTCCTCGCGGCGGCCATAATAGCCGAACTTGAGCGTCTGGCTTAGACCGGCCGTAATGGTTTTCGAGTTGTTGAAATAAATTTCGTAGGTATTGGAGCGGCGTCCCTGCGGATAGTTGGAATTCGAGCCGAGTTGTGCGTACCCGTCGGCGAAGGTGATCGTTGGAAGGCCCGCGTCTTTGGCGTTCACCGTGGCATTGACCACGCCTGGCACACCGGCGAGCACAGTGGCCGCGTTGAGGTTGGAATCCTGCGTTGTGAAATTAGTCTTGTTCCGCGAAAAACCGAGACGTACTTCCGAAAGAAATGTCGGTGAGAAGGTGTGGACTTCGCTCAAGACAGCGTTCTGCTGGTTCGGAACGTTGTAGACACCACCCGTAGTCGGCAGAGAACCGCCGCTAAACGTGTTGCCGAAATAATCGATATAGCGTCCGGTGAGATGATCCTTGTCGCTGAAGGTGTGGTCGATCCGGATGAGATGCGTATTGTCTTTGGTGATCGCGGGAACGTTGCCCACGTAGTTGGTTGTCCCCGCAGCTGCATTGGGCAGCGTCGGTAGCGGATAGTACGCAAGCAGGTTGCGCGCGATCGGATCGAGAACAGAGGCGCGCTGGGCAGCTGTGGGAACAATCGCGGTGGTGGGGGTAGAGGCAGTCTCATCGTAGCGTTCGTAGCTGTAAAAGAAGAAGGTCTTATCCCGCTTGATCGGACCGCCGACCGTTCCGCCGTACTGATTATGCCGCAGAAGGTTCTTTGTGCCGTTCAGTTTGTTTGTGAAAAAGCTATTGGCTTGAAAAGCATCATTTCGGGAGAATTCAAAAAGCGAGCCATGAAATTGATTCGTGCCGCTCTTTGTGACAACGTTAACCTCGGCCCCCGATGCGCGGCCGAACTCAGCCGAATACCCTGTCGTCAACACGCTGAACTCCTGGATAGCTTCGGCAATCCGGTAGCTTTGCGTCGGGCCGTTGACGTTGGGATCAATCGCATTGACGCCGTCGAGCTGCCAGTTCGTGGATTGCGCTCGCGTTCCTGCCGCTGCAAAACTTCCCGCCTGGGTCCCCGCCGCCGCGAAAGTTGCGCCCGGCGTGAGCAACGCAAGATCATTAAAGCGGCGATTCACCAGTGGCAGATTCGAGACTTGCTGAGAAGTGATATTTGTGCCCGTCGAGCCGTTCTCGGTCTGCAGGACTTCGGATGTACTCGAAACCTCTACGCTTTGTGTAAGCTGACCGACCTGGAGTTGCAGGTCGAGCGAAACAATCTGATCCACCAACACCGTGATGTCCTTGACCTCCGTGGCGCCAAAGCCCGGGGAACTTGAAGAGAGCTGGTAAACACTCGGATCCAGATTGAGAAACTGATAAAAACCCTCGCCGTCCGAGATTGTTTTCACCTCGACGCCGGTTCGTTGGTTGGTCAACGTCAGAATGGCGTTGGGAACTGCCGCTCCAGACGCGTCCCGCACATATCCGCGAATAGCCCCCACCGGAGCAGAAAATGCTTGAAATACCAGCGTGAAAAAAGATGCGAGCAGCAGAATCGTGAAATGTTTGGACAAAATGAAGCCTCCTCACCACGTATTCCTCCGAGCGACTAGGGTAGGAGGGCCAAAAAAAAC
>DATAYL010000040.1:0-8774 GCA_036272575.1 Bryobacteraceae bacterium | reverse complement strand
GCCAAACCGAATCGTCCCCGAAACAATAGTCACTTGATCGAGTCTCTACATTGCACCGCAAGCCCGTCAATCGGGCATTCGGCAATCTGCCAAGGTCGAATTCTCTAACTACCTTTGGTCCAGTTTCCGGGAGCATCGCACAAGCATCGGATTTCAACTTATCCGCTGTCTCATTTTAAGGGGCAGGTCAGTCGCCTCCTCATTGATCCCGTTCCATGTCTTAGAAATGGGTAACATTTTCGTGAGGCAACGCCCCCTCACCGGTAACAAAACTGATGAGTTAATGCGGGCGGACTTTTCAATTTCGCTGATCAGGATTTTTCGACATTTCGACCGGCAGGATGGGGGATCTTACGCCGGCGCTGACAAGCCCGGCTCGCAGCGCCTCGGGTAATCGAATCACCAATTCCCCTACCGCACCTGATGCTTAGCCGTCCGTGATATGTTGACGGTGTCGTGAAGTGGAGCCAGAATCTTGATGAGGCGCGGGTTAGCCAAGATGCGTCCAGCCGAGTTTACTGTCCACTTTTCGATCAGGCGGCATGGTTTGGCACCGGACGGGATGGACAGTATAGATAGGACGCTAGGAGGGCTAAGCCCTTTAGGAACAATAAATAGAAGATAACGAAGGCATGCGGGAGTAATTCAGCGGTAGAATGCCAGCTTCCCAAGCTGGACGTCGCGGGTTCGATCCCCGTCTCCCGCTCCATGTTTTCAAGCAGTTGTGCAATGTACCTCGTACGACCGCACGACAGATCATCATTGCAGCCGCTTTCCGAGGCGCTTCATTGCCTCTTGCTTACGCTTCAGCGGCGCTTGACGGTATTCATTCTCGTGCACGGTAACCGAGTGGCCCATTAGTTCCGCGCGCACCTTTGGGTCCTTTTCAACTTCTGCCAACTTGTTACCGAAGGTCCGGCGCATGACTTGAAAATTTACCCACTTCAATCCAACACGTTCGAGAGCGGGTCGGATCCGACGCCGAAAGACGTTTGAGTAGTCTAGTGGATTCTTCGGGTTCTCACTGGGAAACAGCCATGCGTTCGCGGACGTGTCGGGCAGAATCGCAAGATATTGGCGCAGAATTTTCTGTGTCCCTGTGTCCGTGAGCGGAACGATGCGCTCCCCCCGCTCTGATTTTGTAGAATCCTTGACGCGGCGGTAAATGCGGCGCCGGATCGTGAGGGCTTGCTCAGATACGTCCCCGATCTTCAGACCCATCATTTCCCCGGGCCGTAGGCCAGCCGCAACCCCGAATCGCAGAAGCAGCCGTTCTCGGATATCTAAGCTCATCTGTGCGCGGATAAACTGTTCTAACACCAAGATTAGTTTCTCGCCCTGAGGCTTGCATCGGGGAGTCTCCAGCGCTTCGGACGGATCAACGGCGATCAGGCCATCGCTTTTCGCCATTCGAAAAATGGCAGCCAGTTGCCAATGTACATGGTCGACTACACTCTCTGACTTACCGTCTTTCGCCAATCGATCAAGCTGGGCCTGAAGTTCCTTTCGTGTAATCGAGTGCAGTAGTTGCTTTCCAAAAGGAGCGGTGATGTAGTCTCGAATGAGCTGCTCGGTTGTGCCCCGTGTGGAGGCTTTCCATTTGCGCGTCTTTACGTCGAGGTAAGTATCCTCAATAAAGCGCGTCAGCGGTATCGCGGAGGAACGAAGGATCGGAGCCGTGACTCCTTGCAGTTGCTGAAGAATGGAATCAGCGGTCGATCGAGCTTCCGCGCGACTCATATCGGAGCACCGACCCAGGTCTTTGGTGCGGGTTCTTTGAAACCAGGTTCTCGCCATTGGAACCGCCACGTCCAGGCTCGCTTTCTTTTGTCGAAAAACTTCTTTAGTGATCCGCGTTGCATGCCTCGACCTCTTGGACCCACTGAGCAAGCGCCTCTTCCCGGACCAGGACGCGCCGGCCCAGCCGAGCAATTTTCAAGCGCGGGAGGCCGGGAACCTTGCCGTTGATGAGTTTCGAAAGTTGCGCCTTGCTCACTTTAAGCTTCTGGGCTGTATCGGCAAAACTGAGCAGGTTACCCACACCCCTTCCGTTCGTGTACTCGCGCACGACAACATCTTTCGCGCTTGCGCTCATTCTGAGTCCTCCTCCCGTTTGACTGGGTTACTTGAGGTATCTAGAGCGTTCGGTTGCGATGACTCAAATGTGTTCGGTGCCTCGGCGACATCAGCCAACGCGATTTCTTTCTCAGAAGGAATTTCTTTCCAACCTTCATCCTCGGAAAAAGGAGGCTCCTCCTCCTCAATCACAACCGTGTCCTGAGTGAGTTCAAAGGGAATGCCCTCCTGGCTATTCGCCTGGATCGCAAACATATCCAACAACGGCTCGTCTTTCGAACCCCTCTTCTGATGCTCCGCTAATCTAGCTGCGCGGAATGCTTCGTACGCTTTACTGAAATGGAACCAGTCCTCTAAGTCTCTGGTCTGAAGAAACCGAACTCGATCACTGTCAACCTGGGGATCGCGGCCTCTGACCAGTTCCGCAGCTGCTTCGTCCACTGCGTTCTCGGCATTCGCGAGGTGTTCCGCCAATCGACGCTCAGTGTCGTTCAAGTTTGCCGTGGGTGTGAGCAAACAAGCGAGCGCTAATCTTCCCTGTCTGAGCTGACGGGGGTGAAGTCTCTCAACCATTCGCCTCAAAAGCTGCATGACTGCCGAAAAGTCTTGGAGGTCCATTTCCTCTTCAGGCTCTAGTCGGTTCTCGAAGATTTCAATGAAGGCGGGAAGGTTCACTTCTCGCGCAATCTCGACGAAACGCGCCAATACCTTCGGGCTAGGGGGCGAGTTGGTTTCGTAACGAGCAACACTCGTCACCGATAGACCCGCCCGGTGGGCGAATTGCTGCTGTGTGTCTCCCAAAGTTTGTCGGAATCGGCTAATTGCCTGAGCCATCGGAGCCCTCTTCAACCGCGTTGGTCGCGCCATATATGTTATAACTCAGGCAGTATTGGAATAACAAGCCCAAAATGATAAAACAGTAAAAGAGCTGTTAGAACTCTACCTTATCAGCATTCGATTTGCCTGTAACAGGCTAGTTTCGGGCGGCTGGATTCACCGGTTCCCATTCCGCTGGCCGCCGGGAGCCCCGAATGAGTAGCCATTCGTGTTAACCCTTTAGGCGCCCTCCTCACCCTGTAAGCCACGACAGAGCGGTCTTGTGACAGGTCATTGCAAATCATAGTGATTTTCGAGACGCAACGCGGTTTTAAAACGAATTCACTGGGAGCGTTTACCTAAGCCTAGCCGCGACTTCAACGCAACATGCTGATGAGCGGGCCCACCTCATTGAAAAAGAGCTGCGAATCCCCACTGGATCTTAAGCAATGACTGTCGACGGCGGCCAGCCGTCTCTAAGCAAGCTGATTGCTGAGGGCTTTCGCCCTGGCGCGCACAAGAGCGTTTGCACTACGTGTTTTGGTTCCCCCTACGGTCTGCCCCCAAAATCCTTTGGACAAAACTCTTGTCACTTGCCGCCCCACTCTCGCCGGCGAGGCCTCGGGGGTGTTGTTATCAACACCCTGTACCCTTCTGGATAGCCAACTCGTAGAGAGGCGGCGCTCGGCAACCCACCGGGAGTGCCTATTGAAAACCTGCGCGTGAAGCGCCTGCTATGGACTTGTGCACCGGTGGGTTGGCCCGTGAGGCAGGTCCAGTGGGAAGTGAGCGTGATGTCGTCAGCTTGAATGCGACACCAACGCCCGTACAGGGGCGATCGAGACGTCACGGTAGCCGAGCAATCCAAGAAGGGAGTTCATACATGGAAAGCCGCTTTTGTTTTTATGTAGGAATTGATTGGGCCACTCAGAATCATGAGATCTGCGTGATCGACGCGGATGGGAAGACAATCAAACAGAAAACGATCGAGCACAGTGGCAGCGGCATCGCTCAGCTGATTGACTGGCTTGAGCAAATCTGCGGTGGTGACCGGAAATGTGGGCTGTGGGCATTGAGATCACGCATGGGGCAATTGTGGAAAGCCTAAGCGAGAAGGAGTTTGCAGTATTTTCTATCAATCCTAAACAACTTGATCGATTTCGAGATCGGCACTCCGTGAGTGGTGCGAAAGATGATAGTCGCGATGCATTCGTACTAGCTGCCTCTCTGCGGACAGACCAGTCGTGCTTCCACAGGGTGTTTATTGACAATCCAAGAATCATTCGCCTTCGCGAACTGTCACGCTTCGATGATGACCTGGATCGAGAGATGACTCGGTTGACAAACCAATTACGGGAACAGCTCACTCGTTATTACCCACAGGTGCTGCATCTCGGTTCTGTTGTCGATGACCCGTGGCTCTGGGATTTATTGGAACTGGCGCCTACACCGCAACAAGGTCACGACCTGACGGCCGCACGAGCTGAGGCGTTGCTCCGAGGTCATCATATCCGCCGCGTTAGCAGTGCAGACATCATGGAGCAATTGGGCGTTGCCCCGCTTCACTTGGCTCCAGGCGCAATGGAAGCTGCTAGCGAACACATGTTGTTCCTGCTGCCACGTCTTCGCCTCATCCATCAGCAGCGATTGGAGGTAGCTCGGCGAATCAAAAGAATATTGAACGATCTGAGTGCTCCATGTGGGGAGAATGCCGGGGAATGTAGATCTCTCGGTGCCCACTTGCTACTTTCTCTGCCGGGAGTTGGTATACGAGTAGCCGCCACAATTCTGACGGAAGCTTCGCAGTCCCTCGCCGAAAGAGATTATGGCGGCTTGCGCTGCTATGGCGGCACAGCCCCGGTCACCCGCCAGAGCGGAAAAACAAAGACAGTCATGATGCGGCGCGGTTGTAACAACCGATTGCGGGATGCCTTGTATCACTGGGCCCGAGTCAGTATTCAAAAGGATAGACATAGCCGAGAGCACTATGATGCCCTACGTCACTCCGGCCATGGTCACACGAGAGCGTTGCGGGGTATCGCGGATCGGTGGCTAGCAGTGCTGATTGCGATGCTCAAGACAGGAAACTTGTATGACCCTGATCGGAGAGAGCAGAAGCCGATCCATACGCGGATGGCCACGGTGTGAAGGCCTAGCGGGCTGCACGATTTTTGAATATTGTAGAGGTACCTGCACGGGGATAGGGCAACGCAGGGATGCGACCTGAGCGCTGTTGCAGTGGCCGACACGGCGAGGGTTGCATTGACTCACCCTCGCCGGCGCCTTGTTGGCTGAAATGCGATAAATCCCGGGGGTTTGGGGGTAGCACCCCCAAACTATGCCCTGAACACAGTCGCTTCGGCTATTGACAAAACGGTGGGAAGTCCAAATCCAAAACGAGGCAAGCACAAATGCAAACACCAAACAAGATCGAGTGGGCGAAGCTACTCTCCGAGGCTGTGAACGAACCAGGAAAGATCAGCGATGCCTATCGGCGCTTTCATGGATACTCGCTGGGCAATCGGCTCTGGGCTTTCGCGCAATGCTGCCTGCGCGGAATAGCGCCCGGTCCTATGGCCAGCTTCAAACGCTGGACAGAACTGGGACGGCACGTCAAGAAGGGTGAAAAAGCCATCTGCCTCTGCATGCCCTTTACTGGCAAACGCAAAGACAAGGATGCAGCTGGCGATGAGACCGAAAGTACTTATCAGCTATTTGTCTTGAGGAACAATTGGTTTGTACTATGCAAACCGAAGGTGAGGAGTACACACCGGAGCCCCTGCCAGAGTGGAACGAAGCCCACGCGCTCGAAGCTCTGGACATCAATAAGACGGGTTTCGATTTAATAAACGGCAATGTGCAGGGCTATGCTGCTCCCGACCGATCTGTTAGTGTCAGTCCGATTGCGGTGAACCGTTCCAAGACCCTTTTCCACGAACTGGGTCACGTTCTCCTCGGTCAGGTCGCAGTCGCTGCGTTGACAGACACTGAGTACACGCCTCGCAATGTGATGGAGATAGAAGCGGAATCCGTGGCCATGCTTTGCTGCGCATCCCTTGGATTAGCGGGGGTTGAATATTCACGCGGATATATCCAGTCTTGGGCAGCAGGACAGCCGATCAGCAAGCAAATGACGGTCAAACTTCCGCGGAAAGAAGGACCGTTCCCGCGATTGACGCCTTCGCACCGCATTAGTTAAAGCGAGAAATTTAAGATTGCGACCGTAAGCGCTCTTAAGCGCAGGCGGGCCGCTTCGTTTTCAACGCCTCTGTTTGCTGTCTTTCTCCAGTGTCAACGTCGCCAGCGTTCCACGTGCCCGAACGGCATTTTCAGTCTGCCGCAGTGAGGTGACCAGCGAGTTCTGCGATATCCGGCGGACAATCGGCTCCACGACCCATCGGAGCGAAATGGGTATATCGCGGCTTAAAGCCATCGCTTCGATCTCCACGTACACACCGCCGTCACGCTGTTCATAACGAGCGATGCTGAAGAGCCGCCAGATGAGACCGCTCCCGGTTCCCTCAGGTAACTCGTGCGGCGCGGTTGTACCGTAACCCTCTATTTCCCGTATATGAGTGGATTCAGATAGGCCGAACCAGCATCGCTCATTTACCTGAACGAGCCGGGACTCATAATTCGTATCAAATGTCGTGCTGACAAAACCCGCCTTGTTCGTAAGTATCATCGAGAATGCATACGCAGACCCATTAGCGGCTAAGGTCTTCGAAGCAACTACAACAGGGTCATAGACATTTTCATAGTCATCGTAATCGTTGAGCACAGCCACGACTTGCTCCCGCGTGACACCCGGAATAAATATAGCCCCGAACCAATCGCTTATAGTTCCACCGGAAACATTGATCAGTCCGTGGGAGGCGCCACGGGCAACCATAACTTCGCCACGTTTGAGCTTGCATACCCAATCCCGGTTTTCATCGGCCTTCAGAAATGAACTCCCAGGCTGCAATCGCTGCTGCATTCTTGCGCGCGCCGCTGAGACATATTCATTCCATACTCGAACTGTCGCAGGCTTCAAGTCTGCCGCCGAAACCGTGAATGCAAACGCGAAAAGGGTAAGCCCGATGCCAGTCTTCATGTCTATTCATCGCCCAACGCTAGTTGCGCCGCTGTTTGTTGTTTCTTGTTGCCGGAGCAGCGATGAATAAAACGGCTAAGCAGCGCCTTTTGTCTCTCGGTTTGGGTCCTTGTCGGATAAGTATTTGCCACAACAGCGTTCAAGGTCATTGCCAAGCCGAGCCAGATCATCCAATTCGAGAGCGGGCCATCCGACCACGGGAAAGACTGCGTCAGCCCTACCTCATTAGAGAGGGCCCAGAGAGCAATTGAATAAAGCGACACTGAGCCGAGAATCGCGAGCGCTAGTGCTAGCACTTCTATCTGGTATGGAAACTGAGGCTTACCACTTTCAGGGATTTCGTTTAGCAAAGTCCGATCCATGCCTCCCGTAAACGCACACGGAAGGCCAATCCATGAAGCCCCTAAATGTTTAATAAATTCAATTAGATCCGCGTCGTGTGGCTTAGGCCTAGTAATGGAATGGTCACTCTTATCCGCCGTTTGCCGAGATTACGGCAATTGTTGTTACTCGCAGTATCGGGCACGCCAGATGGTCCGCGTCGCGCGAGCCGCAGCGATCTCCTGTCATCAAATCCCGCTCGTGCGCATCCAGACGTCACATCAGTCGCCGAAACTCAAGAGACGGCATGCCCGCCGGCGATGCGTGGCTGCTTCCAACCGGTTCGCGATAGGCGGCAGGTCCACCTTTTTAATTCTTGCGTGGGTTTATGTCCGTGGAGTGTCGACGGGTTTCCCTCGACGGACGGCCGCGCAACTGCACGCCTACCCAAAGGTAGTAAATGCCACTAGGTTCTTCAGTGATTTGAGTAGCTGAGTTTTGATGTTTACTGTTGGGGCACAGAATCCATAGGTTCCGGCAGAGGTGACTGCTTGATAGCATTCGTCACATTGCGGGCTACATTATGTGTAGCTCGCAGGTTATCTCCGAAAAACCGGACATTGCCGTGGAGCTCGCGTTCCAGGATGACGTGACCTTTACGCGTGCAGAGCTGACTTCGGACCTTCAATTTCGTGGCTCCGCTGATAGTTGTTACGGCCCGCCGGGTCTCACTGCCCTCTGAAAATGACTGTACTGTTGTGTTGAGAATGAGGAGATCTGGAAGGCCGTTTGCGTTGCGATCTCCATCGCGCAACACTTGCTTGAACTGCTTCGTCTTAGTTAACTCCTCCAAGAGATTCTCGTAGATCGCAATTCTGAAAGCAGGCCCGATATTCACGTCGCCCGGTGCAATCTTGTCCACTTGCACGCTCCATTGCCTGGCGACAGAGTTACTCGCCGCCAGAACATGCGACGGCAATACCGCTCGGTTTATTAGCGTTACGGCTGTTAGCGCTGTCAATATGGATTTCTTACTTAGCTTCATTCCTAGTCTCCTTCGTGCTTCCCTTGGCTGTTCCATTTTCGACACGAGTAATCGGTGCGCCTGCGGCCTCCAGCTCGCTCCTCAGAACTTGCCCGGTGCCCTTGTTCAGCTGGAAAATCGCCCCGTGGAGACTTCCATTGGGATCGACATACTCCAAAGTTACCGTGTCGTACTTTTTGTGTGAGAACAAGCTGATCACTCGGCCGCCTTCGTATGGTGCGGCGGTTTTCACCAACATCATCGGGATCCCGCCCACCTGCTTATCTTGCTCGCCGAGGATAAGGTCCTGGATGGAACTAATCGGTATTTGAGCGGAAGAATTCTCGCTTTTCTGAAATCGTAAGTAACCATCTTGAATGGAGAGGTTGCCATTCGCATTTTTCGAGATACCTTCGAAGCCCAAGATATGCTTTAGATGTA
>DATAYL010000039.1:0-43695 GCA_036272575.1 Bryobacteraceae bacterium | reverse complement strand
TTGTTTGGCTGGATAGCCAAGGTGTTCGGCTTCAACGTAAGCTTCCTGGGACTCGCCGTTGTCGCTATTGTGGGGGGCGCTGTCTGGGAATTCAGAATGCCCGAAACAAAACCTGATGCGCAAAGTGGGTGATCTACGCTTAATTTCAGATGTCCGTTTGTTGCGTGAGCTAAGAAGAAAAGACAATTTCTTAACCCTCCCGCGACACCTCAGATCGGTGGTTAAGGCAAGCTAAGGGTTTGCACAACACTACGAAGGCTGCACCATTTTTCGCTCTTCTCCTTCTCACCTGTCACGCTTCACCGGGTGCCAGCGACATTCTGGTCTGCGGCAGCGCTCAAGTTCTAAAAGGAAGCGTCAATCGGCATCAGGGTAACGCTTCGTTCGATGTCAATTGGGTTTGGCGTCCGGAAAATAGCGGCGGTCTTCCGATCAGTTTGAAATCCAATTTCGTCGGTACCGATGAGTGCAAACCAGTAGAAGGCGGAACGGCCATCCTGATTACTTCCTCCGCCAATGCTCTTGCTCTTGTCTCCTATCCATCTGGCGCCACTCTCTTTTATGCCGGTGTGCGCAATGCCCATTCGGCCGCTTTGTTGCCCGATGATTTGATCGTAGCCGCATCGTCTTCGGCCCCGGACGACACGGGCGACCGTTTGCTCCTCTTTGACCGTCATAGGCCCGATCGGGCGCTTACCTCCGTTCCGTTTGTGGGCGCCCATGGTGTCGAATGGGACTCATCCCGCAATATTCTGTGGGCGCTGAACGATCATGAGCTTGCCGCCTTCTCTATCCGGCACACCAGCAATCAGGCTGTCAGTCTTGTTCAATCAAAAGCGTTCCGCCTTCCAGCCCGCGGCGGCCACGATCTGGTGCTTGCTCAGGATCGCTCATTGCTCTACGTGACCACTGCCTCCGCTGTATTCGTCTTTCATCCCGACCAGGGCACGTTCTCTCCATTTACACCTCTTCAGGGAATTCAAGACGTAAAGAGCCTGTCTATCAACCCGGAAACGGGTCAAATTCTCTACACCCAATCCGATCCCGGTGTCTGGTGGACATACCAGCTAAGGTTTCTAGATCCAGCGGCAAACGTAACGCTTGGAGAGCACGCCTATAAGGCCCGGTGGTTTACCGCCGGTCGAGCTATTCCCAAATGAGCCTTCTCCCGCATCTCGTAAGGGTTCCCGGTCAGCTATTGTGCCCATCATTCCGGCCTCCTGTCCGGCGCAGTTTTTCGGGTCCGTCGCTCGCGATCGGCAAACGCATGATGAAGCGTGCCCCTGCTGTGACGTTTCTTTCCGCCCACAAATCACCGCCGGTTTCGAGAAGCGTCTGGCGTGAGAGCGCCAGCCCCAACCCGAGTCCGTTCTTCTTGCGAAAAGTAGCGAACGGATGAAACAGTGTCGGCCAGGCTTCTTCCGGGATCCCCGGCCCGGTGTCCTCGATGGCTACGATCACCTGACCTTTTTCAATCCGGCAATAGTTAATCTTGAGCTCGCCTCCACCACGCATCGCATCCACTGCGTTATTTGCCAAATTGACAAATACTCGTTCCAGACGCTCTTTAGTGGCAAGAACGTTAATGTGATCTGGAATGTCAATGTGAATTTTGACGGGCGGATGATTGGCCTGGCGTGATACACCATCACGTGCGACCGCCGCAATGTCCGACAGTCTGCACACTTCCACGGGCTTGTTCCTAGCGCTAGAGACGTCGAGCAATTCCTGCAGCAGATTCCGGATTTTGCCCGAGGCGCCATAAATATTAGCAATCAGGCGCTGTTGTTGTTCATCGGAAAGTGTGCCGCCCATCAACATCTCGGCGCCCCCATAGATCGCCGCGAGCGGGTTTCGCAAGTCATGAACAATGGAGCCTGAGAGCCGGCCGATCGTGGCGATTTGCTCCTGGCGGATGAGATCTTCGCGCGCTTTCTGAATTGAATCGCACATCTCGTTGAACGTATTCGCCAGCCGGCCAAGTTCGTCTTCCGT
Organism: Bryobacteraceae bacterium; assembly: GCA_036272575.1. Classification (GTDB taxonomy): domain Bacteria; phylum Acidobacteriota; class Terriglobia; order Bryobacterales; family Bryobacteraceae; genus Bog-105. Next base: position 41,700 of record DATAYL010000039.1, on the reverse strand, counting down.
TTCCGCCGGTACGCGGTAACCATAATTTCCCCGGCTGACTTCCGCAGCTGCGCGATCCAGTTTCTTAACCGGCTCCAGCACCCGCTTTGAAAGCAAATACATCAAACCCAGCGCAACGCATATTCCGGCCGTCCACAATACGGCCACGTTGCGGCGCAGTTCGGCTACTGCTAATTGCGGCCCGGCGAATGACCGGATCACGAATAGCTCTCCCATGTTTTTCCCAGATGCATTACGCAAGTCTGTTGCCAGCAGAAGGTAGTCTGTCCCTCGCAGCTTCATGCGTCGCACTCCACCTCTCACTGCATGACCGGCGCGAAGATCGGCGGTGCTGATTCCCGGCAAAGTCGATGCGATTACATCCTGCGAACTGATGAAGGCAAAGTCGCTACCGTGCGTCGATCGCTTTAGCTCGGTCGCCAGTCCGTTGTCGATATTGAAGGCAATTAATAAAACGTCCAATAAGGCTTGGCCGCTTTCTGCCTGCACGTAAACCGGAGTTAGGACGACATAGAAAAGGTGGGCGCTCCGCCTCGCGTAACCCGAAACCTGCTTTGGAAATTGTGTTCGCGCGGCCCGTATCATGGCGGGATCCGCCGAAAACGCGGCGCTCCCGCCCAGCGAAGCTATCATCTGTCCGGTCGGATCAAGCACCAGGAAGCTTGCGCTCCCTTCATTCACCTCTGACCACATCTGTTCCGCTGTGTCCCGGATGGTTGCCTGGTCCCGTGTCATGAACGCGGCGCGGACGTCGGGCATGGAGCTCATAATCCGGCTAATCGCCATTAGATTGTGGATACGGGCGCCCCAAAGCGATTCGTATGCCTGTAAACTGGTTCGGATCTCTTCTTCGAGGCTGTATTCACTCACCGCCACGGCATGCCGCTGTAGCATCCATCCGGTTAACGCAAAGACCAGCGTGACCGCCAGCGACGTGGAACCAAGAATGCGGAAAAGAAGTGAGCCCCGCGGGTAAGGCAAGTTCTTCATTTCAGTGGCAGCGAGTACGAATCGGAATCGCTAGCGCCCGCACGATAATCCTGTCCGTATTTGTTCTTGTGCGCAACCGGCAAATAGCCCGCTTCGGAAATCGCAATGGAGGGCAGTTCGAGCGTCTCTCCGCTCACTGTGATCGTTTTGTCCAAAGCATCCAGCGTTTCAGGTGTCGCTCTTTCGTGGAAGAAGTGAATCTGATATTTCCCGGGCGTCACCATCGGGAAGAGGTAGTGTCCTTCGTGATCGGTCATAGCGATGTGACTTGAATCCACCACTACGATAATGGCTGACATTGTGGGATGAATGTTGCAGAAGACCCGCACAATCCCGGGCCTGTCGAATCGTACCGTCTTCGAGGAACCTGGAGGATACAGCGCGACGTCGAAAATTTGCCCCTCAAAATTTGAAAACGCATTGTGAAAGATAGGATCGAGGTTTGGAAAGTCCACGCTCGTCCCCGTCGGGATTGCTAATATATGCGGCGAGAATGTCTTGTTCTTCTGCAGCATCTGCGCATGCTTTCGCAGGGGTTGAGGAACCGCCATTCCCGGTGACGTCAGCCAGACCACTACTCCCGAATAGTCGCGTTTCCTCTTCACAGCCGATTCCTTCGATTGCACAAGCCGGATCTGGCCGGATACGGTTGCACTGCGGAGATGCTGGCATAAGCAGCCCAAGAGAAACAGGGCGATGCCCCTAAAACAGATAGCCGATTGCGAGATCATAATGGTTCTGAACTCCGTTACTGCCCGCAAATGAACGCGTGCGGAGTTGCAGGGCCTCTAAGCTCACCACAACATTCGGGCCCAGATGATACATCACGTTCGAAGCATAATTCCAGTTACGAACGATACTGGTTGCGCTCAAATAAGGACTGTGGTCGTTTTCGAGTCCGCCAAAAACATTGAATGTCAATCGACTGGTGAGCGGTAGGGACATCTGCGCCCAACCCCCTGTGCTATTCACGGGCCTCACATCTCCGTTGGCCAGAATTACGAATCCGGTGCCAAGCGATCCAAGCCCGGCAACATTCTGTCCCTTGAAGAAGGTTCCGCTAAACCGTAGCCAGCTTGCCGGCGTCACTAGCCAGTCCACTGAACCGATATGAGAGCCGACCGATGTTCCGGCTACGTGTGTGGAACTCAGGTGAAATCCGGGCGCAATCTCGAACTTCCTCGTATCGTCAAACTTGTGCCAGAACGCAAAACGGCCTTCGAGCGCCGGTCGCGCCTGCTCAAGGGTAGAGCTAAATTGCGTTGGCACATTTGAGTAAGTTTCGTCTGTCTGCAGCACGGCTAATTGGCTGGTCAAGCCGTTCTTCGCCCCCAAATGGGTCCGTTCCTCATAGCGAGCCTGCGGCAGCCAGAGCCAAAGATTGCCCGCGCCTGCCAGCGCTGGAATTCCCACTTCTGCCAGAGAATCGGGTTGGTAAGGCGAAATCAGCGGCTTCAATTGTCCGACGGTAAAGCTCCGGTTCGCCCAATCCATCGAGATGTAAGCTTGGCGAAGCCGGACCTGGATCGATCCCGGATCCGCATTACCGCCAAAAAAATCCATCATCAGGGATCCATTGATATGCCCGTTGCCAGGTAGGCTCGGGCCCTGGAAATCAAACCCGAGCAGGCTTTGCCGCAGCGTGGCGCCCGAGCTGCTGGGTCCACTAAGCAACCCGTAGTTACCCGAAGTGGCTGCCGAGTAGTTCTCGCTGTTGGAAAACGCATTGAATAGCAACATGCCGTCCAGCTGAATCGGCAATTTATGCGCCGCTTCTACCTTGGTCTGCGCTTGCTCGGCCGTCCGGCGCTCCTGGACCGCCACTCGTTCGTCAAGTGGCGGCTGGGGATTCTGTGCCGTTCCGTCCGATTCCGTTGTCTTTGCCGTTGCAGGCGCCCCCGTCGCAGAGGAAGCCGTCGTTCGGTTCGCGTCCATCGTTTTTCGCAGCAGCCGAACCTCGTCCAGCAATTCCCGATTCTGCTTTTCGAGGGCATCCAGCCGCTCCAGGATCTGTTGAGTAACTTGCGAAGAGTCCGCCGGCTGCTGTGCAGTTAACCTCAGCGCAGCGGCTAAGAACACGATCGAAATTCTATGGCGCATAGAGCAGTTTTCTCACGGTTTTGCACACTTCGATTGGTGAAAACGGTTTAGCGAAGAATGCATCTGCTCCCAGTCTCTCAATCCGACGACTCGTCTCCGCCGCGTTATCGCCGCTTACCGCCACTACCGGCAGCCGCGCGTAACGAGGATGGGAGCGAATAGCCGAAATCAGTTCAAACCCATCTACAAATGGCAAGTGTATGTCGGTAATCACCGCAGCTATCTCCAGAGTGTCCCTGTCGAGAAGTTTCAACGCCTCTCGCCCATCTGGCAATACCAGCGTTTTCATGCCCTCCAGGCAGGAGGCAAGCGCAATTTCAAGCGCAGTGACACTGTCACTGTCTTCAACAACTAGGATGACGGCCACTTGCGTCAACCCGCCTTAGGGTAGAAATCTATAGCCGACGCCATGCACCGTTAGAAAGTGACGGGGAGCATTTACATCTGGTTCGAACTTTTGGCGCAGCCGCACCACGTGCGCATCAACTGTCCGGCTATTTGGATACGCGTCGTAGCCCCATACGGAGTTAAGAATGAGATCCCGGGTCAGTGCTCGGTCTGGATTCTGAACGAAATAAACCAGAAGCTTGTATTCTGCCGGTGTTAGCTTGACCATCTCCCCTTTCCGGGTTGTATTGCGACGCTCGATGTCTATCTCCACGTCGGCGAAACGAAGAACTTTAGTGTTCGTCGTCGTCCGGCGTAATAACGCCCTGATGCGGGCAGTAAACTCTCCCGCACTAAAGGGCTTCACGATGTAATCGTCAGCCCCAATTTCGAGCAGCAGCACTTTATTGAGTTCGTCTCCAATCGCACTTAACACGACTATGGGCGTATCTAGGCCATCAGCCCTAAGCTGTCTACATACATCTACGCCCGACATATCGGGCAGTTTCAAATCAACAACGATCAGTTGCGGCTTCTGTGTAAGCGCTTTATCGATTCCACTTCGTCCGTCTTCCGCTAACATCGGAACAAAATGGGATTGCTCGAGCATAACCCCGATGGTGTCGCGCAAGTTCTCGTCGTCATCGATGACGAGGATTTTCTGCATATCACTCAGTATCTTAAATACTGCGGCGGCCCGAAGGTGAAGAATAAAAGTCCTTAGTGACAATCTTCACGATTCTTTTACAACGGTTCGACAACTAAGCAACCAGCGGGCTGTTTGCTCTTTACAAGAGTTTCACAGACACCGAACATGTTAGCGTGCCCATTCGATTTACCTTCAGGGTGTGCAATCGACGGATTTTGGATGTATTCCGGTACAGTTCTCCGCTTCCCGCCCGCAAGCTCCCGTCTGGAAGTTGATCGAGTTTGCAGAACGTTTCGCGGCTTGCGGATTACTGGCTTTGGTATCTCCACTTCTTGCCGTTGCGATGATTTCGATAACGGTTCTCTCCCGGAGATCTCCACTCATTGCTCACCGGCGAGTTGGTCATTTCGGGCGCGACATTTGGGTTCTGAAGCTTCGCACGATGTGGGATCGGGCAAAACGCTCGCCCTCTCCTCTGATCGAACGCATCGAGGTATCCCCGGCTGAGATCCAGTTTTCGAAGAACGGCAAAGACCCTCGCGTAACCAGTTCTTTCGCGTCCCTCTGCCGCCGCTATTCGATCGATGAACTACCTCAGCTCTGGAATGTTTTATGCGGCGAGATGTCGCTCGTCGGCCCCCGGCCCATCACTGCCCTTGAGCTTGAAACCTACTACGGCCTCGATGCACAGCACACGTTAGCCATAAAACCCGGTATTACTGGATTGTGGCAAGTACACGGTCGCAGCCGGTTGACGTATACGCAGCGCCGGCGCCTGGATCTGCTCCTTGTTCGAAAGTGGTCCATCTTACTCTATCTGCGAATTCTGTTGTCCACGCCGGCGCGCGTGCTCGCGGGGAAGGATGCCTGGTAGGAAATGAAAAAACGGACCCAGCAGTCGCCAGTTCGTTTGGCAAAAAGAGGATCGCCGCTCTGATGCGCTGCGCTATCGTCCATTACTGGCTGCTCGGCATGCGGGGTGGCGAGAAAGTTGTCGAAGCGCTCTGCCGCCTGTTGCCACAACCCGACATCTTCACTCTGTTCTACGATCCTGAACGTGTTTCGCCGTTCATTCGCTCTCACAGTGTCACGACGTCATTCCTGAACCCGCTACGCCGCCACTACCGAAATCTTCTGCCTTTAATGCCGATGGCGCTCGAGCACCTCGACCTGCGGGGTTACGACCTCGTAGTCAGCAGCGAGTCCGGACCCGCCAAAGGCGTTCTCACGTCCGCAAACACGCGGCACATCTGTTACTGCCACTCCCCCATGCGCTACCTCTGGGATCTCTATCCGGATTACCTGCACGAGTGGACCGGCTCGAGTCTCAAGCGTGGCTTGATGGCACCGCTGACCAATTATCTGCGCCTTTGGGATCACGCGGCCGCCTCGCGCGTAGATCGATTCGTTGCTAATAGCCGTAACGTCCAGAATCGGATATGGAAAGCGTGGCGACGGTCGTCAGAAGTTGTCTATCCACCGGTTGACGTAGATAGATTTTATAACCGGCCATCTGGCAATTACTATCTGATCGTCTCGGAGTTAGTCCCTTACAAACGAATTGCAGACGCAGTTCACTGCTTTACAAAGACTGGCCGCCAGCTCAAGGTTGCCGGCGAAGGCCCTGAATTCCGGCATTTGCGGAACTTGGCCGGTCCGACGGTTGAGTTCTGCGGCCGCGTACCCGATTCCGAGCTGGTCGATCTCTACGCACACTGCCGGGCCGTCATCATGCCAGGCGAAGAAGATTTTGGCATCGTTGCGGTTGAAGCACTGGCCAGTGGCAAACCCATCATCGCTTTGGGACGCGGCGGCGTGCTCGAAAGCGCGCCCGGGTTCGACCCACAAGCGGCGTTCTTCTATGGGGAGCCAAATCAGTTTGCTCTACAGACGGCCGTGGAAAAATTCGAAAGCCAGGAAGCCGATCTCTCCGCCTCTGCTATCCGTACTTACGCCTCGCTTTTCTCAGAAAAGACGTTTCGGCGCGAGATGTCGAAAATTCTGTTCGACCGTAAATTGCAGGAACCGAACAGCCAATTGCTTCCAGCCAGCGCAGGTGGCTCTTCGTGCTGAAAATCGCCAGTATGCTGCTTGCGGCAGGGCTCGCGGCCTGCGTTGTCGGCAGGGCGCAGGCACCGGCGAGTAATTCCCAACCGTCGCTCGCCTCTCTGCTTTCACCGAAGGGCGAATTCGCAGGCAACGTCGTTTGCAAAATCTGCCACCCGGATGTTTGGTCAAAATTCTACAAGAACCCTCACTTCAAAAGCGTTGCTATCGGTAAAGAAGATCCTGCCAACACGGGCTGCGAAGGTTGCCATGGCCCGGCGGGCGCGCACGTGCGAGCCCATGGCGGAAAGTCAACCATTCGGGCCTTCGAACTGCTCACGCCGAAGCAAACCATCGACACCTGTCTTCGCTGCCACGCCAATAGTCTCGAACGCGCCAATATCCGCACGTCCGTGCACACAAAGAACGACGTCGCCTGCACCACGTGCCATTCGATCCACAAATCGACAACTCCTCAATTTCTACTGGCAAAGTCTCAGCCGGAACTCTGCTACGGCTGCCACACGAACTTACGGGCGGAGTTTTCGATGCCCTTCAAACACCGCGTGAACGAAGGGTTTATGAAATGCTCCGATTGCCACAATCCGCATGGCACGTTTGCGCCAACCTGGCGCATGGCCGACAGACCGTCATTAGTAAGGCAAGCTGACTCAAACGAAGAGGCTTGTCTGAAGTGCCACACAGACAAGCGGGGGCCCTTCGCATTTGAACATCCGCCGGTTCGAGTGGAAGGCTGCGAGATGTGCCACTATCCGCATGGTTCAACGAACGCCCGGCTACTGAGGCGTCCAGTCGTCTTCACGATGTGCCTGGAATGTCACAACGGAACTGGAACCGGTGGCCGTCAAGGTCTGGGGGTCCCACAGCTCTCACAAGCGCATAATATGGCCGATCCAAGATACCAGAACTGCACGAACTGTCACGTGCGAATTCACGGCTCAAACTCCGATCCACTTTTTCTTCGTTAGCGCCTATGCGAACCACACGATTGACGGCAGCATTCCTCCTCAGCCTGTTGTGCTGCGACGCACAAGAGACTGCCGCACCGACGCCAGATTCGGTTGGCTCCACAAGGGGAGAAAATTGGACGGATTACAACATCGTTGACTCCTTTGAAACCGGCTACCGTTTTCTCAGTCTGAGCGGCAATCAGGCCAAATACCGCAGCGATGAAAATTTCGGAAGTGGTGTCCGTCTTCTTTCTAGCTTCTTCAGCATGAACTCCAAAAATGGACATGGGCTGCTTTTCGACGAACTTACAGTGACCACGAATGGCTTGGGAGGAGACCCTTACGAATCGGCCACAGTTCGTCTCTCGAAAAACAAGCTCTACCAATACAACCTGCTCTGGCGAAAGAACGACTACTACAATCCAGGACTCACAACGGACGGCGGCCAAGGGGAAAACCTGCTCGATACCTCGTACACGATGCAGGATCATAATCTGACTCTCTTCCCGGAATCAAACATCCGGTTTACGCTCGGTTATACACGCAATGTGCAAAGCGGCGCCGGGATCTCAAGCGTTCAGCTTTTTGACACGAACAGTTCTGAAGACCCAAGCGGTAACATTTTCCCCATCTTTTCCAACGTAAAGATCGTTCAGAACGAATTTCGGCTGGGGGGTGAAGTTCACTGGCACGGATTTACTCTGAATGTGCTTCACGGATGGCAGGATTTCAAAGACGATACGCCGTTGGAGTTCAACGGAAACGCTACTTCCGGTGGACCCACGGGCGTCGCTTCCTTAAGCTCGTTTCTACGTACTGCTCCAAATCACGGAACAAGCCCCTACTGGCAAGCCGCGTTGTTTCGCAATACGCGCTGGTTCAATTTCAATGGCCGCTTCACGTACACCGGCGGCGTTCGTGACTTCCTGACCAACGAAACTGCGCTTGGTACAAACCAGTTCGGCGCGCTAAGCAACCAGCAGATTATAACGGCCGGGAATGCGCAGCGTCCTGTGGCGACAGGCAACGTAAATCTGACTGTTATGCCGACCTCGAAGCTGACGATTGCCACCAGGGTCTCCATCTATAACGTCAGGACCGAAGGAAATAGCGCCTATTTGCAATACGACAACTCCACGCAGGCTGACGATCTTCTCTACTTTCAATATCTCGGAATTCGAACATTCGAAACGGATATCGATGCTCAGTACCAGCTTAAGAAATGGCTGGATGTTCACGGCGGCTATGGGTATTCCGACAGGCGTATAGCGTCCAGCCCGCAATTTGCAATAACCGGTCAGACACCCGGCACACCGTATATCCAAACCAGCGTATTGAATTCGGGTTTTTTCGGATTTCGAATCAGACCGCTCAAGGGATTGACCGCGGTGGTGGATGGAGAATTTGGCCGGGCAAACCGCCCGTTTACTCCGAAGAGCGATCAAAACTACACCACAATCTCAGCCACCCTTCAATATAAATGGAAACGCCTTCAGCTCTCGGCTCTGACGCACACAGACTACAATCTCAACTCGGTCACGCTTTCAAATTACAGTTCTCACGCGCGAACTTATTCAGGTTCAGTTTCCTGGAGCTTAGGATCAGGGTTCGCGATAGACGGCACATTTTCCAAGTTGCATGTAGACACGCTTGGCGGAATCGCGTTCTTTGCGAACTCCCAATTCCTGCCAAATCAATTGTCTTATTACGTCAGTAATTTGTATTCAGGGACACTGGGACTTCGCTACGCATATAAGCGCATGGATCTCTATGCGGGCTACAACCACGTACAAGATTTGGGCGACGGACGAAGCAATCCGACAACCACGGTGATCGGTCCAAATCTCGCGCCGTTCCAGACCGCTCAGACGTTCCCGTTGCGGTTCCTCGCACCAATGGGACGTCTTTCGTTCCGGATTACAGAAAAGATCCGCTGGAATGTTGGTTACGAGTATTACGGCTATCGCGAGGATTTCTTTAGCGGGCAGAACTATCTGGCGCACACCGGTTACACCAGCTTGCTTTGGAGCTTCTAGGGATGGATGGAAAAATAGGCGCCAGCCGCCGTAATCCCCCTCAGGCTATCAAGCTTCTTTGCATCGATCAGTGTATTCAATCCGGTGGTGCTCAGAAGAGCTTGCTTGATCTGCTGGATGCGTTTTCGTTGCGAGGATGGCAGCCTGCTGTTGCAGCTCCGGCAGGCTCCCCGTTTGCCGAGAGCGTTCGGGCCAAAGGCTACCCAAGCCATGGCCTGAGCTGCGGAACATATAGCAGTACGCATAAACCAGCTATTGAGCATTTCAAGTATGCAGCGAAGATGCCGCAGGTCATAAGATCTTTAAGCCATTTAGTGCGTGCCCACGGTATCAACCTTCTGTATGTAAACGGCAGCCGTTTATTCCCGCCTGCCGCCTGGGTAGCGAAGATGGCTAGAATTCCAGTGGTGTTCCACATCCACAATCGCCTGGTGCAACGATCCGCGGTTGTGATTGCCGGTCGGTCTCTGAAGTGGACCGGCAGCCCGCTCATCGCTTGCTGTTATCATGCGCTTGTTCCATTGAAAGCGTACCTGGATTCGCGGCATGTCAAGGTTCTTTATAACGGCGTGAGATCAGCGGGCCGGCCCGGCCGAAACCTGCCAGAGAAATTACGCCGGATCGGTGTTGTCGGCCGGGTTGAGGTCGAAAAGGGGCAATTGGAATTCGTACGCGCAGCCAGACTCCTCGCCGACTCACATCCTGAATGCCGCTTCTCGGTGATCGGCAGGCCGCTCTTTACAGGGGCGGAATACTACCTGAGTGTGATAGCTGCGTCAAAAGGCGTATCCGTCGATTTTATCGATTGGCAGGACGATCTGACGAAGCTTTATGCCAACTTGGATCTACTGGTCGTTCCGTCTAGCTACGTGGAGTGTACGACTCGAGTCGTGCTTGAGGCCTACAGCGCCGGAGTGCCTGTCGTGGCTTTTCCCTCGGGAGGCATTCCGGAAATCTTGCAGGACAACAAGACTGGATTTCTGGCGGCAGATGCAACGGCTGAGGCACTGGCCGCTCGCATTACTTCTGTCTTGCGTATGAAGAGGAGTCAATTGATTGAGGTCGTTTCAAGAGCCAGAGAAACTTGGGAAGCGCGCTACACATTGGAGACTTACTGTGAGAGCGTCTGCGAGGTTCTCTCAGAGGCCGCGACCCTGCACCGGGCCTGACCGGGTCCAATCGACCTTTGAGCAGCCGCATACACACAAAGCAGGATCGCCAAATGGGCCCACAAATAGGGCCGTAAGACGTTCTGATTAAACTGCAGTATTGCCCAGGCGAAAACGAGCGACCGCACCAAGGCCCGCAATAGCGAGGAATAAAAGGGGCTCACGTGGCGAGCAAGCTTCAGCGGCTTGCGAACTGTCTCAACCAGAAACCATAGAAATGGGATGAATCCAATCACGCCGCTAGCGGCTAGTATTTCGGCGAATACGCTCATTCCCTCAAAATCCTTTGAATCTTCAAACGAGTGGATGCTTTCGCCTTCCCGGTCAGCGATGGCGGAGGATACACCTCCCAAACTGCGCCCGACCAACGGATGTTCGAGAAAGACGGCAATTGTCTCCTCCAGAGAATCTTCACGCTGAATCACCGAATGAGCGGCAGTATCGGAAACGCCGGTTCCGTTCAAAAGCATCAGCATGACAGATGGATTATCCCGCAGAGCCGCGGCTCCGGAGCCCAGCAACACCGAGAGACAGGCGAGCGAGATGAGAGATGGAAACAACGGCTTTATTTTGTGGGAAACCACCCGAAACCGCCTGAAGTCGCTCATGAATGACAGCCATGGCTTCACTTGCGAGAGGAACACATCAACCAGGAGAAAGACGATTCCCATCCGACTAGAAGAAATCACGATGCCAATCGCCGTGAGGCAATAAATTCCTAGAAGCATCCGGGCTGGAAGTAAATTGGAGCGTGCGCGTCTGAGGGAGCCAGCGAATACAAAGCCGATTAGTAAGTATGATGCGAAGTATGACGGCTCGTAGCTGAATCCGTTAACTCGAGGAAGGCTACCTGCGATCCACCACTGCTTCACAAGGATGGCAGGGAGTCCGAGAAGTGGGAGCGCAAGCTGGATTATTCCAAAACCTGCGATGATGCCAAACGAGTAGAGATACCACCGCAAGATTGTTCGTAAGGCGTGCAGATCAGCACTAAACAACTGGACAAACGAATAGATCAATCCAAGGTTGAGCGCAAGCCAAAGACAATAGCCGGCGCTTTTTGGCCAGAACGAGGTTGTCGGTATAAACAGAATCTGGAACAGGAACCAGATACAAAGCGGCGCCGAGCCCAGCATTCGCGCTCGCTCCCCGTTAATAATCTTAATTACGCCGAACGCGAGGAGCAGGACTGAGACGATTTGACAGAAGCGAAAGTTGCCGCCGGCATTGATCACCAGGAAGATGTCGAACGAGGTGGTGAGTAGAATCAGGACTGCAAGTACGAGCGACATCCTGCGTAAGGGCAAACTGAAGGTTGCACTCCGGCGGCTTGTAATCGGCGGAAACAGGGCCTCAGCCATGACTCACTCCGGCTCCAGAAGAGGACTAACTTGCAGAGGCAGAGCGACCCTCGTGAGATCTTTCCAGATGTGCAATCCCTTAGAACGCAGAGCCACAAACATAGCAAAGACAATCGCCGCCGCCATGATGACAGAACCCAAGGCCGCACCCTTGGCGCCGAGATAGTGACTGAACAGTGCTGTAACAGGAATCCCCGCGAGCGCGCCTGTGAGCATAATTCTGGAAAAGACCGCGTCCATTTCGAAGATAAGCATGGTCTGAGCCCCAAGCACACTAATTAATCCATAAAGAACTGGTAGCGGCGAGAGGCACTCGAGCACGCCGCCCGAGTGACGAAATGAAGCGCCCAAAAAGAATTGGCAAGCGGGCCGAGCGAAAATTGCCACAGCCGCCGATATGCATACCGAAAGGGCGATCACGCCGAAAAAGCTGGCGCGTATGATTTTGAGAGCCGAATGAGGAGATGCGCGCTTGACGCCTGCAATGTGGGGGTACAATGCCTGGCCCAGCGGGTTCAGTGCGGCAATGGAAGCCTTGATCAGTTTGTCGGCCGCGCTGAAATATCCAACCTGGATGTCACCGGCGAGCAATCCCAGGATGACGACAGTGCTGGATGTGGATAGAAAGAGAGCGGAAGAAGAAAGAAAAAGGGGCCAAGCCTCACAGATCGTTTCTTTCAGATCAACCCACGACGGACGGTACCAGCGCAGGCCCATCCGCCGTACGATGAACGGCAACGCGACGAGGCCGGCCGTCAATTCTACACTTGCTTGAATAGCTGCCGCGTTGACATAATCGTGCGGCGATCTGACGAATAGGAAGATGGCAGGAATTGTCAACAGCCGCCCGATCCCTAGCGCGGCAACCGCCACTTTCATCCGCTCATGGCCCTGCAAGAACCAGATCGGAAACAGTGTCGTCCCGACTAGATAGAGCGCATTCGCGGCAAAAAGACTGGCGGTGTTTCGCAGCTTTGGCGTAGCAGCCACGAGCAAGGTTAAAGCCACCGTGCTCATCGTCATCAAGAGCACCTTCGAGAAAAGCGCCGACCAAAAGATTCGCGTTACTGCGCCAGGTTCGTCCCGATGGCAGGCAATCGCTCTTGTAGCGCTGTAATTGAAGCCGAAGTCAGTAAAAAAATCAAAATATAAAACGATGCCTTGCGCAAATGACAAAAGCCCGAATTGCGATGGCTGAAGCACCCGAACGAGATAAGGAAGGGTGATCAGCGGGGCTGCATAATTGATCGCCTGCAGAAAAGCCAGCGACACTATGTTCTCGGCGAGGGGCCGACGAAGACTCACCGTCATCTGGCTCCTAGATATTCTTCCTGGCTGCCGCGCTCTCTATCGTCAAAATACAAAAAGCAGAGATCAAGGCCGTCAGGATAGTGCTGGCGAGCACGATAACAGTCCTGGGCGGCCAGCTTCTTTTCTCCGGAATCACGGCCGCATCAACAATCTGTACGGAGGGCGCCGCCTTTGCTTCATCGAGTCGCGCCGCCTCGTATTGTTTTGCAAGAGCCTCGTAAAGGGTTTCGTGATACTTGACGTCGCGGTATTTGCGAATATATTCGAGTCCGGCCTGCGGCAGTTTGCCAATCGGCACATCGGGCGTTCCGGCGACGTGGTCGCCGCCCTCCATCTCGGCAAGCTTGGACTGGAGTGCCGCCAGTTCGCGTTTCACCATCTGAACGCGCGGATTGTCGTCTGTTGCGTACGTCGCCAAACCCGCCAGTTGCGCTTGCCGGCTGAGGATCTCGGCGTGTAATTGGGAAGAGGAGCGAATAAGCGCCTCCGCTTGACCGGTTGGCACCATGAGCCCGGTGAACTGCTGCGTATCTCGAAGGGCGATTTCGGCTTCAGCCAGCAGATCTTTTTCTTTAAAAAGCTGCTGTTCGAAAAACTGGCGGCGCTGTGATGCCTCCGCGAGTGTGACCGTGGAGTTCCGCTTCGCCAGTTCCTCAATGTAGGCATTCGCAAGCTGGGCAGCGCGGTTCGGGTTACGATCGGAGACTTCGACGTGAATGAGAGTGTCCTTGCCGGCTTTAATGGTCGTGTTCCATGTAAGGTGCTTTCGCGCACTCTTGTAGTATTTGTCCCCGTAGACCTGTTTCAGATTGAATTTATCGATGAGCGTATCGGCAATAGTGCGGCTCTCGAGTATCCCGAGGTAGAGATCTGACGGATTACGGAGACCGAACCCTGCCAGGAGACTCAAGCTAGACAGCCCCGCACCAGCGCCGCCACCTGCCAACTGGGCCATGGCAGAGAGAGACGGTTCCGCTTGATGCGGCGTTAGTATCACCGCTTCGGCCGTGAACTTCGGCGGAATCAGTAGCGCCACCGCCGCAGATACTAACGCGGCGCCTAGCACCGGCGCCAGGAAGTCTCTGCGCCGACGCAAGAGAGTCGCAAAGATCGCCGCAAACGAAATCTCCGAGCTTCCTTGGGCAAAGAACGAGGGGGTTTCGAGGCTGTCGCCGCTCTGTGTGTCTGTCTGATACTCCAAAGGTGTGGGCACTTGATTCTCCTAACGAAGTACGTTGACAGCGGCAGCGCCCAAACCGAAGTTGCTAAGGATTTGCGACCAGTCGATTAGCGAGCGCACAAAGGTGGTGCGATTGATGTAAGTCGGCACGATTAGCGTGTCCCCCGGCGACATGGGCAGGGAATCGAATGTTTTGGCGAACAGCGGAGGTCCCGTTCGGCGGCTGACGACTGAGCCATCAGCTCGTATGATCAACATGTGGCTCCGGTCCGCCGAGCGGGCCGGGCCACCCGCTTTTGTCAAATAGTCTCCAGTACGGTAATCATTCTGATAAAGGAACGATGCCTGTTCGAAGACGTCTCCGATGACGTTGACGGTGGAAGGCCGGCTTGGCACATAAAGACGGTCGCCGTTCTCCAGCGGAAGATCTGGTAACCATTGAACACCTCGATCGGATGGGCTGAGGTTGAGGACGATTCGACCGTTAAGATTCGTTTGTCGAAGGCGTTCCACCATGGTGCGTTGGCTCGCGAGCGAAGTCTGTGCGGTTGCCGCTTGCTGCGGTGAAGTGACCTGGGTTGAAAGGTTGGAAGCGGCCTCGTTGATTTGCCTCTCTAGCTGATCAAGGAAATCGTCATAACGTTTCTGTTGCTCTCGGCGGGTAGATTCTCTGGTGAATTGGGCGCCGTAAAGATAGGCATTCCCCGTTAAGCCGCCCGCACGCTCAACAACCTGACGCAGCGTTTCGCCGGGTTGCGCGGTGTACGTGCCAGCCATGGCGACCTCTCCCTCAATCCGAACCTGCACCGCTTGTTGCGTTCGCGGCACGGCGAAATCGGCATTTGAAAAAATGGTCACTACGTCTCCAGGGCGAAGTGCTAAATCTTGGGTTGCATCGTGAGACAAAACCAGCTTTCCCAGATTAAAGGCAAGCGTGCGCGTAGTAAGCGTTGCCGGGTCCGTTCGCTCGACAACCGCGTATTCCCAATCGATCTCCGGAACGGTCGGCTGTACCGTGTTGCGCGGAGTGAACGTGCGCGCAGGCGGTAGGTTATCGAGTCCGGTCGCGGCCCCTAGCGAATTGTCACCTTGTGTATCTCGCTTCTCCTCCTGAAACGCTTTGGGAGCCGCAGGCGTATTCCTCGCTGTCTGGTTTGTAGGCTGTTCTTCTGCTGTTGGAGTCTTGGCGCCATTAGCTGACGGGTTAGTCTGGTTGGTGGTTTCGGGAGTAATCGGGGGCAACGTTTCGTCAGATGCCGCCAATGCGTTGCGGCCCTTCCAGTAGTCACGTGTGAGTAGCACCTCTTTGTCCGGTATCAGGTCGCTAATCCGCATCCCCTCTTTCCAGGGAAATCGCCCGGGATTAGCGACGTTCCCGCGCAGCGTTACAGCATTCTGAAATCTCGGCACGATAGGTTGTAGGCGTACGATGTCGCCATTCTGCAATTTCGTTTGCAGATCGGCGGCGCGCATTGAAAGATGCACGACCTGAAGACCAGAGCCGTCGCCGATCCGTTCCAGATTCACCTGATTCAATGCGGCCAACGGGGAGAGGCCGTCGGCAAACTGCAATGCTTCTTCCAACGTCGCACCCGCTTTGATTTCATAGATTCCAGGATGTCCGACACTGCCGGCGATGGCTACGCGTGGACCGGCGGGAGGTATCAGGATGACGTCACCCGGTAACAACTGGGCGTCTTGTGACTTATCGCCGTGAATAAGTAATTGGTAAAGATCGAAATTACGAATGACTCGATCTCCACGCCGGAGCTCGATGGCGCGCATGGATCCCCGTGACGAAGGGCCGCCAGACGCAAAGATCGTGTTGACCAAGGTGCTGAGCGAACTTACGGTATAGCTGCCCGGCCGGCGCGCGTCTCCAACCACAAAGACCTGTATGGAGTGAAGCTGCGCAAGCGTGACGCTCACGTCGAAACTCTTATACAAATGGCCTAGCCGAGCCTTCACGGCCGAAGCGGCTTGCGAGTAAGTCATCCCCGCAACGGCAATGGGTCCCGCGTCCGGCAGAATGATCTGGCCAGTCCGGTCGACAGCCAAACGGCGAGTTAGGTTGAGTTGGCCCCAAATCGCTATCTGCAGCACATCGCCCGATGAAATCTCGTAATCAGCTCCAACCGGGGTCCGATCAAGCGGCGCAAAGGTAGCTGGCACATGCTCAAAGAGAAAGGCACCGAAAATCGGCAACATCTGGCCAGTCGAGTCGGCGACGTATCGCTGGAATTCCGTGGGCGGCTCCTTTTCGTTGTGAATCGGCTGCGTCTGGTTCGATGTCCGTGATGGACTGTTCGCAGCTGTTCCGGTCCTATCCATCGAGCCGTCGCCAAATGATGAGCGGCCACTCATCGGAACGTCGCCGGGCGGTCCAAAGGCGTCTAGGTCAGTTGCGCCGGGCATGCTCGAACCGGGTTGCCCAGTTGCAGGTACGCAGTCTGCATTCGGGTCGCCGAAATCGGCCGGTGTGCAAGGGCGAAATTGCCCCATCTGCTCCTGAGAGAAAATCCCCGATTGATTTTGCCTCGGCTGACTGAACGGCAGCAGTGACGGTGTCTGCGCTCCAAGTGGCACGCAGCTGGCAGTCATTAACGCAAGAGCGGAAAGAAACCATTTAGAAAATGGCTGGCGAGAAAATAAAGTACGTTGCACCTTAGACAGACCCATTGTGCCGTCGAAAACCTTGAATTGCCAGCTGTTCAGGAGCATGAGAGGTCTGTTTTACAAGGCTTTTACAACTTCTCAGATTCCTGGCTGCGTTTCCAGCGCACGCTCACTCGGAGAGGGAAAACAGATAAACGAGTAGATTCTTTTCCTCGTCGGTTGAGAACCGGTATGGCGGCATGATGGAACCAGGCGAGAGTTTTTGTGGAGCTAAGAAGTGCGCCTGAACCCACTCTTTACTGTGGCGGCTGGGTAGACCGTCCAGGGACGGCCCGATGCTTCCTCCCGTGCCATTTACCTTGTGACAACCCGAACAGCCTTTGGAGATATAAATCTGAGCCCCGCTTACAAAAGTTGGTGACATCGCCTCCAAGCTCTGTATCGATTTCGGTTTCAGGCTGGTGACGAACGCCAGCAGCATCTTCGTTTGGCCTGAGTCAACTTCCTGCAGTTTGGAAGGCGTTTCAGCCGGCTGCCTAAAATGTCGGACCATCCACTCCTTCGAGTGCTCTAGCCCTGCTACTCCAAGCGTAGGGCCCGGCTTGGGCGCCCCCCGCAGCAAGTTGTGGCATGATCCGCACTGTAGTGAACGAAAGTAACCGAGTCCGGCAATCTCCTCCGGGGACACCCGGGCCCACTCAGCGGCCTCTTTCGGTACGGCCTTATCGCGCCTGGGATGAGGTCCTGTGAAACCTGCCGCCGCAGTCAATCCAAACCATATCGAGAAAGCTAGTACAGTCACGCAAGCCGCCTGCAATCGACCGTTCAGAACAACTTTCTGAACCCCTTTCCAGAACGGAAGAAAAATGAGTGTGAGAATGGTGACCGAGGGAAGAACCATCGTTCCGATCAGTTCGAAGCGGCCTGGAAATATCTTGAGTAACTGAAAGAGAAACAGAAAATACCATTCCGGTCTGGGCACGTAAGTCGTGTCAGTTGGGTCCGCCATGCGCTCGAGTGGAACGTCGAGAAACACCGCCGCTAGAAACAGCGATAGGAAGACGAGGAATACAGCTGCGAAATCGCGAAAAAGCTGCTTTGGGTAAAACGTCTCTTTCTTTCCATGGTCGCTAGGACTCGGCGTGATGCCATGCAGGCGCACCAGATAAACATGCAACCCTATTAGCAGAATTGTGGTCGCCGGAAGCACAAGCGTATGGAGAGCGTAAAACCGCGAGAACGTTACCACGCCAACGCGATCCGTAGCTCCGATGAGTCTCGTCAGAAAACTACCTGCACCAGGCATGCCCGCCAGAATCTTCGTCGTGACCATAGTTCCCCAATAGGCTTTGTTGTCCCAGGGCAAAAGATATCCAGTTAAGCCGAAGGCGAGTGTCAGCAGCAGAAGTAGCACGCCAGCGATCCAGGTAGCTTCTCGAGGTTTTTTGAAGGCGCCGTAAATGAAGACCTGCGCCATGTGCAGACACACGACTACGATCATCCAGCTGGCGCCCCAATGATGAAGCCCGTGCACAATTCGGCCGCCTGCAACTTCATGCAAAATGTAATCTACGCTGTCATAGGCTTCGCCTGGCGTGGCAGCATAATTTAACGCGAGGAGTATACCGGTCAGCGCCTGGGTGAGAAAAAGAAACAGAGCAATGCTGCCGAAGACCTGTGGCCAGCCGGAAGAGGCCGGTATGTCTTCCCGTAAAAAATGAGCTGCCGCGGATGGCAAGCCTGTCCGTTGCTCCAGCCATTCACGCGTCGAAAATACGACTCGACGCATAAACTACGTATCTTTCTGTGTCTGAAGGGGTCCCAGCCACAGCCGATTGCTTTCAATCTTTACTTGATAACGGTCTAACGGGCGGCCCGCCGGACCCGCCAATACATCGCCGCGGCTGTTGAATACCGAGCCGTGGCACGGACACGTGAATGCTTTTTTAGCTGTCTGCCATTGGTATGCACACCCAAGATGCGTGCAAAGCGGAGAGAATGCGGTTACTTGCTGCCGGTCATCAAGTATCACCCATGCGTTAGCTTTTTCATTCTGAACTTGCCAGCCATCTACCACGCTACGAACGAACGATACCTGGCGCGGCACATTTTTCTGAAGATCACCAACATCGCCTGCGTCCGCCCAACCATCCGGGTCTCCGTTTGATTTGCCGAACAAATAGGTTCCTACGGAGGCGGCGAGTGTCCCGCCGATCAGGAAGGGGAAAGCATAAATGGCGCTGATAATAAAATTCCGGCGCTTGGTTTTTGCGGGTGTTTCCGTTAACACTGTTCGCTGCATACTGATCCCTTTCGCGGAGCATCCTAGCTCCCTGTTTTGAGGCTAACCAGTTTGCGAGCTTCAGCTGTCGGAGTCCTGTAAAAGATCAGTGACTTATAGAAGACAGCTAGTTACGGGCAGCGCATTAGCGAGTATTTACAAGGCTTTTACAAGTTAAGCGCAGGTAGATGTTCGTCCGACGCTCAAAGTGAGTCAGCCTGTTAGTATTGGAACCTCTTCACGTCACCTTTGCAAGCGGAGGCTATGCGACCTAGCATCGTTCGAGCAGTAATTTTTTGCCTGTTCGCCTTCTGCCCTATTTTTGAGCTTAGAGCCTCAGACCGCTCGTCTCAGGCTCCCGCTGGCCCAATATTTGTGCCGCTGGATAGCTGGGTATATCCGGTGTTCAAGCGATTGGCGGCGATGGGTTACGTCCCGGATGAGGAAAATCTAGTGGCGCCCTGGACTCGCGAGGAATGCCTCGTGCTGGTGGACGAGGCTGAAGATATTGCGTCCAGGCACAGCGTGAAGATTGCAGCCGGTGCAAGCAATGAGGAAGCGATCGCCCTGATCGCTCAGCTCAAGCGGGAATTCCAAGGCGACCGCAGCAAGAAGCCACAGGCCCGAATAGAATCTGTGTACGGCGGGGTCACGGGTATAGCTGGCCCCCCGCTCCGCGACAGCT
This sequence comes from Bryobacteraceae bacterium, assembly GCA_036272575.1. Classification (GTDB taxonomy): domain Bacteria; phylum Acidobacteriota; class Terriglobia; order Bryobacterales; family Bryobacteraceae; genus Bog-105. The sequence goes on along the minus strand of DATAYL010000039.1, from coordinate 21,918 downwards.
ATCACTTTGGGCAGACCATCGTGAACGATTACGGTCGCCCATACCAAGAAGGAGCAAATAGCGTGGACGGCTTTTCCGCTTATGCAACCGCCGGCCGGTTTTCGGGCTACTTTCGCGGCGAGTACCAGGAAGCGGGCGGACGGGCGCCCTATAGCTCCGGCGTGCAGGATCTGCTTGGCACCCTCGACGGCGTTCCTCCAACGAACCCGGCTAGAACGCCCTCCACAAGTAGGTTCGATCCGCTCGAAATGTATCTTGGTGTCAAACTCGGTGACTTCGCTGTAACGTTCGGGAAACAGAGTTACTGGTGGGGCCCGAATGAGGCAAGCGCCTTCAGCTTCAGCAACAACGCCGAGCCGATGTATTCGCTGAAAGTTTCACAGCAAACCCCAATCGTTCTGCCGGGGCCTTTCCGCTTTCTGGGCCATATCCGTACAGACCTGATCGTGGGCAAGTTGGCCGGCCACCAATATCCGCCGAGGCCCTTCATTAACGCCGAGAAGATTACGTTTCAGCTCACTCCTAATTTTGAGGTAGGATTCACCCGCAGTTCCATCTTTGGAGGCGTCGGTCATCCGCTTACCACCGGAAGCGTATTGCGTAGTTTTTTCAGCACAACCAGCACCGGCGGTACTGCATTCGGATCTCGTAATGATCCAGGCGACCGACGCAGCGGATTCGATTTCCGTTGGCGTGTTCCGGGCGTGAGCCGTTTTGTAACAATCTATTCCGACTCGTTTGCCGATGACGAGCCCAGTCCTTTATCGAGCCCCCGGCGATCCGCTTGGGCGCCCGGAATTTATTTCACTCAGCTACCCGGCCTGCGGCGATTAGATCTCCGCTTCGAAACCTATGCGACCTGGCTCTATCGCGGAGATGAAGGCGGACAGTTTTTCTATTGGAACAACCAGTATCGCGATGCGTACACGAATGACGGTTTTCTTCTAGGAAGCTGGGTTGGACGCGATGCCCGGGCTTACGTCGCCTCGTCCACTTATTGGTGGTCGGCTAAGAAGAAGGTTACGCTGGGTTTTCGAAACATTAAAACGGGTAGCAACTTCCTGCCCGGAGGCGGCTCACAAACAGATGTATCGTTAACCGGACAATGGGAGCTTAGGCAAGATTTGATTGGCACTGCCTTTGTGCAGTATGAGCGATATTTCATACCCTCGCTCGGCGGTCGCGAGAGTGACGTGACGAGCGGTCTCCAGTTTACGTTTTATCCCAAAAACTGGGGCGTCGGACGTTGACTGTCCTTTCCCCTGCCTTGAGAAATCCCGGGCACCTTTTACATATAAGTTGCAAATGCTTTGCATGCGGGGACACTCTTCACCGCTATTCTCGCTGTTGTCATGCATTGGAGCAGATCAGATAGCACGTTCTATGGTCACATCGCGGCTTAGTAAGAACTCAGGCTCAATTAGAGACATGAAAGATGGTTTTGAGGGTGAAGACCCGCTCCGTGCTTCTACACCTTTGCTCCATCGCCACGTTTTATATCCGTACGGGTTTGCCGCGCACATTAAGTCGAATGATCCAGACGTCATTCGGTCCGCTGAGCTAAGCTGGGGCGCCTACCAGGAGCGCTTTCGTGAAGTCCCAATCGAACTGCGAATCATTGTCTCTGAGTGCGTCTCGCGGCGCCAGCCTCAAACACCCGTGTTTCGAGCTCAATCAAACCTGCTCACGCTCGTCTCCGACGCAAACAACTACGGCTGCTGCGATCTCTCCAAAGGTTTTGGCTTCGCCTGTCTTACTCGAGCTGCTGTGACGCATGGCGACTTCCTCCGGTACAACTTTCTGGAAGGTATGATTTACACGCTCTTGGACACTCAGTATCTGGCGACCATACATGGCGCCTGCATCAGCCGAGGTGGTTGCGGCGTACTACTCGTTGGCGAATCGGGCGCTGGCAAATCTTCTCTTACCTATGCCTGCACCCGGCGCGGTTGGACTTACATTTCGGACGATGCCAGTTCCCTGGTGATGCGGCGCAGGGGTCGTACCGTGGTAGGAAATCCGCGCACCTTTCGCTTTCGACCTTCTGTCTCGGCTCTCTTCCCGGAACTCCAGGGTCATGTGAAGCAGCGAAATGGTAAGCCCACACTGGAGGTTAGATCCGATAAGTTTCCCGATTTAAAAATCGCTCAGGAATGCGAAGTCGACTACGTCATCTTCCTTAACAGAAAGCCTACCCAGCAAGAAGCACAAGGGTTGTTGCCGGTATCCCGCGCGGAACGCTTTCGCCGCCTCTTCCAAAATCCGTGGCCAGTTGAATTAGGTATCCACGAGGACCGTATGGCCGCTATCGAGCGTTTGATCGAGGCTCCCGCGTATGAGCTCAGCTATCAGCAGTTCGATCCAGCGATCGATCTGTTGGAAGGCTTGCTTTCAAACGCGGCGCCGGCGTCATGAGTTCTGGGATTTTTGAGTGACCTCTACATTCATCGACTCGCAATTGAGGGCTGACGACTCGTCGTATGTGCCGTCTCCCCGCTTTTCTGATCGTGAGATCACCAGCGCCCGAATTCCGTCGTATGGACGTTTACTCCTGTCGCTTTTGAACTTCTCCCAATCGGTTACTAAGCCCGTCGACCATCTATCCGAAAAAGATTGGCAGAATTTGCTCCGCTTGTCTGACGAGATGCAACTCACCCTGCTACTCGGCCGCCTTGCCGCGCCTCATTTGCCACGCTGGGTACAAAAACGCATCGACCGCAACTACCAGGACAATCAGCAGAGGTTCAAGCAACTCACACTGCAGACCGAAGAGATCTGCGCCACCCTGTCTCAGCGGAATATTGATTTTGTGGTCCTCAAGGGATACACACATGCCCCGCATTTTACGCCCGATCCGGCGGTGCGTAGTCAAGGCGACATTGATATCTGGTGCCAGCCTCAAACTGTTTTACAAGCACAAGACGCCCTGCGGCAACTTGGATACAAGGCGATTGGCAAGGCGAAGGGCCGGCATCTGGATCCAATGATGCGCGATACTGCCTGGCAATGGACAGGCGATTACTACGCGCCTGACCTACCGATTCCGGTCGACTTGCACTATCAACTCTGGGACGCAGCGATGGAGGAGATCAGCGGACCGGATGAATCGGAGATTTGGGCCAGGCGTTGTCGCGCTTCGGCCTCGCATGGTTCTTTTACTTCTTATCTCGACCTTTCAGACACGCTTGCCTTTGCTTCCCTTCACGTACTGATGCATTTATTGCACGGCGATCTTCGCTTGCAACGTGCATGGGAACTGGCTTTTTTCATGCAGCAGTACAGCGATTGCGACGACTTCTGGCATCGCTGGCAGTCTTTGTACCCCATTGAAGTGCGGCAGCTGCAACTCGTTCCGCTGGCCTTGAGCTACGAGTGGTTCGGGTGCCAATTACCTGAACTTATCCGCGAAGAAATAGAAGCTCTTCCGGCGAATGTTCTGCTTTGGTTGAAGCATTACGGGATGTCGCCGGTAGAGTCCTTGTTCACGGCTAACAAAGATGAGCTCTGGCTAAATTTATCTTTATTGCAGTCGGCGGGGAGCAAGTTTCGCATATTCTTTCGCCGCCTGACGCCTCTCAACGCGGCACTTCAACAAACGCTGGTCGAGCACAGAACCCGCACGACAACAAACCCGTCGCCTACATTTCACCTTTTGCTGCCGCGCGCTTGGCATCACACCAAAACGTTCCCGCTTACCTGCTGGGAGGGCGTCGCCTGGTGGCTGAAGTGCCGCGGGCTTGGGCGGCAGTTCCTGTTATTCGCCCTGGCCTCCGGTGTGTTTGATTTTGGCGAATTCGTCTTCTTCCTTCTTTATAACCTTTATCTCCTCGGCTGCGGCTTCGATGAGAAGTCAATCGGGCGGATCGCCGCGGCAGTAACTGTGGGAACGTTTGTCGGTGCGCTGCCCGCGGCCTTGTTAGGACGTCGCTTCGGACTGCGGACCCTCCTATTGGCTGCAGTCATCGGCACGGCTGGCGCCGGCTGTGTGCGGGCACTTTTTCTTTGGCCGCCGGCTCTACTGGCTTCTGGTTTTCTCAATGGTGTGTCGATGTCCTTCTGGGCGGTTTCCCTTGCCCCCGCGGTAACGAGCCTTACAAGTACAAAGACGCGGACTTTCGGTATGAGTGTTATCGCATCGATAGGTATTGGCGTTGGCGCTCTAGCCGGATTGGTTGGGGGCCGTCTGCCAACTCTGGCCAAGTACTTGCACTCCTCTCTGACCGAGGGGCACGCGCAGCGCATCGCTCTCCTGACAGGCTGCGCGGTCGCGTTGCTGGCGATATTGCCGGTTCTGCTGCTGAACATCCCAAGCAATCGCGAAAGAAGCAGGTCGGCCAAAACATATCCTCGCGGCCGTTTTATTTACGCTTTTCTCGGCAGCCTGTTCGTTTGGTGTATCGGTACCGGAGGCTTTAATCCATTTTTCAATGTCTATTTCGCCAGCCACTTGCATGCGGGCGTTCAGACCATCGGCTTCATCTTTTCGCTCTCTCAGATGATGCAGGTATTCGCCGTCCTGCTTGCGCCGGCGCTCTTGCGAAGCATTGGTGAAGTAAAAGGAATAGCGGTCTTGCAGGTGATGACAGCCATCACATTGGCCCTGCTTGCCTGTTTATCGACGCCCCTCCTGGGCGCAGCCGTTTACATCGCTTACATGTCTTTTCAATACTCGACCGAGCCATGCCTGCTTAGCATGTTGATGACGGGAGTGGATGGACCCGAACGAAAAGGTGCATCTGCTCTCAACTTCACGGTGATTTCGCTTGGTGGCGCGCTGGCCGCTGCTATTGCCGGCGCAGGCCTCCAGCAATTTGGTTATCGGCCCGTCTTACTCATATGCGCGCTGCTATGCGCCGTGGCGGCAGCTATCTTCTACCGCCTTTTCCAACCACCAACAGAATGAGGCTGCGCAGCGCCGGTTTAGCTTTATGTTCACTGTAAGTGCAGCGAACATACGCACCGCCGGCACACGGCGTTCGTCGCAACGTCAAGCGATTGCCGGAAGCGCTGCGCTTCGAAACCATTCAACACCTGAATCAGAGTCTGTGACTGTAATGAGCCGATGGGCCGATGAAAGAAGCACGGACGAACCACACCGTTGGCCTCGACCACAGCCGATACCCAAGGCGCGTTACAGCGCGGGGCTTCGGGTTCACAAAGACCCAAGTGCGCACGAAAATGCCGCGAAATGCGGCGGAGCTTCTCATAGCTTTCCAGGACGAATCCCGTTTCGCCCCATTCCAGCCAGACACTTTCGAGTTGCCTGTCGAGCGTGTCAAGCTCGTCCCGAGTAAGCGACACTGCCGCCTGCCGCTCTTCATCCCAACGCTCCTCCCGATTGAATGCTTCCGACGTAAGATCAGCCGCCAGTAACGAAATGGAGTCGAGCTGGAGCAGCTTTGCCAGTTCCGCCGTCTCGGCCAGGGCATTGTGATTCGATCGCTGCACCGTGCAACGCGCGGCAATCGGAAACTTCGGATTTCGATTCCGGATAGCCCCAATCCCCTGCTCCAGTTGAACAAAGGCTCCCCGGATGCGTCGGATCTGGTCGTGAATGTGTGGTGGCCCGTCCAGCGAAACAATGACGTCATCCACGTGCGCCACAACCTCTTTTGCGAAACGTTTCAACAGCAGGCCCGTGCTCAGAATAGTTACCCGGATGCCTCGGGACCGCAACATGTCGCTCAGGCGAAACAAGTCAGAATGCATCAGTGGCTCTCCGCCCGAGAAAACCACCCATTTAACCTGCAAGGTCTCGATATCTGCCAGATGGCGAGCCAGTTCTTCTGCTGAAAGTTCCGCCTCGCTCGTGCCTTTCCAGATATCGCACATGACGCACCGGCAATTACACCGTGCATGAGGATAGAGCACCAGAACAGGAATCGACTGCACGCTTGCTGTCATGCCGCAACCGCTTTACCCGCAACGCGAGGACTCTCCCCGAGGACGCGCTTAGTTGCTGGGAGCAGGGTACGAATCGGGCTGCGGCACAAATATCGTCCCCGCCCTTCCACAGTCAGCTGCTGTAAAAAACAAGGTGCCCTTCGCCACCGCCGGCTGAACTCCGAAGCTGCCAGAGCAACACGCCCGCGAACTATAACGAGCTGTGGATAGCATGACAACAACGTTTCGGCCGGTGTGCATCCACTATCCCGCATGATGACTAAATCGGCGATTCCACCGTGCGAGATGCGGCCGTGTCCATTCGAGAGCTTTAGTATCCGCGCGGCGTCCGTCGTCACCATCGCATAGAGTCGGTCGGGATCGGCAAATCGGCGAGCCACTCGTAGTTCATCCAGCAGATCGCCTTCTCCAGTAATGGCCGAATCTGTTCCCAACGCGATCGCGATTTCGGAGCTCAGTACAGCTTGGTTCACGCTCCGGCCGAGCGTAAAGTGGTTGGAAGAGGGACACCAGACCAATGAGGTCCTTGAGTTCGTCAGGAGCGGTAGCTCGCCTTCACCCACTGCTACACCATGAACGAGCACGGTCGATGGACTCAACGCACCCGCTTCGGACAGCTTGTGGATCTCGCGTCGTGCGGTTTCATCCACACCTTCCGCTGCGTGGATGAGGAATGGATATCCCGGCGGAGTCTCGCGAAATCTCGCCTCCCAATCCGGCGAAAACCGCAGCGAATGTGCCCAGCCGAACCGCTCCACCACACGCACCGGAAACTCGTCATGAAAAAGGATTGGATGGAGCGCATTGTGATGAGCCACCATCGTGACGCCCGAGAGCAGGTTCTTGATTGCGCCCCAACTGAGCCGGATCGCTTTGGGGACCGCCAGATGCTGTTTCACCGGAGCGTCAAGCGGCCGATAAATATCGCGTGCCCAAGCCGATGCATTAGCGTAAGGTCCCTGACCTAGCCTCGGGAAAAGGTTCAGCTCCAGATGATCATGTGCATTGATCAGACCCGGCAAGATCAGACAACCTTCGGCATCGATCACCTGCCGCTCGCTGCTAGAAACCGGCATGAGGGAAACCGTGGCGTTCCGAATCCATAAATCCATCCTGACGGCGCTATTTGCGTCGGTTGCCACTCGCGCCCCCCGAATCACCATGGTTTCTTCCAAATCGCCAGACAGAGTGCAGGCTTCTTTTGTATGGTTGCGAATAGGGCCGCCTTATCCGCCCTTTCGAAAATTGGCCGCTCCTGTTCGCCAAAGAAAACAGATGTGCACGCGCACGCTTCTAATCCAGCGTGTTCAGCCGTTCGTTCGATCTCTTCCCATGACCGGCGATGGTGATCGAGCTCGACCTGCAACTTCCCCGCTCTAAACGAGCGCGTCCAACCGGCCGCTTGCGCTTCCGGATGCATATCGCTAACCGCCACCGAAGCACCCGGAGCCGATACGCGGGCAAACTCTTCGAACACTTCAGCGAGGTTGTCAAAATAACTGAGCGCCATGGAGCAAAGCACCAGACTGGCGAAGCCTGCCGGAAATGGAAGCTGCTCCGCATTCGCCACCGCGAGCCGTCCACGTAAACTCGTGCATCTCGCTGCCTGCCCGAGCATTTCTTGGCACGCATCAACTCCGAACACCATTGAGCCGGATCTTTGTAGCGGTGCCAGAGATTGACCTGTTCCGCAGGCCACGTCAAGGACGAAATTCTTGTCAAGCGATTGAAGCTGCTCTCGCATGGCTCGTCTCTCGAGTGCCAACAGGGGATTCGGATTCAGGTCGTAAGTTGGCGCCCACAAACGATGCCCTTCGAGTGGCGGAACACGGATCACAAGCTTTCCAGGCGGGGCTTTCGCAGCGAAACAAATCGTTGTGCCCAACGGAGCTCATAGGGATATTGGTAGAAGCCCAGCACATAACGCCAGCTGCTGAGGCACTGCAGCATCGCTCGACCCCAGCGCGGCAGCTGAATGTCCTGAATGGTCGGCCAGCGCGAGTTGATTACCAAATCAAAATTGTCGATACGACGCTTGATGCGCTCAGGAAGCCACGCGACGTTTGGATCATGCCGCGTCGTGAAGTTATACCAGCGTTCCGTCGCCCACTCTTCAGGCGTACGGGGAAATTCGATCTTCGCTTCTACGTCCCCATACATCCCGTCCGGATGCGGAGTTGGAATGTAGTGCTGAACAATGATTTCTGCATCGGGATTAGCATTCTTGATCTTGCGAATAAAACCGATCGTTTCGTGCGTGTCCAGCGCGGGGTTCTTGGGATTTCCGACAACGAATGAAAATTCCGGTACAATGCCGAACCGCCGGATGCGTGCCGCTAGTTCCAGAGTCTGGTTTGTCGAGACCTTCTTATTCATCTCCTGCAGCACCCAATCGGATCCTGACTCTGCGCCAAAGAAGATCATGGTCGCACCGGCCCGTTTCAGTAGCTCGAACGTCTCGTCCGAGTAGCGGAGCACCGTATCGATGCGGCCTTCACACCACCATTTCAGGCCCAGTGGTTCGAGGCGCCTCGCCAATTCGGCCGTGTGACTCTCGTTTAGGAAAAAATTGTTGTCATAGAACTGGACGGAATCGATATTGTATTTTTGCTTGAGGTGAGCCAGGACAGCGGCCGTGCGCGCCGGATCCTCTGTGCGCTGTCGTCCCTGATAAATCGGGACCACACCACAGAATGTGCAACGAAACGGACAACCGATGCTCGCCTGGTGGACAATCGTCCGTCGACCCAGAAACGTTGGAAGTACGTAATTGACTGCATTGGGCAGATTCTCGTAAGGTAGCCAGGGGAAATCGTTTGGTGAACGTAGCGGTCGCTCCGTATTGTGAACATGTAGACCAAAATCATCCTTATACGAAAGACCTTTGACTCCGGCGTACTTGCGGGTGGTGCGAAGCGTCTCAATCAGCTCCAGGAATGTCTCTTCACCCTGCCCCCGCACCACGAAATCGACGTAACGGGCATTCAATGCAGCGTCTGGATAGAGCGACGCGAAATATCCTCCCCACACAATGGGGATCGACGGGTATTTCGCGCGAAACTCGCGGCAGAGCGGGATGGATGCCACCATCTGTGGTCCGGGCATCACGGAAACCGCCAGCAGCGTCACGTCACCTCGTGCTGCTAGTCGATCTAGTGTTGCCTGGGGCTGAGAATCTGCATTGCCATCTACAATTGTGTATTCTTCTTTCCCCTCCAGCACGGCGGCCAGCGAAAGCGCAGCCAGGGGAAAACGTCGATTCTTTGGCTTGGTCGAGCGGGGATGTAGCAGGATAATCATGAGCCTCTGAACCTCCCAATCAGAATCCAGAAACGTGAAGGTGGTCGCCGTCGGCGAATGAAGGCATTCAACGGACGCAAGTGCCAGCCCCAGCCGTACCACGGCTTGAATATGTGCCAATCAATCTTAAGGCTGTCGTGCAGCATCTGCAGCATCGGAAGGTCCAGAAAGTCAATGCTTGGCAGCGTATCCGAACGAAATCCATACTTGCTCAAAAAAATGGCGTGTTTCTCGTCCACCATGCGCTTCCCGTGTTCTCTGACACGGTAAATCGGCGAATCTAGGATGACAACCCAGCCGGAAGATTGAAGACAACGACGTACCTCGCAGAGCGTTTGGAAGTAGTCGATTGAATAATGTAGCGACGCGTTGAAGATCGCCAGGTCAAAGCTCTTCGCCGAAAGCGGCAGATTATCGAAATCACTCTCAATCACAGGAAACGGATCTCGGTAGTGACGGACCGCTCGCAGGCCGTCACGCTCATCTGAGAAGACGTCGATCGCGACTGGCCGATGGCCGCGCTGCGCTAGACGATTGGAGAGCCAGCAGTTTCCCGCGCCTAAATCCAGCACATCCAGTGGTCGCCTCTGCTTCGACTCAAGAGGCTGCAGAATCTTCTTCTCGAAATAGGTATAAGTTTTGCTTCGCATCGCCCACATGGCCGCATTTACATCGCTCACCTGACAGGCTGGCAGCGCGCGGTAATAGTCGCTCGAATCGGAACCTCTGCCCTCCGCATGCCGGATATGACGATACTCCTCAAGGAATCGCTGCCGTCGGATGTTTTCGGCGATCATAGGCGTTCGAAGATATAGAGACGATGATCTGCAAGGGAACGCAGACCTGCTTTGTGAGAAACACGGTTATCTATCCGAGAAAGCTGCTCGACTTCCCAATCGCTGAGGCCACTCACGTATGACGGCGGAATCGCAAAGCCGATCCCAACCGATTTAGCAAGGTGGAAATACGGTTTGAATGCGGCCGCAATTTGCCGGCCGGAATGATAAAACACAGTCGCGCCAATCGAAGATTCGGCCTTGCCGCGAAGACGGCGGAACGCTTTGGCCGGTTTCGCGCGTAACAAGTAATAACCGATTTCCCACAAACAGAGGCGCCCCATGAAACAGACCGCGAGCCGACCACCGGAGCACACCAGCCGTGCTAACCGTTCTGCCACGGCATTGAGCGAAGGCAGACAATTTAGCGCGCCGAAATTTGAAATCGCACCATTAAATTGCATTTCGAGTTTGTCCAGATGCTCGATGCTCAGGCAGCATGCATTTACTCCGTGGCTCTGGCTTACTTCAACCATTCGTGGAGAACTATCGATCCCATAGACCGAAATACCGGCCGCTTGCAGATGAAGAGCATCAACGCCCGTTCCACATCCCAAATCAAGCACGAAGTCGCCCGGTGCGAACAAAACATCCAATTCTCTCCAGACAGCCGACCGCTGCGCCAGTCCGATGCTCGTTTCCGACCAGATCCTGTCATAGTTTCCAGCGATCGCATCAAAAGCGCTCTGTTTTGCTGCGCTCATGACCGACTAGGCCTCCACCTCGTCGCGTGTCAACCGCATTCCCTGGCGCGCCGCAAACGCTCTTGCCGGATCAGGAGCAGGCAATAACTCGTTTTTCAGAAGATCATCTGCGTGTTGATAGAAGCGTCGTGAATGCCGCCCCTTGATCCGGATATCGCGATCGGTTGATTTGCTCCATTCGCCGAATGTCACAAGTCGTGAGGAAACACGCTCGTAATATGGTGTGCCCCTGATGGGATAAGAAACTGTAGTGAAACAGACGTCTGGTTGGCAGGTCCGCGCGTGCGCCACGGTTTCCTCAATATCGTCGATCTCTTCGCCGTCGTACCCCCACATGAGAAACATGCCCGTCTGTATGCCCCGTGTTTTGCACGCCTGAACCGCGGAGCGAACCTGCTGGACCGTCACGCCCCGCTGCATAGCATCGAGAATGCGCTGTGAACCGCTTTCCGAACCAATCCAAACGCGAAAGCACTGAAGATCGGCAAGAGTTTGCGCGACGGATTCATTCATTCGGTCGGCGCGCGTAATGCACTCAAAGGGAATCGAGAGCCGCCTTCGTTGCATCTCGGCGGCAAATTCAAAAAGCCAGCCATGGTGAATCGTAAACACGTCATCCGCCAGCCAAAGCATCTCCGGATCGTATCGATCGACAATCCACTCGATCTCGTTTACTACACCCTTAGGCGAGCGGCGGCGATGAGTCATGCCGTAGACGGAATGACTGCACCAGTTACACCGATAAGGACACCCGCGTGCGGTAATAAGCGAAACCGAGCCCTTGCCATGGAACGTTCGCCACGTGTCCAGGTATCGGTTCATGTCGATGCGTTCGCGATCAGGCCACGGCTGCTCATCGAGATTCTTAATGAGCGGGGATGATGCCGTACGAACAAGAGAGCCATTCTCATTGCGAAAGATGAGCCCGCCAATTTCCGGCCACACCGTGCGATCAAACGAAGAGCGCAGTAGGTTTTCAAGCGCCAGTTCGCCTTCACCCACGATCACAACGTCAGCGCCTGATTCTAAATACTGATCCGGATAATTTGCGGGCTCCGGACCGCCCACAATCACCTTCCACCCGGCTTCCCGCGCACAGCAAATGATTTCCAGTGCGTTCATGCGCGTCATCAGATTCGCGTAGACACCTATCGTGGCGGGCGGCCCTTCTCGAAGAATGCTAAACAATTCATGCTTCGAACCGAAGGTGGAATCATAAATCTCCACCCCGAACCCGCGCTGGCGAAGGTGCGACGAAAGATACAGCAGACCTAGCGGCGCATAGGGCTTCATAATCTGCTGTTCCTTGGGATCTTCATACAGGAAATAGGCGTGCGTCAGAAGAAGCTTCACGAAGCAACCTCCATTTCGCACACCTCGGCGGGTTTCAACGCTTCCACTCTGTCCCAGGCACTCGATATAGCGGCCTTGTTATTAGGGCTCCTGACCTCTAAATGAATGGCTCGGGCCAGAGCACGATAGAGATCCGTCGAAAACGTTCCGTGGAACATCATCGAGAGATCACCGCTTTCAAGCCAGTTTGTCTTTCCGCCCAGCCTTGACGCGACCAGTTGATAGAGCTTGGTGCCCGGCAGAGGATATGTGACTGAGACACCAACATCGTCCGGCCGGGTGTCTCGTACCATCCGAATTGTTGCTTCGATGTCTTCCCAGTTCTCTCCCGGATAACCGAACTGAAGGAACCAGCCGACTCGAATTCCCTTTCGCTTGAGGTTCTGGCGCGCCTCATACATCTGCTGCACCTTAGTTCCCTTTTCCATGGCGTCCAGGATGCGTTGCGATCCGGATTCAGCTCCCATCCAGACATCGCTACAGCCCGCCCGCTTAAGATCGTCTACGGTTTGGCGAGTCATCAGGTCGCAGCGGGATTGCATCTTGAATGGGATCTTAGCTCCCAACTGCTCGATTGCATCCGCAAACTCTTCCGTCCAATGAGCAGAGAGGGCGAAAATATCGTCCGCAAACCAGATGCGATCTGGCGCATAGTGAGTCTTCAAATGCAAGACTTCCTCAGCCACTAGAAACGGCGCCCGAACATGATAATTGCTTCCCCAGATCGGCTTGGCGCACCAGTTACAGCGAAACGGGCAGCCCCGGCTGGACACCATGTTCAGTGAAAAATATCCGTGATGTGTGATCCAGGCTTTGCGGTACGGCTCGATGTCGATCAGATCCCATGCGGGGCTTGGTAGTTCATCCAGGTTTTTGCGAAGCTTACGCGGCCGGTTGCGATGCGTTTTTCCCGAAGCGCTATCGCGGTATGCCAGGCCGTCAATCGTGGTCGGCTGTTTCCCCATGGCAAGTTCCAGAAGCGTATCTTCGACTTCCCCAACTAACACGTAATCAAAGCCCGCAGCCACGTAATCATCTACGTGATCCGTAGCGTCCGAGCCATGCACCGCAGTCCGGCAGCCGTAAGCACCCGCCTTGCGCGCAGTCCAGAACGCGAGCTCCCGGTTGCGGGACAAACACATCTTCGTCAGAAAATTAAAGTCGTCCTCGCAAACCACTACAAGATCAGGCGCACCTTGCTCGATCGCCGCCTCCAACTTCTCTTCTGGCGACTCCAGAGCAATATCACAAACTTCAACGTTCACGCCTGCCTGTCGCAGTACTGCGGCCGCTAATAACGTTTGAAGAGGTGGATAAGGTTCCATCTTCTCGCGCTGCTTCTCGTCGTAGAAAACGTGGTTGCTGTGTGTGAGCAGTACCTTCATATGTGCTCTCAAACCCGGCTAACGAACTTCCTTCAATTGGCGGCCCAGCGGGTCGCCCGTCAGCAGAGAACGGCGCACCGTAAGCCAGTGTTGCGCCATCGACACCCAGAGCTCGACAGGCAGAGCAAACACATGGTTTTTGAGGCGCCAATGCAGCGGCCTTTGCAGAAGACGCATTCCCTGGCGGCTCGCGCCTGAAGAGGCCCTGCTGCATAACTTTGCAAGCTGGTTCGACAACATAAAATACGACATGCTGCGGGCAAGACCGGTACTCGCCTTTGCGCTTAACCAGGGCAATTCAGCTTGTCCTAAACCGACCGACGCCCACTCTTCAAGCGACTGCGGTTCATATAGACCGTTCTCGCGCAACTCAGGCCAAATCGGAATTCCTGGATATGGTGTGAACAGATTCGGAGAAAAGGTGACGTTGTCAAACTGCTCGGCAATTTGACCCATCACGCGCAGTGTTTCTCTGCGGTGCCGGTCCTCTTCACCTGGATACCCAAAGATCAGGTTGTAGGTGACACGAATGCCCGCGTCCCGGCACTTTCGCGCCGCTTCGAACATATCCTCAATCTCCTGGTGAGCCTTGTGCATTTTGCGCAGAATCTCTGGCGACGCCGATTCCGTCCCGAAGCCGATGTGGCTGACACCGCTTTCGGCAAGTAGCGCCACTTCTTCGTCGCTCAGACGGCACAATAAATCGGTCGATGCCTGAAAAGTCCAGCGAAAGTGAACCCCGCTCTCGACAAATCCGCGAGCCAGCGCGGTTGCACGGCGCGTATCCACCAGAAAATTGGAATCGACCAGCGATATTTCGTCGAGCTTATACGTTTGCACCAGATCGACAACTTCGCTTACCACTCCGGCAACCGTCAGAGGATTGAAGCGACGGTTGTAGAAAACCATGTCCGTGCAGTAGTTACAAGCGTACGGACAGCCAATGCTGGTCGCGTACGGCAGCTTTCGGCCGCCGGTCGCGCGCGCATACGGTTCAAAATCAACCAGGTCGTACGCTGGTGACGGCAGAGTGCTCAACGGTGAGGACGGGCGATCGCTGTTTGTGATGACTTGCCCGTTACGTTTGAACCAGCATCCCGCAACCAGGTCCAGCGTCGCGCCGCTCGATTGACGCTTGAGTATTTCAGTAAGCGTCTTCTCACCCTGGTGGCGCACCACGATGTCAACAAACGGTTCCTTTAGAGTTTGTGCAGTGAGTAGTGTAGGGTGCCATCCGCCGTAAATGATCGGCAATTCCGGTCGAACACGCCGCACGACGTGGCTGGCTGCAATCGCGTCCAAAATCATGGGCCCGGTAAGCACTGAAATACCGACGGCGAAAGCATCGCCTACTTCCTTTTCCAGGACTTCCAAAAATCTTGGTGTCGTTGCCCCGTCGACGATGACGGGCGCAAAACCTTCTTCGCGAATGGAAGCGGCAAGACTGAGCAGTCCGAGTGGAGGCCCGAAAACCTTTCCTTGATACGGCGGCGAAAACAAGACAACCTTACGGCCGCCAGCTGCTAGCACGAAACGACCTCGGCTGAAAGTTGTTGTGCATCCACCTTGGATTTCAAGGGTGGGAAAATCTTGTTCGCCTTATCTTTTAGCCAGAGTTCTACGGGAGCCTCGTAAAGATGATGGTCAAGACGCCACCGGGCGGGCAGACTGATCGATCGGTGGACCAACCGGGTAATCGGGTGCTTCTTCTGTACACCGATCGGGACTCGGTTAAACGCTACGCGCAAGTATTCGCGCATGCGCTGCACCCGCTGATGTTGCGCGCCCTTGAGCCAGGGGAGCACCGTGTACCGGGGAAAGAAGTCCGCCCAACCTTCGAAATTCTTCGGCACTTGGATACCTAACTCGAAGGCCTTTTTCATAATGGGCGAACCGGGATAAGGTGTGAAGATATTCGTCCAGAACTCCGCTTCCGGGTAGCGCCGGCAGATCTTCATGACTAAGCTGATCGATTCGCGCCTCTCCACCTCCGTCTCGCCAGGAAATCCGAAAATCATGTTGAAAGAAGGGCGGATACCGGCTTGACTGAGCATGTCGGCCGCAAGATAGATCGTGTCGAGTTTTTGAAAGTCCTTATTCATCAGATGTAGAACTTTCTTCGAGCCCGAGTCGGCGCCTTGCGCAACTTGCGACAGACCCGCCCGGCGGAGCAACTTGAGTTCTTCGATCGTGAGGCGCGTAACCAGATTGGTCGAGGCCTGAACACTCCAATCGAATTTGATTCCCGTTCGCACCAGGCCTTCGGCGATCTTTACTGCGCGGTCGCGATCTACCAGGAAGTTGTCGTCCACCACCCACAAAAGCTGGAGGCCATACCGCGAAACCAGATCAGTTACTTCTTCCACAACCTGATCAGCCTCTAGGGCATTCCATTTGCGCCCATACAAGCCCTCGTTGGTGCAATAGGCACAGTTGTACGGACACGCCAGGCTGGAGGTGTACATGGCCCAGCGGCGGCCGCACACACGCTCGTACGCGTCGAAATCGGCAAGATGGTAGGCCTTCGGCGGCAACTCACGTATCGGTTTCAGCGAGCGCGGAGAGTTGAAAACGAGCTTGCCGTTTTCTTTATAGCCAACCCCCGCGATGCCTTTGAATGATTCGCCGGCTTCGATATGTTGCACGATTTCAACCAGCGCTTCTTCACCCTGGCCCACTACGATCGCATCAACGTCAGGGCAAGCCAGAGTCTGATCGGGGAGAAGCGACGGATGCCATCCGCCCAGGATCACGGGCTTGTCAGGATAAGCTGCTTTGGCCGCTTTTGCAATTTGCGCGGTTTCGCGAATCATCGGACCAGTAACCAAGGAGACGGCCAGGCACAGAGAATCTCCCAGTTCTTTGATCACCTGCTGCTGAAAATTTGGTGTGATAGTGGAATCAATAATCCGTACTTCGTAACCGGCTCGCTCCAGAGGAGTCGCAAGCGCCAGAATGGCGAGTGGCGCGGTGGCTTCCTGACTTGAGAAAGCGGGAAAGAAAAACAGGACCTTCTTTTTCATGAGCGCGGTTTATCTCGGTCTGCACTACGGCTCTCTCCAACTCCAGTCATGCGCGGGGAAAAACCGCAGTGCACATGCTCAGTATGTGAAAGTGAGGACCTGAGGGTGTCCGGGATATGTAAACAAAACGTAAATGCGAAAGCGGAACGATGAGTCGCACGTCATTCCGGGCCGCAATTCGAATGAATGTTTTCGACATCGACCGGTGCCGAAAGCTTGCAATTACCAGTTATTGCTTGCATTGGCGCTTATCGGGACAATAGTTATCTACCGCCATTGTTTCTTCCGAAGCAGAGCGTTTGTCTTCGCACTCTGCTTTCTGGGACGGTTTCTCTTAGCGTGTTATTCTCGGCGCACGGCGAATCCCACAAGGGCGCGCGCAGCGCAGAGTTATTCGTCAGTTCTCGAGAGGCGACGATTGTCGTTGGCCACATTCTGTTTCTGGCGGCATTCGGTATCAAGTTACTCCTTCAAAGTCCGAGATGGCGGCAAATTGTCCTCTGCACTGGCTTTGCGAGTGTAGCTGGTGCGGTTCGATCCGCCCTTTTATTACGTTGTCCAGAGGTGCGGCTTAGCTATCAAATTGCTAAATTCCTCGATGCAGAATGAGAGAGTTCTCATTCTGGCGAAACCGTTTACCTCGAGCGATTGGAAACTTTATCGACAAGCCACACAACTGCAAGGCGAGGCCGGATACCGTACAGCCGCTCTCGATTCACAAGCAACTCCTGCCATTCACGGAAGTTGATCTCTTAACTGCGGGTCCACTTCACGTGCTATCTGGAAGGATCCGTAGGCCGTTGCGTGTTCATACTAAGCCGCACCCGGCACCTATACCGGTAAGTAGAAGATGGTGGACAGGGAAGGATTCGAACCTTCGTACCTCGCAAGGAGGGACAGATTTACAGTCTGTTGGCTTTAACCACTCACCCACCTGTCCGACTTTAAACCTGTGACGACACGAGAATAACACAAATGAAAACCCGGACGGCGGCGATCATAATAGTGTTATGGAAGACGTTCTGACTATCGCGGGCCGGTCGTTTCGTTCCCGGCTGTTTGTAGGAACAGGAAAGTACCGCAGCAAGCAGTTGATGGCTCGCTGTCACGCCGCTTCTGGGACCGAGATGGTGACCCTGGCAGTGCGGCGAGTCAACTTGAGCGATCGTTCCAAGGAGTCCGAACTGGATTTCATAGATCGTTCCAAGATCCACATCCTGCCGAATACAGCCGCTTGCTATACCGCGGACGAAGCCATTCGCACAGCCCGGCTCGCCCAGGAGGTCGGTCTATCCAACTGGGTCAAGCTGGAGGTGATCGGCGATCAGAAAACACTTTTCCCCGACAATGAAGGACTGCTTGCCGCGACCCGGGCTCTGGTCAAAGAAGGATTTATCGTACTCCCCTACACGACCGACGATTTGGTAAACGCGCGCAAGCTGATCGACGCAGGGGCATCCGCGGTGATGCCGCTGGCGGCTCCCATCGGATCGGGATTAGGCATACAGAATCTGACTAATCTGAAGATTTTGCGGGAAGCGATCACGGAAGTCCCACTGATTGTCGATGCAGGCGTGGGTACGGCATCAGACGCGGCAATTGCGATGGAGCTCGGGTACGACGGCGTGTTACTGAACACTGCCATTGCCGAAGCCGAGGACGCGGAATGCATGGCGCTGGCTATGAGACTGGCGGTCACAGCGGGCCGAGCGGCTTTCCTCGCCGGTCGCATGCCGCGCCGGGAATATGCCGTAGCGAGCAGTCCCCTCGTGGGAACTATTGCCTAAGCTCTACAGAGAGCCAACGCACCCGTTACCGCAGGCATGGAGATGATCTCAAGCAGAAGCGTGGAATAATTCGGATCGGTTGCATACACGGCCGAGACCTGCGAAATCAAACGGGTAAGGTTGGGGTTCGCCGATTGCGCCGCAAAGATTTTCTGATAAGGCGCTCTCGAGAACAGGCTGGCGTGTTCGGCGAAGCAGGCATCGAGGCTTGGAAAAGTCGCAAACGGCTGCAGCAGCACCCTGCGAACACCGCCTACAAACTCAACCGTCTCTAGCGATTGAATTCCGAAACAACCCGGATAGGCTTTAATGCCGAAACAATTGTTGCCGGGCTGGTGAGCACCCCAACCACTCTCGAGCGCCCACTGCGCCACGGTCAACTCGGCAGGGATTTTGGTTGCACGTTCGCAGAGAACGGCACTCGCTGCCGCGCGCTTTAAAGCGCCAAGCTGGAGGGGAGAAAGCATGGGTCTTCGGTCCCAAGTCTCCCGGAAGGGCGCTTACGCGGCGGCGGATCATCGCGTTAAGCTGCTGAAAGCGCGGCAGAAAAAGTTTTTCGCACTTTTGTCATCGGGCTAGTTTGCCGGGCACTCACATGGGGCAACGGTTTACCCAGGCTCAACTGCCGAAGCTCACCCAAACGGATGCTCTAGCGATGGACTTTGCGGGGTGAACAGTTTCGCTCCAGCTTCGGTTATGTACATGTCGTCTTCGAGGCGCATGCCGAATTCGCCGCGCAGATAAATGCCCGGTTCGTCGCTAAAGGTCATGTGAGCTTGTATGGGAAGAGTGTTGCCTCTCACCAGGTAGGGCCACTCGTGACCATCCATGCCGATGCCATGACCCACGCGGTGAGTGAAGAAGTTATAGTCGGGGCCGAAGCCGGCGTTGGCGATCACCTTGCGTGCGGCCGCATCGACTGCCTGACATTCGACGCCGGGACGAGCGGTGGAGAGCGCGGCCTGCTGCGCGCGATGAACGATGTCGAATACCCGTTGCATTTTGTCGCTCGCTTTTCCGAGCACGAAGGTGCGGGTGATGTCGGATTGATAGCCTTCCGCTAAGCAGCCGTCATCGATCATCACGATACTGTTTTCGCGGATGGTTTGCGGTGTCGTCGAGCCGTGCGGGAGGGCGCTGTATTGGCCGACTTCGACACTCGCTTCGCCACGAAAACCAACTTTGGCATAGGCCGCCGCGATCAGATGCGAAGCATCGTCTTGCGTCATGCCGGGTTCGAGCGCATGATAGACCGCTTCGTACACTTTCAAGGTGGCGTTGTTTGCCGTCTGCATGAGTTGAAGTTCGTGCGGGCTTTTGATCATGCGGCAGCCGGCGGTAACCGGCGTGGCGGAAGTGAAATGCCAGCCTGGCGCAGCTTTGGCGATCTCGTCGCTGAAGACAAACGGCGTACGCTCCTCGATGCCCAGCACGCCGGTTGCGACGCCCAACGTCCTGAGGCCGGCGGCTACCTGCCGGTAAGGGCTTTGATCTTCCTGCCAGGTCAAAACCGAGGCGTCTTCGAGCGGACCTTTGTTGAGTTGTTCGCGCGCGCGGTCCTCTTCAAAGGCGGGACAGACGCAGAATGATTTGCCCTTAGCCGGGATGACGCAGGTAAACAGGCGCTCGCTGTTGCCCCAGCGCATGCCGCTGAAGTAGGCAAGCGACGTGCCGCCGGCCATGCAGATGGCATCGATGCGATGCTCCGCCATGAGTTGCTGGGCGCGTTCGATCCGGCTCTGCCGTTCGGTCACCGTAATGGGCTTGGCCTCCGCACGCATCGAGGGCAGCGCGGCGATAGAGGGCGGGGTTCCCGAAGGTTCCGCGGTGTCCGCTGCCACTGCGCAGCCGCGTAGTATGCACGCGCCCGCGGCTGCGGTCAGAGCTCGAAGACTACTACGGCGGGAAAGAGGCCATTGTGGGTCCATTGCATTTTACTTTCGCATGATTGGACCGGCGCTTGAAGGAGAAAGCTGTTCCAGAACGCGATCGTGGGCTTGGGCTATGGTTTCACGGTAATGGTGAAGGCTTGGGTGCGGGTGTTGCCAGCTGGATCCTGAGCGGTGATGCTCACGCGGTAAGAGCCCGCGGTGGCGGGCGTGCCGTCAAGATAGATGCCGTCGGCGCTCGCGAGCGCCTGACAATTTTGCTTGCCGGGTTGGTGGCAGGGGTAGCCTTCAAAGATCATGCCGGGAGGTGTTTTGCCCGATGTGTGAAAGCTGAATTGGGTGGGTACACCGGTATTCGGAGCGCCCTTGGCGGCAAAGAGAATCGACGCATACGTGTCTTTTGCAAGGACGCACGAATCGCTTGTGTGAATGGTGATGGGGGAGGCAAACAAGAGAAGGGAAAGAGCGGTCCATCGTAGTTGCATCGCTGGAATCTATTGTGAAGAGCGGTGCGCCGGCACGAAACCGGCGCACCACGTTTAGTTATTGACAGTTGCCGCTGCTCGCCGCGCCGCAAGCTGCAGAGAGCAGATTCAGGAAGTCTCCATCGAGATTCGATGCTCCCAGGTACATTAGCGAAGTGTTGACGGGTCCGTAGGACGTCACCGCGACCAGATAGTTATTTCCGAGAAGTCCGGCCGGCGCTCCCGCTGGAGCAATACCGAAATCCTGGATCCATGGACCGCCGCTCGCGCCCCCCTTCATAGCGGAGCCATAGATATAGGTGTTATTTCCGCCGTATTCAAAGGTCTGGGCGAACGTCTCTTCCATCTTGCTGCAGCTATCGAGGTTGCAAGGATAGCCCAGGATCGAGACGTTGTTATTGCCGAGTTGATTGGTGTAGTAGCCGAGCCAGCCGGTGGTGTAGCCGAGCTTGGTTCTTTGATCGCGGGCGATTAGAATGCCCACGTCTTGCGGGTTCGGCACCGATCCATTAGAGAAGTACCAGGTATTGGTAATCCACTCCTGGCTGGGCGTCCAAACGCCGAAAGGAGCGGTTCCGTTATTGTAGGCCGGCACAAAGAGAAAGTTCGAATAGAAGTACCGGGACTGGGGGTTCGTGTTGGGGTTTGTGACGCAATGCCCGGCGGTGACGATGATGCGCGGGCGCAGCACCGAGGCAGAGCAAACGAAATTGCCGCCGGTCCGCGGGTCATGGAAGAACAGCTTGCCGGCGGTGCTATAGGGATAAGCGGTTGTCGTGGTATCCGGGAAGACGCGGCTGGTGGTGAAGTGCGCGCCGAAAGGACTGGTGGCTTCGGGAACAACGGACAGTTCTTCGGCCGCATTCGCTTCCGCCTCCGCCAAGGCAGCGGCGGAAATCAGCGTCTTTGGCAGATTGACGTCAGGTTGCGCAGCGGGCGTACCACCGCTGCCTTTCACCGCTGGCCCTTGAAAGTTGGCTTCTGTGTCCGACACCATAGGCAGACCATCGGCCGCGACTCGTAGATTTGGCTCGATCGATTTGGCGCTCAGCAGCCGTTCGGCTGTCCAAAACTGCTCTATCGAGGTGGGCGCGGCCACCTCAGTGTGTATGGTGTGAACAGCGGTCGAGACATCCGGCACGGCTTGCAGAGCTGGCGTTTGTGCGGAAAGCGAAATTGCCGCTACGCAGCCGAGCGCCGCCAGCCCGCAACGGGAGAAGAGCCTCCGAGTTCTCTCTCCCGCGTCGATCTT
>DATAYL010000038.1:0-6624 GCA_036272575.1 Bryobacteraceae bacterium | reverse complement strand
GGCGTTTATCATTACTAATCTCGCCGAACGTACCCATGCCGCTTGGATTCAACGGCTTGTGTCAAGGGCGTTCTAAGAATAGACCGAGGCGGCGGCGCGAAGGTTCGTCGTCGACGAGCAGGATTCTCATCGGGAGCGGTCTCTAGGCATGAGGACCAAGGCTTCGGTCCCCCTCCGCGCGCGACCGGAGGGTGAAGGAGGCACGATCGCCATAGACGGTATGCAGGCGGTTTGTGACGTGCTGGGAAGCCATGCGAGTGCGGGGCGATGGGGGTGGTTGCGCTGGGGTTGAAGGCCAACGCCGTCATCGGTGACGGAGATCGATACCCAGCGATCGACGATTTCAGAGCGAATCGTGAGCTCGCCGCCTTCCCGTTTGGGAGCAAGCCCGTATTTGAGGGCATTTTCGATCAACAGCTGCAGGAGGAGCGTGGGGATCGCTTGATCGAGGGTCGCAGGATGAAATGCTTATCGGTATCGACGAGGATGTAGCGGAAGACGGCGGCAAGACGCAGTGTCATTCTTCGGCCTGGACCGGCGAGGTGGCGGTGAGGTCGGCAATGTGTTAAGGGAATTGAAGGGGAAAAAGGCTAGGATGCGACAGTTCCCTCTGAGATGAACGGCGCACAGTATCGTGAAAATAAATTTTCTGCACGTACATCTCGAGCATGGTTGCTACCACCTTTTCCTAGCTCTATTGGTACCGTTCGAATGTTGCCCTTCTCGTTTGGCTACGTTACCCTGAGTGGGCCATGGTTTTGAAAGACCCTAGCTAGTCTCCTCATCTCTTGACCGTGGATGATCCATAAACTGTTTGCTATCGGACAGCGGCGCAAGCAAGCTGGGCAGGCCGCTGCGTGGAAGATAGCCGGCGAGGTAGGCACCGTCCTTTTCTCAAGCCTCGGACGCAATTACTCAACAAAGGTGGACCATTGATTATCAATTTGCGATGGCTTGCTATGGTGCGCCGAGTGGGCGCTTTCAAGACTCTCAACGCTTCAGGATCAGAGCGTTCCCTATCTCGTCGCGTCAGTGCTATGACGATGAAGACGGCGTCGTGCATCCTGCTGTTCTTGGGATTCCTCCCCAGTTCGCACGCAAGTTCTTTGGTTGAGCAGACTCCGTTGGATGGGACGTGCATCCCGAAATTCATGGTGAGACTTCCGGCGTTTGGACCCGCCGGTTCGGTGCCGCGCGTGGATGCGGCGGCGCATCCCAACCTGACCGTAACGATGGAAGAGACCGAGCAGGCGGTTCTACCGCAGGGGTATGCTTCGTCGTGCGGCGTCAGGTTGGGCAAGACGCGCGTTTGGGCATTCAAGACGCAGGACACCAGAACGAATGAGGTACTGGGGCCTGCCGCGTGGCCTGCAGTTACCCTTGTTGCCAGGCGCGGCATCGCAACGCGCGTGACCTACGTGAACCAGTTGCCGAGCTTCAATCCCGCGAATCCAACCGGCCCCGGACTGGTGCAGGGACTACTGCCGTTCGATCAGACGATTCATTGGGCCGATCCCCTGCGAACGGGATGCGCGATGATGCCAATGGGCTCTCAATCGGCCATGCACCCGCAAGATGACAAGCGGATGCATCTTCCAGTCTCGGCGTCGGCCCCGCGCCTTGAAACGGCTGCGTATCGCATGGGGTCGCCGATGACTCACTCCATGCTCTCTTCAATGAGTGGCATGACGGGGTCATCCACGGCCCCTGCTCCCGATCCAAGTCTCCCCTGTAACCAGCAGTACATCGGTCCGGTACCCGCGACGGTGCACCTGCATGGCGGGGAGATTCCCGCGGCCTTTGACGGCGACCCAAACTCATGGTTCACGCCCAATGGCCTCAAGGGATCTGACTATCACACCATCGGCAAGCCGGGCCCGGGTAAGGCCGTCTATGAGTATCCAAACCTGCAGGAGCCGGGCACGCTGTGGTTCCACGACCATGCTCTCGGCATCACTCGGGTGAATGTGTATGCCGGCCTGGCAGGCTTCTACTTCATTAAGGACCCTGTCCGGGAGCCGAAGGGATATCCAAGCGGCCCGTATGAAATCGAGATGGCCATCCAGGACCGGGTGTTCGATCAGAATAGCCAGCTCTACTTTCCGACGCAGCAGCAGGCCGCTGGCCATCCGTTCTGGAGCGTTCTTTTTGAAGGCGATGTTGCGACGGTGAATGGAGCGGCATTTCCTTACCTCGATGTGGAACCGCGAAGGTATCGCTTTCACCTGTTGAACGGAGCCAATCATCGCGGCTTCCAGCTCACGTTTGGCGGCGCACCGGTTTACATCGTTGGGAGCGACGGTAACTACTTCGATAAACCGGTTCCCGCTTCCAAAGACGGAGTGCGCATCTCGCCGGGCGAGCGGGCCGACATCATTGTGGACTTCTCCAACTTTGCCGGGCAAAACATTAAGGTGGAAAACACCGACGGCTACATCGAGGTTCCGCTGCCGGACATCATGCAGTTCCGAGTCAGCTCGGAATTGAAGAGACCCGATATGAGCTGCGACCCGGAGAACCCGGAGCCTGAGAACGGTGTTTGCGCTAGGAAATATCCGTTGGTTCGCCTCACGGATGGGAATGGCCACGTCATGCCTGGGGTGAAACTCGACAAGGTCCGGCAGATGGTTTTTTACGATGCCGTCGTCAATGGAACTCCTCCGGATATCAAGGAGTTCGTCAACAACACCGACTGGAACGGATTGAACTCGCCGAGCATTGCTTATGATTTTCCGAAGGATGGGGTTAGCGAATTGCCGCGTGTGGGGTCCGTCGAAATGTGGGAGATCGCCTACCCGTCTGAGATGAAGGGCAGTCATCCGGTGCACATTCACCTGTCACAGTTTCAGGTTGTCGATCGGTGGCAACTTGCGTCCTACCTGTACCTGGAGGCTTGGAATGGCGCATTCGGGCTTGGACCGGCGCAATTGCTGAAGGGTTGCCCAATCGGCGAGTATTGCGCAGACTATGGGCCGCCATTGGAGTACCTGAAACCCAATGAGGATGGCGCAGTCGGTGGCAACATCGGATTCCGGATGTTTATGTCCAATCGGTCCCTACCGTTGCCGAGCGAACAGGGGTGGAAGGACACCGCAGACCTGAGCGCGGGCGAGGTCATTCGCATTTTGGTACGGTGGACACCGTCGGATATTCCCAACATTCGCAACCACTCCTGGGCGGGTAAGAATTTTTATGACTTCGACCCGACGGAAGGCGACTACGTGTGGCACTGTCATCTGCTCAACCATGAAGATAACGAGATGATGCGGCCGTATCGGGTGACTCGGTAGCCCGGAGGGTATAAGCAGTCACGGTTCCCCTTGCCATGGCGGATGTGGATGATCATACGTGTGCTGTCAATGTCTCCGCCCTTGAGATGGCATAATTCGGCCCGGCGTATCCCGGTCGCATAGAGCGTCATCAACCTTCATCAAGAGGGCGCGATGGAACAGATTACTGGCCGAGTCGATCAGCCGGACTGCTTCTTCGTGTGTCAGGATGATCGGCAGCTTGCGAGGCGCTCGCGGGTAGAGTACTTCTTCACCTGGGTAGTTCCGCTTCAGTGTCTTGCAAAAGAAGGATAGTCCGCACCTCTCGGAATCGGCGCAAATGTCGCGATTTACAGCGTCGTTCGCGCGGTCCGATTGAAGCCGCTGGGCTACCGCAACCCTGACCGCCGGGTCCTTATCTCTGGGGGCGCTACACCGGTCCACTTTGCTGAAATCAATCCGGCGCACGCAACTTCTTATGCATCGGCGCTTACGCAATGGAAGAAGATTTCGCCTTCACAGGCCGCGGCACGCCGGAAGTCCTGAAGACCAATCGGGTTTCCGCGAACTTTCTGAACATCCTTGGAGTGACTGGAATTGCAGCGTATATGTCCCGTTCGCGCAGTCTGCTCCGCCTTCCGCCATGCTCGCCATTCCTGTCAAGAATAATCCCGCGAGCTACGCACCGCGCTACGCCGTACCGTTCAAGCTCTGATGAATGCCAGTCAGCCGATTTCGGATGTCGCGTCCACTCGATGCGCGGTGTGCGAAGGAGCGCGGTTGCTTGGTCGACGGTCATATGTGGGCTGCAAGCGCGTAAGCCCTTAGCGTATCGGAACGTTCCCGTAGACCCTGTAAACGCCCGCAGCGTGTTTCCAACGCTTAGTTCTCGCATCCCCGCCAGGCGAAAGACTGCTGGGATGGCGACGAAACGCAAACGCACTCCAAAATCCGTACTGAAGCTTCCCGATCTCGAACAATCGAAGTCAGCCGTCCTGAACAGTCTGCCTTCGATCAGTTCGTAACGGTCATATGACCATGCGATTCGTGAGTTTATCGACTGGTATTGCTCGGAGCCGCGTCTAGCCTTCAACAAAAAGTTGTGACGAGATACCGAATCTCACTCGAGCAAGCACGCTACGCATCGTCAACTATCAACCTGCGGCTCGCGGCCATGCGGCGTCTCGCATACGAGGCCGCCGACGCCAGCTTACTCAGCTCGGATATAGCCGCCGGTATACGGCGGGTAAAGGGCCACGCCGGAGGCGAGCTTGAGCAGATACAGTTCTTGCTAGGGCACGTCAGCGTTCAGATAACCGAGCGATATCTGGGCTGCAAACGGCGGTTGAGGAATGCAGTCAATCGAGAGTCGCGTTCCGATGCTGGTCCGGCGCAAAGCGAACGTATCGGTACGTAGCCATACCTACCGAGTGGCCTTTGAGCGGCCAAACGAAGGCATTTCGTGAACGGGAACCGCTCCCCAGAACCGGCCTCTCAATCTGCAGTTGCGATACAACTTCTAGGGAGGAGAGATATGAAAGTTGTATCCGCACTTCTGATTCTGTTAGCGGCGGTACCGCTGCTTGGGCAAGCGCAGTCTTCGTATCGGATCACACAGACCCACACTCTCGGCGGTGACGGAAGTTGGGACTATGTTGTGCCTGATCCGCCGAATCACCGCCTCTTTATCGCAAGGCAAAATCGCGTGATGGTTGTCGATGAAGATAACGGCACTTTGCTGGGCGAGATCACCGGCATAAACGGGGCGCACGGCACTGCCATGGCGGGCGCTTCGGGACACGGATTCGCAACCGCAGGCAAAGATGAATCGGTGATCATGTTCGACGCGAAGACTTTCAAGAGTCTGAAGCGTATTCCCGCCGCGGAGGATGCCGACGCGATCGTTTACGATGTGTCGTCAGACCGGGTATTTACGCTCAACGGCGACGCCCACTCCTCGACTGTTATCGATTCCAGCGGGAACCTGGTGACCAACATTCAACTGGGTGGCAAGCCGGAATATGGAGCCTCCGCCGGAGATGGTAAGGTTTACGCCAATCTTACCGACACGAACGAGGTAGTCGAAATTGATTCGAAGACCGCAAAAGTCACTCGCCGCTGGTTCACCGCGCCGTGCAAGCAGCCCGTTTCTATGGCGATCGACACGGCGCATCATCGCCTTTTCAGCGGCTGCCGGAGCGGTGTGGTGGCAATGTCTGATTATGAGAGCGCACGGGTGATCGCGACGGTTCCGATCGGGAAAGGCGTGGATGGCGCGGGATACGATCCTGCCTCTGGGAATGTGTTCGCCTCCAATGCCGATGGAACCCTGACTGTAATACACCAGGATTCGGCGGATCAATACCACGTTGTGCAGACAGTCGAGACCCCACCGGGATCGCGCAATATGGGCCTCGATCCTACCAATCATCGCGTGTATTTGGCTTCTGCGAAGTTCGGCCCGATGCCTCCTCGCGCCAGGAGAGGCCCGATCATCGCCGGTACTTTCGCAGTGCTGGTCATCGAACAATAACGATTGTCTGTCTCCCTGTGAATCGTCGTCTGCTTGATCGTTTCTTTCGCATTTGGAATGAATGAGACGCGCCCGACATTAAAAGGATCGAGGCCGACTTCACAGGACTCATCGGATGGACGCTGATAATCAAGCAATCCCCGATGGCAAGAGGGATGGCTAGATTGTGTATGGACTGCGAGCTTGGTAACACTTCAGACCGACGGCACGGGTAACGATCCAGTTCGTTTGGATTGGAGAATGCGTCCATGCCCTGGAAAGAGAGTCGAGCGTCAGATGAGCGCCTCAAGTTCATCGCCTAAGTGCATCCGGCAATGCGAGAATGGCGGAGCTATGCCGCCGTTTTGATATTTGGCGAAAGACCGGATACAAGAGGAAGAAACGACCTGGGGTGCAAGGAAGATCCGCGTCCCGGTTGCAGCGACTTGACGCTACACAGAGCTGGCCGGCTCCAAGTACGATTCACCGCGTCGTTGCAGCAGCGGGCCTGGTCAGGCTTACTCGGAAGCGTTGCACAGTGCCTTGGGTCCCTGGCGCTGGTTCCGCCCACGAAACCTAATCAAGTTTGGTGCATGGATTTCAAGGGGAGCTTTGAATGGGCAACGGAGAGCGCTGTGACACGTTTACGGTCACACGTGAGGAGAGTCCACATTCAGGGGTAACCGCCGTTAAGGGGTATCCGTAGTGGGAAGGCGTGCCTTCTTGAAGACCTCGCCACTCGAAGCTGCGTGCGACGATTATTGCTTCCGCTTCTTCACTCGTACCGCAGCGACACCAGCGGGTCAACTTTGGCAGCTCTTCGCGCTGGAATATAACAGGAAA
>DATAYL010000037.1:0-25527 GCA_036272575.1 Bryobacteraceae bacterium | reverse complement strand
CAATAGTCGTGTACCATGCCGATCCACCAAAGTGAAAAGGGCGGGATGTACTGCTGCAAATAAGAAGGCGCCCGGCTGTAGGTCGCTCCTTCCGCCGTGCGTGATGAGTTCAGCAGGCCAATCCCGTTCTTCATCAATCGCGCGTCGCCCGTCATATACAGCGAAATCATCATCTGGATGCGTGCATCGCCCCCGTACTGCAGTTGCTCGTAAAACGGGCAGTCCATATATGTCTCGTGCGCGCATAGTCGGGCGGTCCGCCAGCCGACGTTCAAAATCTGCTGGAGCTCAGGGTTAGTCTGTTTATCATCCACCTCAAGGCCGCCCTTTCGCTCGAACGGATACGCGGTGAAGGTGCCTTTCAGACTCTCGATCCTGGCCCCTTGCGTGCCCGTCTTGACGGTCAATTTTAGGTAACGGTATGTCCGCCAGAACAAGGGACGATACATCCGCTTCTGCGGGCTGCCATCCGCGATGTAAGTGTCCGAAGGGCCAAAGAACAGTCTGCCCTCCACTTCGTTGCGGTTTCCTTTGTGCCCTTTCGCTTCGTATAGCGTTTCGGCATATTGAAGCCTGACCTCCGCGTCTTTGCCACCGCTGACCACCAGTTCGGGATAGGCCGTCGTCAAATACTTCTGGTCGAGCAGAATAGCAGCCGTAGTTCCTGCCGGAATTGTGAGCGGAAATGCGGTTTGCGGCTGGCGAAAAACCAGCGCTGGCTCGGGCCGCTGCTCCTCCAGCGGAATTTCGCTCGGTACCAGCATCCAGCGATTCGGGCCATCCTGCAGGTCGCGCGGCGCGCCGTGGCTGAGCTGCTCCGCCGTTTGCCAGCCATTATCGTCGTAGGCCGGAGATTCCCAGCCCCAGGGATAAAGCCGCCCATCCACCTTTTCATTTGGGCCCAAAGCGTAATAGCCGGTGCGCTGGTCGGCCGGTAGCGGCTGAGCGGTATATGCCTTGTCTATCAAGCACTTCCAGTCCTTACTGGAATCAATGGTTGCGTTTTTTTGATCGTCCGCTTCGAGCAGAAAGCCAGTTCGATTGGTAATTTGCGCTATTGCCCGGCGCTCGCCGTCATTCCAGACCACCGCCGCCAAAACGTTCTTTCCCTGGGCCAGATACGGCGCCAGATCGACCGTCTCGTATCTCCAATGCGTCAAATCGCCGCGCGCCGGACCAACCGCCACGCGCGTCCCGTTGGCAAATAGTTGGAATCGGTTGTCGCCCGATAGATGCACCACAAAGCTGGCAGGCTTGTCTGGCAATTGAAACGTGCGCCGGAAGTGGTAAACACCATAATCCTGAGGACCGGCGCCAGGGACGGCAATCCACCAGGCATGCCAAGCCTTGTTTTGCAAGTCGGCGGTCGAGCCAGCTTGCGTTAAAAGCAGCAGGATCAAAAGTCTGCTCATATCCCTAGGCTTTTCGGAAGCGCCCGCAACAGACAATCGATGTCATCCGGGCTGATATAGAAATGCGGCGAGGCTCGCAACCAGCCTTGCCGGGTCGCCACGAAAATCTTCTGCCGGCGCAGTTCGTTCGCGATCTGGTCGCACTCAAGCCGCGGATGGCGAAAACTTACGATTCCAGAACCATTTGCTGGCGTTCTTTCAAGCATTACCTCGTAACCCAAACCGCGCACTCCACGATCGATCTCGTCCGCCCTCGCCATCACCGCGGACGCAACGTCCTTCATGCCGACTTCCCATAGGAACTCCACTGCCGCACGGTGTCCGAAGCAGCCCACTGTGTTGAGAGTGCCGCATTCATATCTGCCGGCATCCTCCCGCAAGGTCATATCGCGCGAGGCATAGTCGTTGAAACTCACGGTATTGCACCAGCCGAATTCAACCGGCTCGATCTCGTCCAAGCGCCGTCGCCGTACGTACAGAATTCCATGTCCTTCGGGTCCGAGCATCCATTTGTGTCCGTCCGCGGCCAGAGCGTCAATATGCGCGGCTTCAACATCGATTGGCAATGCGCCCATGCCCTGAATAGCATCCACAAAGAAGAAACAGTCGTGTTTCCGGCAGAGCTCACCGATTGCCGCGAGATCGACCCGATAGCCACTCAGGTAATTTACGTAGCTGATCGAGAGCAGCCGCGCCCCCGGCAACTCTTCCGCGATTCTTTCCAGAGGATCATAGATGGAAAGCCAGCTGACCTCCACGCCGCGTTCCTCGAGACGCTTCCAAGGATAGTAGTTGGCCGGAAACTCCTCGCGAAAAGCAATCACCCGGTCACCCGGTCTCCAGCGCAACCCTAAGGCAACTATGGCAATTCCTTCAGAAGTATTTTTCACCAAGGCGATTTCGTCGGCTTGCGCCCCAATCAAGCGCGCCGCCGCTTTTCGCAGACCGACATAGCCGTCCAACCAGGTCGAATAATGCAGGGAACCGTGGAAGCAGGCATCCTCTGTTTGACGCTTCATGGCGTCCGCCGCGGGTTTGCAAAGTGGCGTCACAGCGGCGTGATTCAGGTAAACAAGGTTTGCGGTGACGGGGAATTGATCGCGGTATCTCTCATAGACAGGTAGGATGTGCTGCTCCGGCGCTGCCGCAACATTTTCGTAACCCATTTCTCCGAGAATACGTTAGCAGCTCTAGATCTCCTGTAATCCGGTGGGGAGCGTCTCTCGGGTTTTCCGAAAAAAAAGGCGCTTCCGCACCGGAAGTGAAATGATCCTCCGTGAGGCATTTGGCTCTATACTGTAGGAAGCTTGCGTTTTACAATTTAACCCTCTCTTTTTGTACTCGAAGGCTGCTCGTTAAAAGGAGTTCCTGTGCGGCGACTTACGTTTGTTAGATCTTTTGTAAGCTTTACGCTTGCCTTGCTGTTATCTGTTCCGGTCTCTGCCTTTCCGGGTGACGACAAAAACTCAAAAAGTGATCCTGATGCGATCGGCGATCGCAACGTATCGGGGAAAGTCAATTTCTACTCGCTTGAAAAAGAGATCGCTCTCGGCAAGCAGATGGCGGCTCAGGTCCAACGGCAATCGAAGGTCATCGACGACCCGGTAGTTGCCGAATACGTGAACCGGGTGGGACAGAACCTCGTCCGTAATTCCGACGCGAAGGTTCCGTTCACCATCAAAGTCATCGAGGATCCTACGGTGAATGCTTTTGCGCTTCCTGGAGGCTTTTTCTTTGTACAATCCGGCTTGATTCTGAAGGCCGACACAGAGGCTGAGCTCGCGGGTGTCATGGCACACGAGATCGCCCACGTGGCCGCCCGGCACGGCACGCGCCAAGCCACTCGTGGAGAAATTGCCCAGCTGGCCACC
Source organism: Bryobacteraceae bacterium (assembly GCA_036272575.1). GTDB lineage: Bacteria > Acidobacteriota > Terriglobia > Bryobacterales > Bryobacteraceae > Bog-105. Next base: position 22,244 of record DATAYL010000037.1, on the reverse strand, counting down.
ATCCCCCTGATTTTCATGGGCGGTGCCGCTGCCTACGGAATTTACGAAGCTTCGGGGCTGATCATTCCCGTGTCGTTCCTCAAGTTTTCGCGAACCTTTGAAGGTGAAGCCGATTACCTCGGCATCCAATACATGTACAAAGCCGGCTACGATCCCACGGCTCTGGTCGATTTCTTCGAGAAGATCGAAACGCTCGAGAAACGCAAACCCGGTACTGTCTCGAAGTTATTTGCGACTCATCCGCCAACTGAAGACCGGATCACCAAATGTCAGAAAGAGATTACGGATTTGAAACCGCGTCCGGAGTACGTGGTGACAACTTCGGAGTTTAACGACGTCAAGCTTCGTTTGGCAATGCTTGAAAATCAGCGCCGGCCTGACAAAACAAAAGACGATCCGAACAAGCCTACCCTACGCCGCAATCCCAATTCGAATACGCCTATTGAGGACGAAACCGATCCTTCGAAGAAATCGACCGGAGATGAGGACGATCGTCCGAAGTTACAGCGGCGACCCTCGGATACGACCGACACATCTAGTCCATCATCAACGCCCAATTCACCGAATCAACCTTAGCGAGAACAACTGCGGAAGCGAGCTCTACGGCTCTGCTTCCGCTTTCTCGTAATAAGCTACGCCGTCGCGCTCTTCTGTAAACAGTACGCGGTCGCCCACCTGCACCCGGCCATTTATACGCACGGTAGTTCTACCACCGCCCGCAAGATCGATTATGGCTAATTGGTAGGGCGCGTCAGACGCGAACTGGGAGGGCGGAGCATGCACCACCGTTTCCGTATACACGGTCCCGGCGCGTCCGTCCTGTTTATCGGTCATGCCGCCTCCAGAATAGTGACCACGCAGGTAGCGCCCGAACCGCCCAGGTTTTGCGCCAGGCCGAGATGATGGCGTTTTACCTGTCTTTCACCGCTTTCGCCCCGCAGCTGCATTACAACGTCGCATATTTGCCCGACGCCGGTAGCCCCTACAGGATGGCCCTTTGATTTCAGTCCTCCGCTGGTATTTATTGGCAGCCGGCCGTCAATCGCGGTGCACCCCGCAGCCGCAAACGGGCCACCTTCGCCCTTCTCAACAAAACCCAGATCTTCGCTGGCTACTATTTCGGCGATGGTGAAGCAGTCGTGCAGTTCCGCCAGATCAATTTCCTGTGGTCTGATGCGCGCTGCCTGGTAGGCCTTCGCTCCAGCCAGTTTTACCGCTGGAAACTCCGTGATGTCGGCCTTTTGATCCAATGCCACGTAGTCTGAAGTCTGCGTCACCGCAAGAACTTTTGCGAATTTCGGATTGAAATCCGCGGCTCTCTCCAATGGGACAATGACTACGGCGGCTGCTCCATCGCTAATCAGCGAGCAATCATAAACAGTCAGTGGCTCCGCGATTGGTTTGCCGGCCAGCGCCTGCTCGAGAGTAATCACTTTTTGCATATGCGCGAGTGGGTTTTTTGCGCCGTTCGCGTGATTCTTAACAGACACGGAAGCAAGATGCTCGCGGGTGGTTCCGTATTGGTGCATGTGCCGCCGCGCAATCATGCCGAACAGCGCTGGAAAGGTCGCTCCGGCCCGGCCCTCTCCCGCCATATCACCCGCTCCGGCCAGAATTTCGGTGACGCGAGGTGTCGCCTGTGAGGTCATCTTCTCAACACCGGCCACCACTACTACGTTATAAATTCCCGCAGCGACACTTTGCCAGCCGTGAAAAAATGCGGAGCCGCTCGAGGCGCAAGCATCTTCAAAACGGGTGGAGGGCACGCCCTCAAAGCCGGCCGCCATTCCGATATAGGGTGCAAGATGATTTTGACCAACAAACGACGGCCCCGCGAAATTTCCGAGGTAGAAAGCCTCAACCATGGGAGAGGATACGTGGGCCTCTTCCAGGGCATGGGCGATCGCCTCTAGCGTTAAGGACCGGAGTCCCCGGTCAGGAAATGCGCCGAAAGCTGTTTTCCCTATGCCTACGATCGCTACAGGTCTCATATACTCTAAAATAGCTTCGATGACTGGGGAGCATTGCACGTTTTCGCTGTCCGTTCGTCATTCCTGTTTAGAGGAATGCTCCCGTCAGTTTGCGATCGAAATAACGCCTCGGCTCGCCCGGCAAACCGTGGGCACGTTTTTAATATCTTGCCGAAGCTGGAGAGTAGCGTGAGCGATCCCTTAACACCGCTTTCGCATTCCCAGCTTCATCAAAGCGACGATACCCAGTCGGAGTTTATCCAGGCCAATCTGCGACGTATTTTCCTGCTGATTTACCGCATGGTCGGCAATGTCGACGATGCCCAGGATCTGACGCAGGAAACATTCATCAAAGCACTCCAGCGGCAAGGGCAGTTGAAAGATGCGCTCAGGGCACCCCACTGGCTTTCCCGGATTGCAGCGAACACGGCGATAGACTTTTTGCGGCGCAAGAAAAAACTTTCCTTCACCGACGTCAACCAGCTAGCCGGATTTGCGACACCCTGGGCCGATCCGGAACAATCCGTTCTGCGCGGCGAGTGGAAGCAGCATCTGGACGGAGGCCTGGCGCTGCTGACAGAGCGCGAGCGCATGGCCCTTCTTCTGCGGGACGTCGAGGATATTCCGGCCGACCAGGTCGCCGAGCACATGAATTGCTCCATGGCCACCGTGCGTTCTCATATCGCAAACGCGCGCAATAAGTTCAAGCGGTATCTTGAGGATCGGAAGTCGTGATGAAGGCTCCTTTGTTTAAGAGCGCTTCGCATCCCTCGCCTGAATATCTGGCACTTTACTCGCGCGGAGATCTTCCGTTCTTCCTGCAGCGCCGTCTCCGGCTGCATTTGGCGGAGTGTGCCGAATGCGAGCGGCAAGTTTCCCAGGTGACGGCCGCCGTTACCGAGTTGAAGCGCGAAGCCGCCACTGAGACGCTGACTGCTTTCGAGGCAATTGCAGACTGGAACACTCTCGAGCGGGAGATGATTGGCAACATCGTGGTGGGTGTTTCCGCCGCTCGCTGCATTGAGAAGGTAGGCCGCCGGAGGACCTGGATTCCGCGTCTGGCACTGGGCGCGGGTCTGTGTGCTTTGTTTGTGGCTGGGTGGGTGACGCACATCCCGCGCCAACAAACCGAGCATTTGACGGCATCGCTCTCCAAATTATTTGGCGCCCGGGAGCCAGTCAAACTAACCAACGTGATCGAGACAACGCCGAATGGCATCGCCGTTCGTTCGCAAGGCGTAACCCTCACGATTCTGCATCCCGGCAGCGCTGTCATTTCCCGTTCGGGTAATTCCTCAGTGGCCGCGCGCTACGTGGATGAGGATACAGGTCAGCTGACAATCAACAATGTTTACGGGCAGTAGTTTGAGCACCCCGGTGCGCTGGGCGGCGTTTGTTTTTTTGCTGCCGGTCAGCCTGTTTGCTCTGGACAACTCGGATCGCTGGCTCGATGTGGAGTTTCCGCACGATTCGCCGGTGCTACCCGTTCATGTAAGCCTTCAGGAGCCGGGCCCCACCACGGCGACTGTTCGGGGCGCTTCGATAGTGGTTGATCTGCACGCCTCCTTGCTGCTGCGTAACACCGGAGCGAAACCTATCTCCGGTTTGACCCTCATGGTGGAAACACCTGATCTTACCCCGTCAGGCAGAGGCTCCGTGACGGTTCCAAGCTTGCACGCGGAACCTGGCGCGGTGTTCCCGGTGCGCATCGACCTGGAATTGCTGCGGCCTCTGAACATGGGCCGCTCAAAAGGCGCGATCATGCAGGTCTCGTTAGATTGTGCGCTGTTTTCCGATCTGTCAGCTTATGGGCCGGACAAGCTTCATTCTCACCGGATGCTGGCCGTGTACGAAATGGAAGCCCGGCGGGATCGCCGCTATCTCGCAAGACTGCTGGAGACAGGGCAATTGGCGGAACTGCGTGAGGAGTTGAACTTCGGTCTGCAGGATTTTAATTTCTCTCAACTCGGTCTTGAATTGCTTCGTGGACCTGGTGCGGTGGCCACGCGGACGCAGCCCATGTCGGTGAGCGCGGTCGCCTTTCCGAGTTCACCAGTACAGCCGATCGGCGGGAACGCCCAGATTGCCGGGAATGAGGTTCAGACGTCTCAGCTGCAGGTGCGCAATATTTCCGGTAGACCTGTGCGCGATTTCGCAGTTGGCTGGATTATACGAGACGATCGTGGACAGGATTTCATGGCGGGCTCGGTACCTTCGGCTAGGGAATTAGCGCCTGTTGAGACCGTCAGCATGACGCAGCCCGGTACGCTTCGCTTTTCTCGGCCGAGCGGACAACCGATGGTGGTGGATGCGCTCTTGGCTTACGTAAACGACGTGGAATTCTCGGACGGGAAAATGTGGATTCCTAGTCGAATGGACATCCGGGCAGCTACCTCTGATCCGATTCTGCGGCGTGCTCTAGCCGCGTCTCCAGAGCAACAACGTCTGGCAGACGTATACCGCCGTAAAGGAATGAGCGGTCTGGAAGAAGAGTTAAAGCGCGTCAATTGACATGCAATTGGCAATCTAAGTAGCGTTCCATTGCAGCCGTAAACCCAGACCCGATACACTAGAGATGTTCGGGGCGTGGCTCAGCCTGGCTAGAGCGCCTGGTTCGGGACCAGGAGGCCGGTGGTTCGAATCCACTCGCCCCGACCAATTCCCCCCAATGTCCGGATCGGACACATCCGTAACAAATTGTCCCTAAGACACGACCATGCTCCCGCGACTGAAAAGTTCAGCAATTAGGGGGGAAGAGGACGTCGTCGAAGGTGTAGATGCCCTGGCGGCCGAGGATCCATTGAGCGGATTTGAGAGCGCCACGGGCAAACCCTTCACGGCTGCGGGCGGAGTGGCGGAGCGTGATAGTGTCGGCGGCGGAATCGAAGCCGATCTCGTGAGTGCCGGGATGTTTGCCGGCACGGCTCGCGGCTGTGTCGATGAAACGAGAGTAGCCGTGCTGGCGCATGGTCTCGACAAGTTGGATTAGAGTGCCGGAGGGCGAGTCTTTCTTCGCGTCGTGATGGATTTCCCAAGCCCAGGCGCCGTATTCCGTTTGATCTTTCAGCAGTTCGGCGGCGAACCCGGCTAAGCGCTTAAATACGGCCACACCTACGGAGAAGTTGGGACTGGTGACAAGGGGCGTATCGTTCTCCTGGAACAAGGCGGCGATCGCGGGCAGTTCGCTGTACCAGCCGGTAGTGCCGCAGACGGTAGGAATGCGGGCCAGAGCAAGACGTCTGAGATTGGCGGGCGCGCTGTCCGGATGAGTGAACTCCATAGCGACATCGGCTTTTTCAACCGGAGCAATTTCAAAGCCGTATTCGGGAGCGAGCTGTTCGACAAGCTTGTTCATCTTCCCGTAACCGATGAGCGCGAGATGTTTAGTCGAAGATGGTTGGGTCAAGGTCAGAAAAGAACTCCTGGTGCAGAGCGGCGACCGCAGGCTGCAGATCAGATTCAGCGAGCACGAAGCCTAAATTCAAGAGTGACGCTCCCTGGGAAATCATGCGGATGTTCACCGTGCTCAACACTTCGAAAGCACGTCCGGCGATGCCGGGAGTGTGGCGGATGTTTTCACCGACAAGGCAGATAAGGGCCTGGTTGGCTTCGATGGTAACGTCGGCGAATTGGCGCAGCTCGGCGGCGATCGCCGGCAAATGATCAGACGAATCAAGCGTGAGGGAGACGCTGACTTCGGAGGTGGTGACCATATCGACGCTGGTAGAGTGGCGGTCGAAGACTTCAAAGATGCGACGGAGGAAGCCGTGGGCCATCAGCATGCGCGTCGAACGAATGTTGACTATCGTGACGGCGCGTTTGCAGGAGATGGACTTGACGGGATTGCGGGATGGAGCGCTGGAAGCCGTGATGCGCGTGCCTGCAATCTCCGGACGGCAGGAATTGAGAATCACGACGGGAATGTTTTTCTCAACAGCAGGGACAACGGTGGCGGGGTGCAGCACCTTGGCGCCGAAATAAGCCATTTCCGCGGCTTCGGCGAACGACAGGCTTTTGACGCGATGGCCGCCGGGAATGATGCGGGGGTCGGCGGTGAGCATGCCATCGACATCGGTCCAAATCTGGATTTCTTCGGCGCCGACGCCGGCGCCGACGATAGAGGCGGAGAAATCAGAGCCCCCGCGGCCGAGAGTGGTGGTCTGGTTGTTCAGCGTGGAACCGATGAAACCGCCCATGACAACCACGAAAGACTCGGCGACAGGAGTGACGCGTTCAGCCAGCGCGGCAAAAGATTCGTCAAAGAGCGGACGAGCTTCGGTAAAGCGATCGTCGGTAAAGATCACACGGCGCGCATCGACATGCTGGGTGGGGATGCCGGCGGCGCGAAAGGCGAAGCTGACGATGAGACTCGAAAGTCGTTCCCCGGCGCTGGCGATGGTGTCCATGGAGCGGGGTGAAAGTTCACCGACGACGGCGAGCCCTTTGACGAGATCTTCGAGCCAATCGAAGTGCGTGCGGATGAAGCGTTCGAGGTCGGCAGCGGCCGCACCGGCGAGCGGGAGCCCGTGAGCGAGGTGGTGGGCTCGGAGTTCTTCGACGAGGGAAAGGGCTTCTTCGCGGCGGCCCGCGGCGGCATGGCGGGCAGTTTCGAGGAGCTTATTGGTGGTGCGCCCCATTGCGGAGACGACGACGATGGGACGGCGCTTCTCGTGGAGACGGACGATGGCGGTGACGCGCTCGATAGCCGCTTGCGATTCGACGGAACTGCCGCCGAATTTCATGACGATCATGGCGTTCTTAGAGGAGACCTTCGGAGAGCATGAGCTCGGCGTTGAGGACGGCGGCACCGGCAGCTCCGCGGATGGTGTTGTGGCCGCAGGCGACGAACTTGAGATCGAGCACGGGGCATTTGCGGAGACGGCCCACGAAGACAGACATGCCGTTTTCGCGGGCGGCATCGCGGCGGGGCTGCGGACGATCCTCCTGCGGCAAGTAGATAACCGGGTGGACGGGCGCGCTGGGAAGTTGGCGCTCCTGCGGGAGGCCCCGAAAGGATTCAAGGGCGGCGCGGGCTTCATCAAGCGACGGTTTGTTGGCGAACGAGACGGAGGCGGCGACAGTGTGGCCATCGGTGACCGGGACGCGATTGCAATGAGCGCTGACCTGGGCGTCGAGCGGCGCAGCGGCTTCGCCTAAAATCTTTTGTGTTTCAACCTGCATTTTTTCTTCTTCGGAGCCGATGAAGGGGATGACGTTGGCGAGGATGTCCATGGAGGCGACGCCTGGGTAGCCGGCGCCGGAAACGGCTTGCATAGTAGCGGCGAGGATGCGCTCGATGCCGCAGGGCTTGAGGGCGGCGAGAGCGAGCGTGAGGGTGATGGTGGAGCAGTTGGGATTGGTGACTATGGCTCCTTTCCAACCGCGGTTGGCCTGTTGGGTTTTGACGAGCGAAAGATGGTGCGGATTGATTTCCGGGACGATCAGCGGGACATCGGGCTCCATGCGGTGATTGCGGGAATTGGAGACGACGTAGTGGCCGGCGGAGGCGAACGCGCGCTCAATTTCGGTAGCAACGGAAGCATCCATGGCGGAGAAGACGAGTTGCGGGGCGTTACCGGGCTTCGAATCGGAAACGGTTAGAGCGGCGGCCGAAGCAGGCATATCGCCTTCGAGACGCCAAGTGGTGGCTTCGGAGAGTTTCTTGCCGGCCGAACGATCGCTTGCGCCGAGCCAGGTGAGTTTGAACCAGGGGTGGCCCTGCAGGAAGCGGATGAAGTGCTGGCCGACCATGCCAGTGGCGCCAAGAATGCCGACTTCGATGGGTTTCATAACGCTAGTCCAATCGCTTCGCTCATGGCTCTGAAAAGCAGTGATTCATTATCGGCCAAGTTCAAGTGTGAGGCGTTTGTAGATTTCGATAGCATCGAGCAGTTCGGCTTTAGGGATATTCTCGTCCGCGGTATGCGCGACATGGATGCTGCCGGGACCGATGAGAAAGGGGCGGCCCCAAGCGCCCTCGAAGGCGGGGATGTCAGTGGTGAAGGCGACGACGGTGGTGGGAAAGCCGTCGAGCGAGCCGAGTTCGACAGCGGGGATGAGCAGCACTTCTTCGGCCCGCGCCTCGGGCGTAGCAGCTTGTTCGATGGCCGAGCGCAGAGCGACCGCATCGTCGACTACGCGGATTAGTAGTTCGGCGGAGGCGGAATCAGCGATGACGTTGGGCGCGCGACCGCCTTCGATGCGACCGATGTTAAGGGTGCTTTTGCCGAGAAGCGAGTTTTCGGGCAACGGGACGGCGCGGACGCGAGCGAGCGCGGTGAGGAGTTTGTCGATGGCGGATTCGCCGAGCTCGGGATAGGCGGAGTGGGCCATGCGGCCGGAAGCCCTGACGAGATAGCGGAGAGCGCCTTTAGAGCCGAGAGCGAGTTTATTGCCAGTGGGTTCGCCGTTGATGAGGAAGCGGCTGCCGCGCGGAGTCTGGGCAGCGGCTTTGGCTCCGGCGCTGTTGCGTTCCTCGCCAACCACGAAGAGGAGAGCGAGATTGCGATGGCCGGCGGCGAGGAGCTGCTCGGCGGCCGTGATCATGGCGGCGATGATGCCTTTGGTGTCACAGGCGCCACGGCCCCAGATATGGGTGGAGTCTTCGCGGGCCGGGAAAAAAGGGGGGACGGTGTCGAGGTGGGTGGACAGAGTGACGGTGGGCTGTCCGAAGCAGACGAAGATGTTGTCGCGCCGGGGCTCGACGGGGAGGCGCTCGGCGCGGCCATCGAAACGGGCGACGAGATCGGACAGGTAGTTCCAGACAAAGTTGCCGACTTCGAACTCGTCGGGCGTAATCGATTCGATGTCGATGAGCTGGCGCGTGAGTTCAAAGGGGTGCATGGCGTGAAAAGAGCGCCCGCAAGAGAGGTCAGCGCATGATTCAACGGGCAAATTGTGATTGAAACGCCAGGATAGCAAAGGGACGGAGTTGATTTTGCCAAACAAACTCGTGGAGAGTGATGGGCCGCCGATGGACGCCGATAAGTAAAGGCCGCTTCCTGAGGGTCGCGGTTCTGAAAGAAATATTTTATTGCATGTTTACAGTGACTTAGGTGGGATTTGGGCGGGCGTCTGGCACGGGTGGATTGCGAAACTGCGCGCAGGAATGCCGGAAGAAAAGAAGCGCGGAGGCGGGCCGAAGACGCTCGAAGGGAAAGCTCGGTCGAGCCAGAACCGGACGACGCATGGCATGCGCGCAAAGCATCTTTTCGTACTGGCGGATGAGACACCGGAACAGTATCAGCAATTGTGCGACGGATGGCTGGCGCAGTTCGAGCCGCAGAGTTTCGTGGAAGAGCAGCTGCTGGAGCAGCTGATCCTGAACTCGTGGCTGATGAAACGGGCGAACCGGCGGTATCTGGAAGCCGAAGGAGCGGTAGCGGGCGGGGAGAAGACATGGCATCCGGCAGACTGGAACGCGGCGCAGGAGCACAAGCTCGAGTTGATGCAGCGCTATAAGACGACGGCGGAGCGGGCATTTTATCGATCATTCGAAGCAGTACAACGATTGAGGAAGAACAACTTGAACTACGAATTTGTGATTGCGAAGATCGTGCGCGAGAAGAGCAAGCTCGAGGAGCAGCTTGCCGAATCGCGCAAGAAGGAAGCGCCGCAGCAGCCGCAGGCTTGCGTGCGCGAATCGGCGAAAGGCCACGCAAAAAAGAAAAGCGAGAAGCTGAATGTGCTCGAGCAATGGGTGGAAGTCTCGACGGCGGCGACGGGGGAGACGGTGACGAAGCTGTATCCTTCGAACGAGAAACTGCAGAAGATTGTGGCGAAGCGGGAGCGGATTCCGGACCTGGTATACCGGAGGCTGTTTTTTGTAGGAGCGGTGCCGCCGGAGTATGGATGGACGACGAGCGACGCGCGAACGGCTAACGCTGGCGGGTTGGGTGTGCAACGCATGGTATGGGAGCGCTGGCTTGAGCAGATCGCCAAAGAGAGTGTTTCGGCGCGCGGGCATTTGCAGCCGTGCGGGGGAAATTTGCCGCGGCCGAAAGAGCGGGGCGGTTGCGAGTGCGCGGTGTGCACACAGAATGAGTGGATGTTGAAGGCAGCGGGGCTGCGGTAGGGAATTAGGGCAGGATGTATGGCCCGGGACATGGGTGACACTCTGGTCCTAGGACACGAGTAGCAATCTCCTGTTGGAGAATTGCGGAAGCGGTGTTGCGGAGCCGGAGGCGGAGTGACACTGCTTCGTAGTTTCCGGATAGCCGACCGCTCGCCTAGAACGGGCGCAATCATGGGATTGCAAGTTTCCCAAGCCACAAATGAATTTCCTGCCCTTGACACAGTGAAGCCTCTTCGGTATGGTTTGGGCCATGGCAGACCGCCAGGACGGTTCCAGAGTCCTTGAGTATCTGGATGTCGGGCCGGGTTACCGGCTCAATGCGAAGGGACGCCAACAAGCCGAAGACGACCGCCTGGATCTGTTGGAACAGATCTTCGATCCGCTCTCTCGCCGGCGGCGTGAACTTGTCCAGCCTGGTTGGCGGTGTCTTGAGGTCGGAGCGGGCCGGGGATCCATGGCCGTCTGGCTGGCCGAGCGTGTTGGGGAGAGCGGCCAGGTCGTGGCGACAGATATCGATGTCACGTACCTGAAGCGACTCAATCATCCGAACGTCGAGGTACGGCAGCACAACATCCTGGAGGATCCCTTGGAGGCGCTTGGCCCAGGCTCGTTCGATCTGGTGTCGTCGCGTTTGATGCTGTTCTGGCTCGCCGATCAACAAGAGCAGGCCATCCGGCGCATGGTCGAGTGTTTGCGGCCTGGAGGATGGCTCGTCGATGAGGATGGTGACTGGGGCACAATTGTTCCGGTGGATCCGTCTCATCCCTACTGCGCACGCTACAACGATGCCTGGCGGGATGGCGAGTGGTGGGTGTCGCGCGGCTATGACCCGGCCTTTGGACGGAAGCTGCCGCTGTTATTCGAGCACTGCGGCCTGGAAAACATCCGCCACGAGGCAAGTGCCGAAGTAGTACGCGGGGGCAGCTCTTGGGCGCGTTGGTGGCAGGAGACGCTAGAGGCCATCCGTACATGGGAGCAAGCTGGTGGTGGCTTGACCGAGGCGCAGGAGGAGGAGTACAGAGCGTTGACAGCCCCGTGGCGCGAACCTTCATTCTGGTTCCTCACCGGGCTTCTCCACGCCTGTTGGGGCCAACGTGCTTGCCACGAACCAACGCCATTGGGCGGCTAGTCTGGATTCCCGGCGAGTCATCGTCGACTTGATCCCGAGTCGCGCGCTACACGAACATTGGTCGGCCTGCCCGCCCGCTGGTTCAATTGACGGATGGCCGACCGTGCGGACACTGGTTCACGTAACCAGAATCACGAGGAAACGTTGAAGCTGGATATATTTCTGCAGCTCGGCCACAGATGTTTGCAGCGGCCCAGACGATTCCTTTCCTGCCGTGCGACTAGCCCTTTCGGGATTTCGGTTTGCAACTGACCTTAAAACTCGATGTGGGCTCCGAGTGACTGCAGCTTCATCGGAAGGTCTTCGTAACCTCGCCGAATCAATTGCACATTTCCTACAATAGACCGGCCTTCTGCCGCGAGAGCTGCGATGACGTACGAAAACCCTGCCCGGAGGTCAGGTACGTAAACTTCGGCGCCCTCGAGTGGAGTATGCCCCGCGATTACGGCGCTATGCAGGTGATTGCGTTGGCCGAATCTGCACCGCTTGCCGCCTAGGCATTCGCGATGGAGCTGGATGTTGGCGCCCATCCGATTCAAGGCGGAGGTATAACCGAAACGGTTTTCGTATACCGTCTCATGAACAATCGAGACACCGGCCGCCTGAGTCAGTGCCACAACGAAAGGCTGCTGCCAGTCTGTCCTGAATCCGGGGTAAACATCAGTCTCGATGACGACCGGCTGAAGAACCGATGCGGCTCGCGCAAACCGGATTCCGTGGTCCAGTACCTCGAACTCTCCGCCGAGCTGCCGGAACTTGTTCAAAAGGTCATCAAGTCCATCTGCCGGGCATTGCGAACCAATATGTCTCCTCCAGTGGAGACTGCGGCACATGCCCACGAAGCGGCTTCCAGCGGGTCCGGCATAGCGGTATGGAAAAAGCCTCTAAGCGAGCCGACGCCGGTCACTGTGATCACGCGATCCGTATCGACCGAGATCACAGCGCCCATTTTCTGCAGCAGCATAATAAGGTCCATGATTTCGGGCTCGACTGCGGCATTGGACAATTCCGTGACTCCTTCGGCGAGAACGGCTGTCAAAAGCACTTGTTCGGTAGCACCGACGCTGGGATAATCGAGCCTGATTTTGCAGCCCCTGAGCTTCAGTGCGCGGAGCAGCAGCCCGTCGGCTCCACGGTCTTCGATGGTCGCGCCGAAGTTGCGGAGAGCTGGGATGTGGAAGTCGACCGGGCGCGGCCCGATTGCAATCACCGCCGCTCCCAGACGTGCGAGAAGAGGGCCACACAACAAAATCGGAATGCGGCTCTGGCTGGCGAACTCGGCCCAGTCGGCGGCCGACAACGTTCCTGGTTCGCCTACCGAAATTTCGACATCGCCGCTTTCGGTCAGGGTGGCCTTGCCGCCGAGACGCCTGATCATGTCGCAGACGATATGCACATCCCGAATTGAAGGCACATTGCGAAGCACGCAGGTCTGCGCGGTCAGCAGCGCTGCGACCATATTCTTCGACACGCTGTTTTTTGCCTCGCGAAGAGTAATCTCGCCGCTCAAGGGATAGCCGCCTTTAATGATCATGGTGTCGTGATGTTCCATAGGGATGCGGTCGATCTTCTATCCTACGCGCGAGTCACTCATCGATAGGGTTCTGGGCGGATGCCGGGCATAACCGGAAGTTGGCCAGAGTTTTTCAACAGCATCCAGGGTTTGTGCAGCAAGACAATGCTGATCTTGTTTCCTCGATTTCCGTGTTGCAGAACTGTGTTGCACAACGAAATCGGCCTGCAACAGCTTTGTGCAAGGCCCGCCCATGAGTGAGGCTTTGAAGGGATCCTTGGCGCCCCCATCCAGAAGTTCACACAGGCTGTGAAACCGGGTTACCACCGAATGGCGCGCGACCTGGTTTCCCTCAGGCTCCGCCTCCCAAGCTGTTAATGGAAGTAAACCAGACATTTTGGCCAGTGAGCAAACACAGCGATTTACGGTATGCCGTTCGCGGAAGTAATCGGGGCTTGATATCGCGTTCGACTATTCACTCTCCGTGTTGCCCGTTATCCTACAGCGACTGCTAATTCCCGGTCCGACGCGGCCCGATACACTAGGCTTCGCCCGAATCGTGAATTTGGTTTGAGAGGTGTGTCAGGAAGGCGTGGCATGTCGCCTGCGACTATGTAAACCAGGAGAAAAAATGTCACGAGAGCAGAAAGTCGCCGCCGTGGAAGCCTATTTGAACTGCTTTGCGACGAAGGACCTGTCCGAAGTGCCTCTAGCTGAGGACGCAACTTTCGAGGGGCCATTAGTACCAAAGCTGGCCGGTCGACAAACGATCAAAGGCTTCCTAGGAAGTATCCTGCCAATGGTCAAAGGCATTCAGACGAAGCAGCACATTGTTGACGGAGACTACGTTGCAACTGTCTTCGACATGGAGACAACGAACGGCATTGACCACGTGTTCGACTGCATTCACATCGTCGACGGAGAGATCAAAAGCATTCACACGTTTTACTATCCCAAGCAGGTTGGGTGATGGTTGCCGTTTGTGCTTGAAGATGCAGTTTCCCAATTGCTCCTGTGTTGTCGGGAATTTGGAAATTGCCGGACCAGGAAACCCGCCGGAGCGGGTCTGTAGCTCATCGCGATTGCCCCGTTGTCCGGCGATGTGCAACTTCAATGGGACCGCATGCGCGCTAATCCCCAGACGCGCACAACGCCAACCGCACTGGCAGCGATAAAGCCCATCGAGAAAAATGGCCCGCCATCAACTCTGCCAATCTTGAGGACAATAGCCGAACCGAGCAGCGCCCCACCCGCAACTAGAAAAGCGAGGCCGATCCATTAGACCTTAACAATCGGCCGTTGGTTACGAAGCTGTTCCAGATACGCGTCAGCGTGCTTGAGGCTCTCCAGAGAATAATCCAGCGTTTCTCGGTTAAGCTGCGCCTCCAACTAGTCCACGCATCCGTGCTTTCGTAAGCATAAGAATTCAACCTCTCAGCCTTCGTTTACAAGATTCTCGAGGATACCGCAGTGCGAGATGGTTCGGCCGATCGTGACTGGGTACTCCTCACCGTTGGAAGTTTAGAAGACAATGGTGGCGATGAGCGCCGTTAACACCGCAGGGCAATTGAGGCGTATCATAGGGCACCTCAGCGGAGTCCTTTGTGCTTTGTCCGGCTTGCTGTGGGGGCAAAACGTGAGCACGGAATTGAAGGACAAGTCGAAAGACCTGGCGCTGTTGACGTTTGCTCCCGGTGGGAAGATTCGCATTCACCCTTTCGACGGACCGGACGTTTCTTTCTGCGAAGCCGACCAATCTCTGACGCCATACGTCAGCCAGGATGGAAGGACGATTCTCTGGCAAACGACAGGCTCTTTTCGCCTGCAATCTGTGAGCGGCGGCGGTTCGCTCATGCAGCATAAGAGCGGCGATCCGAGGATGTCGTGGGTCGTATCAGTTCCCAATCACCCGGAGGCGTTTGCCTACGCGGTCCCTTCGGACACGCCACTCGTCGACAAAGTCATCTTCGAGGCAACGCCGGAAACGGCGAAACTGCTCGGCTGGCCAAGTCCTCACTTCGAACGAGAGCAGCACGATGCTTGGACTACCCCCAGTTGGTCTCCGGACGGGAAACAACTCGCCCTGGGGCTGCTCGATTCCCACTCAACAGCCGGGGGTTCTTACGTTTTTATTTTGCTTTGGAACGTCCTTTCCGGTGAGGGTAAAAAGGTTGCCTCAGGCGTTACTCCCGTTTGGGCGCCGGACGGACAATGGATCAGTTACCTGCGCTCCCATGGCCCCGAACACCAACTCGCCGGAGAAGCGCATCTCTATCAGGTAGTGACAGGACGAGACGAGAAGCTCTTCGAGTTCGACAACCTGGATGTCAACTTTCCACTCCGCTGGTCTCCCGATGGCAAGTACTTCCTATACGGAAGGATCGTCCACGAAACGGGCAACACCGAGGACGTCATTTGGATCTATCGCTTGCACGATGGCGCGACAACCGAGATTTTTCGTGTGCCGCGTGAAACGATCGTGAACCGTGGGCCCGACTGGATCAGCAGTTGGCAAAATCTGAAGCGTACTCCGGGACCGCTTTTGAGGAACTGTGAGAAGTAAGGTTGAATCGTATGACGCTGAGCGCTGGTAGTCTTTCGGAAGTAAGGTTTTCATGTCTAAGGTCTGGTTAGTGACCGGCAGCGCAAAGGGAGTGGGCCGCGATATCGCGGAAGCCGTGCTCACATCGGGCGATCAACTGGTCGCAACCGCACGCGATCCGCGCCACCTCGAAGATCTGGTGAAGAAGTATGGCGATCCAGTTCGCACAGCTCCTCTCGACGTGATAGATGAGGCTTTGGCCTATGCCGCGGTGCAGGCGGCGCTGGACGCGTTCGGGCGTCAAAGTCGTCGTGAATAATGCGGGCTACGCCGATGTTGCACCGTTCGAGCAATTGATTCCCGAAAGATTTAAAGCGGTAATTGACACAAACTTTTATGGTGTGGTTAACGTGAGTCGCGCGGCGCTACCGGTCATGCGAAAGCAAAAGAGCGGTTGCATCCTTCAGATATCATCCGTGGTGGTCGCTTTGGCAATCCCGGCGCCGCTGCGTACCATGCTGCCAAGTGGGCAGTTGGTGGATTCACCGAGGCCCTGGCCAAGGAAGTGGCCCCGTTCGGGGTTAAGGTGTGCGCGCTCGAACCGGGCGCAATGCGGACCAACTTTGGCACTCGCGCGGTCGAAAATATGCCTGACGTGCTTCCGGATTACGAATCATCGGTCGGCGCGCTCGTGAACGCGTTGCGCTCTCACCGGGGCCAGGAGACTAGCGATCCGGCCAAGGTCGCGCAAGTAATCCTTGGCCTGGCCGCTAGTGACCGACTCCCTGCCCATCTCCTTCGTGGGCAGTGACGCTTTGAAGTACGCTGCTGAAGCCGAAGCGGTTCGTGCAGCCGATGCAGACC
Source organism: Bryobacteraceae bacterium (assembly GCA_036272575.1). Classification (GTDB taxonomy): domain Bacteria; phylum Acidobacteriota; class Terriglobia; order Bryobacterales; family Bryobacteraceae; genus Bog-105. The sequence goes on along the minus strand of DATAYL010000037.1, from coordinate 6,152 downwards.
GTTGGCGAGAAATCAGTACTTCAACAGATTACGCTGCACCGTCGGCAATGCCTGCGTTGCAGTTCTGAGCCGATGTCCACCTGTCGGCGCTCTGACCGAAATGATTGGTATGGAGCAAGAAACTGCGCAAGGAGCGCCGCTGCGATTCAGATCATGTTACCGACAGCGCGCGGAAAACGGTGTCATCAAGTTGCTCTACACCGGCCGTCCAGTGAGGCTGCCGTCAAGTTACATTATGATTAATTCACAGATGAATTCTTCTATTTTCACTGGTGCTGTATCCTATTTCCTCCGGACACTTTATTTCAAATGGCGTAAGTAAATACGTTCGGTTGTTTTTGCCCCTGGATCGGACTACAATGGCACGCAGTCACTCAGTTTTCGAGGCACTTAGTGTGCCGAAAACACGAATTCCGACGCTTCTCTACCCCGTTAAGGGACGAGATTGCGCGTTCTGTTACGAACGAAGACGATGTCGTGTATTTGGCGAATCAGATACTAATGCCTAAGAACTAATGACCAAATAGCTTACCGGTGTGAATATACTTGTGAAAATTCAATTACGTCTTTTATCTGGGATGATCGTGCTGCTGTCGCTTATTCTCATTTCTTCCGCATCCTTATACGTGTGGCAGGCTTGGGTTTACGTTCTCATTCTGGGGGGCTCCGGTCTGCTGATTCTGCTGTACCTGAAAAGCCATGATCCCGAGTTGCTGCGGCGTCGTTTCGAAGAAAAGGAACATGTTCAGCAACAGAAGCTCTTCAGGCGCGTTTCGGGTCCGCTGTGGATTATCGGGTTTGTGACCTCGGGGCTCGATCACCGATACGGTTGGTCGAACGCGTTCGGCGGTTCCGTGCCCGTGGGCGTAACGATAGCGTCCGACGTTCTGCTATTGTGTGCCTTTTACTTACTGTTCCTGGTGCTCCGATTCAACACGTTCGCGTCCAGCACAGTGCAAGTCGAAGCAGGCCAGCGAGTCATCTCAGCCGGTCCGTACCGCATCGTGCGTCACCCCATGTACTCGGGCCTTCTGATTATCTATTGTCTGACGCCGTTTGCACTTGGCTCTTACGCAGCCGTGCCGATCTTCTTCCTGCTGATCCCGATGTTGCTTTACCGCCTTGTAGAAGAAGAGAAGTTCCTCGAGCACGAGTTGCCCGGCTACCCTGATTACCGGACACATGTGCGATACCGGGTGATTCCTTATCTCCTCTAAACAATGTTCCAAGGCTGGTGCTACGATTCTGGGCATGCGACGGCGAAATTCTCTGTTCCTAACAATCGTAGTGGGCATCGGCGCAATGGCTGTTGTTCCGCACGCTGCCGGTGACCAAAGCGCGGGCTACGCAGTTCACACCTTGGCGCTTCCCGACCATGGCCAAGGAAACATCACAATGGATTACATCGCCTATGATCCCAAGACCGGATATGTCTGGGTTCCAGCGATAAACGTTGGCTCAGTCGATGTGGTGGACACAAAAAACAACAGCGTCCGTGAGATCCCGGGGTTTGCTACGAACGAAGTAGAAGTCCGTGGTCGCAAGCGCGTTCAGGGCCCGAGTGGCGTTTCTATTGGCGATGGCCAGGTATACGTAGGTGATCGAGCCGACTCCAGTGTGTGCGCTATGGATGAAAAAACGCTCGCCCGTAAGGCCTGTGGCCACATCGATTCCACTCCTGACGGTGTGGTCTATGTAGCGCCCACAAAAGAAGTCTGGGTTACCGCCCCACGTGACAATTCCGTCCGTATTCTGGACAGCCAGACCTTGATCCAGAAAGAAAAGCTGACATTCGAAGGTCGGCCGGAAGGCTATGCCGTCGATGTAAGGCGAGGCGTCTTGTACATGAATTACGAGGACAAAGACCTCACGACAGCCATTGACCTCAAAACACACAAGACTGTGTCGAGGTGGCAATCGTCGTGCGGGGAGGACGGTCCGCACGGTATATCGATCGACCAAGAAACCGGTTACCTGTTCGTTGCCTGCAGTACGCAGGCGGAGGTTCTGGATGCCGGTCACAATGGGGCGAAGCTGTCATCTATCAACACCGGCGACGGCGTCGATGATCTCAATTACTCAGCAGCAACTCACACATTATATGTAGGGGCGGCGAAAGACGCGCGGCTCACAGTGGCGCGAGTCGATGGCAGCGGCAAGCTCAGCCTGGTTGCAGTCGTGCCGACCCACGAGGGCGCTCGCAACGGAGTCGTCACGAAGGATGGCACGGTGTATCTCGCGCATTCGCAGCTCGGCCAATTAGCAGGTCTGATCGTGGTATCGCCGAGCAGGAAGTAAACCGCTCAAGCAAGCGGCCCACCCTCATCCAAAGGCTTCGGGCTGCGGAAGCTGGTTTGATCGTCATCAGCATTGCTTCACGAAGCGATACTTCGTCAGGACAGTTCGGCGAGCGCAATTATGCGAGCAGACGGCAGCCTCTTACGGCAGGTTGAACTCAGTCGCGATCGTTTCGGCTTGCTGTTCCGTCTTGCCATTTTGCATTAGAAGCTGCTCCAGCTTCAACTTTGTTATGGAACCAGCGCCGCTCGAACCGAGGACCTTGAGCAATTGGTCGCCGAAGTTGTTATCCACCGGCGTGGCCAGGGCCCCCGAGAATCGCTTTTGCGTTATGCCATTGACCTCACCGGAGTTTGTGACACCCTGTGAAGTACCATTTATGTCTCCGTACAATGCATCTGCATCCGCTGTAGTTCCGCCGCCGCGGACGACCTGGTCCTCCAGCTCTGTCTTCGAGATGAAGCCATCGCCATTAACGTCAGCAATCTGAAAAAGTGCCTGCTTATAGGTGCCTTTGAAGTCGACGTTATCTGCGCTCAAACCGTCGCGCGTTCAAGGCGTTCGAAACTGTTCCGGACGGCGCCTGGTTACTTGCTTTTGTTCCGCTTGAAGAGGCGAGCCCGTATGTATTTTGAGAGAAAGCGCCGAAACCCGATATCGCTAAAGTCAATATGCTACCTCCTGGTTGACGGAATCTGTGAAGCAAGAATGAGGCCGTTTGGAATCCGGTAGCAATGATACAAACGGCCATTTGGTGCAATCTCACACATTCCGCGATTCATTGGCTGCAAATTCGAGAGCCAGCATTCGGGAAGATGAAGCGGTTAGTTTCTTCACGGTGGCGAGAATTTGGCACAGCACTGTCGAACTCTTGTTCCGAATAGCGGCCGAGCGACGAGCTATACGGAAACTGAATGCTAAAGGGCATCTCGGCCCAGCTTTTCTGTTCCAATTGACGAATTGCCGACCTTACGCAAGCAAACATCGCGATCGGACTTGGGCGCGGCTCGGTGATCAGGCGGGCGGGGAACTCCTGCGATAGTCCCGCAGTACAGGGCATGCGGACCTGTTTCGTGGCATCGCTAGGGTTATTGCTCGTCGATACTGCCGTCTTCTGGTTCATTCGACTGCTCATGAACGACGACGTAGGAGGCAAGGCTCTCCTTTTTCTTCCACTCACGGTTCATATAGGCTGGGGGCTGGTTCTGCTGGTAATTTTGAGGCGTAGCGAGGCCGAACGTGCCGCTGGTGTAGGAGCGTTGATCGCGTGGATATTCACCCTTCCCTTAGCGTGCTACAGCAACTTCATTCTAAACTTTCATCTCACTTGGTAGCTTGATTTTTAGCGTTTGTAAAGAACGGCTGTTAGATGTGGATCGCGTATGGTCCGAAAAACTGAAACCAACAAAGTGCATGCATCGAGACAGACTACCAGCACGTATGCAAAGGTCATGGAGCGCCAAGCCGCTCGAGACCTCGACGAGCAGTCCGGATTATTATCCACAAATCCCGTTCATTTGCGGCAATCGCGCGCGTAGCAGCACCGGCTTGCGGCTCGATCCGTAAGTACACCACAGACCATAGGTGATTACAGGTCGTCACAGCACGCCGAACCGACGGTTTGTGCTCGGGTCGAGTTGAGCGGCCTCGGACCGTATAGGCTCAAACCGGCTTCGAAGAAATTGAATAAAGGCCCTGGTTGTGGTCGCACCCGGCGGTGGTTTGCCTTGCATGCCGGATTGCAACCACCGCGTTGCATTTTCTTCAGCCGCAGCATCCAACGTGGGCTCTTTCCATACGGAGCTTAACCAGGAGAATAGGGCGGCAAGCCGAGGCCGCATACTTGGGCCTCCATGGTCTGCGCCACGGAGCAATCGGTACTCGTGAGAAATGTCGAAATCCCACAGCAGTCGATGAAGAAATTCAGCCCCGTCGTGCGCATTGAGGAAATCGTTTTCAGCCGCTTCGATGTAGATGGCCAGTCCGGAGTCGTGAATTGCGCTCTGCTGCTCACGCGCTCGGTTCGCGGGATTGTTCAATGCCCACAACACGGGATCTCGCTCTCCCCGACGAGTGGCGGTGGGCCGCCAGCGGAATGATGTAGACGGTTCCATTGTCCGACCTCAGACTCGCAGAGCCCCGGTTCCAGCATGGGCTGCATGACGGCAACTGCGTCGAAAGAAGTGGGTTGCGCGAATGCAATCTTCAACGCTCCATAGCCGCCCGCGGAGATTCCAGCAATAGCGCAGCCGCTAGACCCGAAATTCGATCGAAGCAGCGGAACGAAATCGCTGGTTACGAAGCTATCCCAGTGAACTGACCCGCTCGGATCTTCGATGTAGTAGTCGAGGCGGGCGGTGGGAGTAGCAATGATCATCGGGAGGACAACGCCATTTCTCCACCACTCGTCGAAGAGCGGCTGGAGATCGAAAAGAGCATCGCGCGTCCCGCCGCCGCCTATCAGGAGGATACACAATGGCAGTTCTTGGCGATCATCAGGGGTGAGGACGGCGTATGGAACTGGGGCGGGCAGGTGTCGCGACGCAATCTCACAAAGGTTTACAGAAGACATGCACAGGTGTCGCGCGTCATGATAGCGAAATCGAGCTTCGTGCCCCGTGATCGTATTGTGATTACTACCGATAACTCCCATGTCACTTTAGCGGATACTCCTTGATTCTGTCGCCGCCGTTGGCGATTGGGACGACCAAAACTGACGTGGCATCGGCCGACGAGCTGAGGCGCGTAATGTAAGGCAGGTTATTGGAGAGATCCTGATTGATGCCTCGTAGCGCATCTTGGGCGGTGTCCGGGAACACCATCATGACGTGCGGGCCGATATAGAACCATTCTTTGACTTGTGCGGGATCCTTGGCGGGAGCGGCGCCCTGTCCTTGCCTGGCCTCCCCCATTAACATGTAAGACAGCCCCACTCGATCGATGTTCGGCTTTTTTCCGGCCCGGGTCGCGTTGTACCACTGCATCATGGTCTCATCCATGCACATGGGGTTGTGCTGAGGCTTCCCGGGGACGTCGGGCATGCAAGTCCAGCCGTTGTTCCCCTGGCGAAGCACTCTTCCGTGGGACATGTCATCCTTCGGGTTCGCCGGCCGGTCGATCACCGTTGCATGCTCGGCAATGGTTGCAGGCGCCGCGCTCAGCGCATTTGTAATCTTCCACTCGTCGGAGTGCACCGACGTCGTGAACGTGCCTGGAGGCAAGGGAGCGGTCGCAGTGGAAAGGTCTTCCGCGCGGGCTGCCAGCGACATCGCCACGAGACCGATCGCGGTATAGAGCGGGATATTCTTCATGACTTCTTAATCCTCCTGTTGGTCGAGCTTGTACTCGAGTGGGTTGAGCGAAGTGCCTATTGGCATTTGTTTTCGGAAAGCATCGCCTTCTTACCGAAGTAGCTGATCAGGTAAAAGGACACTCCGAGGGCAATGACATCTTTGAAGAGGAACAGACCTAAGAAACTCATGTACCTCATCCAGTGAATGCCAGGGACGGAAATAATCGCGCCGGGGGTAGTTATGAGCATAGTGCTCGTTGTAAAGAACATGACGGTTGCGATGAGCCCTCCTACGATGCCGGCCTTGGGACGAAAATAGCCCGCGATAATCAAGACGGCGGAAAGCCACTCAGTAAGGCCGATTAGGTCCGCTCCAATATAGGGACCGAATAATTTGAAGTGCCACCAGATCAGCGGGCTGTTGGAAACCAGGGGAACTATGCCTTCGGCGCCGGGAGCGGTCATCTTGTAAGATCCGGCCCAAAGGAGCATAACGATCATTCCGATACTGGTGATCAGGAAAGGGACATTACGATCACTTACCCATACCGCTAATTGGGTT
>DATAYL010000036.1:0-16543 GCA_036272575.1 Bryobacteraceae bacterium | reverse complement strand
ACAAGGAGCTGCTGGTGCGCAGCCTCCCACTCCTGCTGCGACACGATCGGGGGTGTGTTCATCGCGAGATGCCCTTTCCCCTGTTCCTTATCTCTCTCTTTGCTTGTTGCCATCTTATTTCTCCTTCGCTTTCTGAAATAGACCGAGACGATTCACTCTGAAAAATTTTCTGAATTTCCCGATGCACACCGCCAGAATTCCTCCGGTCGATCCGGCTCCGGCGACCATTACTGCTGTGCTTGCGATGCATGCTGGGCACATATGTCCCTCCTCTGAACCTTTAATTCGTCCGCGCCTGAGTGCATTACCTGTGCCGTCATTACCGTTTTCTCGTTCGTTGGACGTTGGCTTTTCGTTGCGTTCTCAATGTGACCAACTGCCTGGTGGTCATATACAAATACTGATGCAGTTATCGAACGGACAGGGAGTAACAAGTGTGGCGGGATTCCGATCGATTCGCCGATCACAGCCGGAGCACGGCCCCCAAACATAAGCTCAAAGCATTACCGCGTTTTACTGCGCGAAGGTTTATATGGGCTTGCTTTCTTCGAATTGGGCAAGACATATGGTTTTCCAAATGGTGCTCCGCCTTTGCCCTCGACGGATCGGTTGCCTGGTAGCGAAAACCGCGGTGCGCCCTATCTTTCTTGGGGCTATTTCCATCAACAATCCGGCATCCTGTTGTCGATCGCGGCTGAGTATTGCAGATTGTCACCTCACGGGTTTGTTAATCTTCGGCTGCTCAAAAACGCCTCCCCACAAACCTCTTGCGTTTGTGATATATTTCCCACCACTTGATCCAACACGACAAGTTTTGGTAAAGCCGAAGTTGTTGCCTGCCTTACCGAATCTGCCGGGATCCTAGGGGTTATATGAATAATCTTCGTTTGACCTGCGCAATGTTTGCGCTGGCAGTTTTCTATTACGGTTGCGCTTTTGCGCAAGCGGTGAATGGCACTATAGTCGGCACCGTCAGGGACTCCACGGAAGCGTTAGTTCCAGGCGCGCAAGTCATCGTTACAAATACCGGTACCACCACCAGCCGCAACGCGACTACTGATGCGAACGGGTTTTACACGTTTCCCAACCTGCCGCCCGGCGTCTATGAAATAAAAGTGCAAAAGGAAGGTTTCGCGAGCGCGCAGCAAAGTGGCGTCACGCTGCTCGTGAACAGCACGTCGCGCGTGGACATGTCGCTAAAGCCGGGTCAGATCACGCAAACCATCGAAGTCACTACCGCTCCGCCGTTGCTGCAAACCGATACCGCTAGAACGGGCGCTACGCTTGACGCCAGGCAGGCGGTAGAACTTCCATTAGGCAGCGGTCGTAACTTTCAGAATCTGGTCAATCTGGTGCCGGGCGCCACGCGCGCGGAATCGAACCATTCCAGTTTCTTCAATCCTCAGAACAGTCTCAATAACCAAATCAATGGCCAATCCAGTCTCGGCAACAACTATCAGATCGAAGGCGTGAACGACAACGAGCGCACGGGCCTGCTGCAGGTTTATATTCCACCGATCGAATCCATTCAACTGGTCGACGTCACCACCAGCAACTACGATCCGGAACAAGGCGCGGCGGTGGGCGCGGTGATCAACGTGATTTTGAAATCCGGCTCCAACGAATTCCACGGTAACGTGTTCGAATTGTGGCGCGGCGATCGCTTGGATTCGCGAGGTTTTTTTGACTATGGCTCGAACGGCCGGCCATTCGTAAAACCGCCCCTCGACTACAACTATTTCGGCGGCGCATTGGGCGGTCCCATCCGCAAAAACAAGACCTTCTTCTTCGTCGATTTTCTGCGCACCACAAACCACCAGGGCCAGTTCCAAAGGTTGAGTGTTCCGACCACGGCCATGATCAGCGGGGACTTCTCCGATCCCGCGCTGACCAAAATCTATGACCCCGCAACCGGCAACGCGGCTGATTGCCTGCCCGGTGGCACTTCGAGCAACTGCGGGAAAGGCCGTACGCAGTTCCCAGGCAACAAAATTCCCGCTAATCGCCTCGACCCGGTGGCGGCCAAACTCCTCGCTCTGCTGCCCCCGCCCAATGCGAATCAGAACCTCTCCGGTACCCAGAAGTACTCCAACAATTATTTGGAGAGCACCCGGTTTACTCAGGACGCCAATACCTTCGACGCGAAAATCGATCAGTATCAAGGCGAGCAGGATCACATCTCCGGGCGGCTCAGCTACACCAATCCCGCCACCTTCCAGGCGCCCGCTTTCGGTGCCGTGCTCGGCGGCCCAATCGGCGGTGGATTCCAAGGAACCAGCACCGACGCCACCTATTCGGCCGGCATCAACTGGAGTCACATCTTTTCGCCCACCCTAATCTCGGAAACACGCATCGGATTAAATCGTTATCGCAATCAGGCCAATAATTCTGATTACGGAACCGACAGTTCCACCAAGTTCGGCATCCCGGGCGTGAACCTGGACGCCTTCACCAGCGGCATGACAGCTTTTAACGGCACTGGTTTTTCGAACCCCTTGATTGGCTACTCTGCCAGCGTCCCCTGGGTGCGCGCCGAAACCGACTTTGACATCGTCAGCAACTGGACGAAAACTCTGAGCAATCACACTCTGAAGTTCGGAGGTAACCTGATCCGCATCCGTGACGACTTGCTGCAAGAGCAAACCTTCGGACCGCGCGGCACATGGAATTTCGCGACCGGGGAAACTGCCCTGAACGGCGGCCCCAAGACCAGCTTCGCCAACGATTTCGCGAGCCTCGTGCTCGGCGTCCCGAACCAGGTCGGCCGGGATCTTGCAGTCTACTTTCCCGCCTACCGCGCTTGGCAGTTCTTTCTCTACGGCGGAGACAAGTGGCAGGTGTCTCCGAAATTGACTCTGAATCTCGGCCTGCGCTGGGAGTTCTATCCGGCCGCCTCGCCGCAGTTCCCTGGCGGGTTCTCAAATTACGATGGCGACCGCAACACGCTCGTCGTCGCCGGTGTCGGCCTCAACCCGGCCAACCTTGGCATGCAGCAAAGATACCGCGATTTTGCCCCTCGCCTCGGCCTCGCTTATCGCCTATCCGAAAAGGACGTCATTCGCGCTGGCTTCGGCATCAGTTACGAGCCTTTCGCCGACAACACCTATGCCTATAACTTCCCTGTAAAGCAAAACAATGCCTTCAACGCAATCAACAGCTTCGGACCCGCCCTGCTCCCGAACGGCACTCCGGCTACTCTCGCGCAAGGCTTCCCGGCGCCAATTGTCACGCCAATTCCGGCAAACGGCCTCATTCCGGTTGATACCACGCTGCTCAAGAGCCAGTCCTACATCTCGATTGCCAAGAACTATGTCGATCCCTACGTAGAGTCATGGAACCTGGCCTACGAACGAGCCCTGCCGGAGCATTTGGTGCTGAACGCCGCTTACGTCGGCAGCCGCGGCGTGCATATCCCACTTGATTACAACCTGAATTCCACGACCGACCCAGCCTTCATCGGCAAAGGCTCCGCCGGACAGCCTTTCTTTCAGAGGTATGGCATGACCTCTGCCGTGGATCTGCGTTACTGGCAAGTCTCGTCCTCTTACAATTCGCTTCAGATCAGTCTGAAACGGCAATTTACATCCGGCCTGAATCTCACCAGTTCCTACACTTACGGCAAGGCGCTTGGATTTGGCGGAGAAAATAGCGAGAACGCACCGACCGCCGCTTATTACGTGGATTTCCGCAGAAACTATGCGCGCACTGATTTCGACCGCACTCACATGTTCACGCAAAGCGTCATCTACGATCTGCCCTTCGGCAAAGGACGCCCCTTTTTGAAGACCGGTCCGCTCAACTACATTCTGGGAGGCTGGCGCATCACCGGTGTCATCACGCTGATGAGCGGCTTACCTTTAAATTTCGGTTGCACCTGCACTCCCTTGAACACGCCCAATAATAGTCAATCGCCCGATCTGATCGGGCCATTCAAGAAATTGTATGGGATTAATACAGTTCCGTGGTTTGATACCTCGGTCTTTGCTGATCCATCGATTCTCGCAGGCAAGCCCACCTTCGGCAACGTCGGCCGGTACATTCTTTCGGGCCCCGGCTTCTTCAACCTCGATGCAGCTCTGTTCAAAAACATTGCGCTCACTGAGCGATTCAATCTGGAATTCAGGACCGATTGGTACAGCGCCACGAACACCCCGCAGTTCAGTACTCCCGACGTAAGCCTGGGCGATTCAACTTTCGGACTTGTTACGGGAGCGGGCGGCGCCCGAACCATTGACATTGGGCTGAAACTCAGCTTCTGAAGGCGGAAAACAGAGGACCGGAATCTTGATCCGGTTCGCTCTTAGACAACTTCCCTTACTCTGTCTTTGGCAATTGTAGTCGCGATCTTCTGCCAGTCTTTGGTGCCCTTGGCAAGTGACTCCGCAAAATGTACCGCTTGCGTTGCCTTGACCTTCGCGGGCATCGGCGGCTCGTTCTGATCCACTACGCATTCAATCAGCACAGGTCCATCCATGCCCAGCGCGTTTTCGATAATGTGACCGCACTCGCTTGGCTGTGTGATCGTGAAACTGGGCACCCCGAAGGCGCGCGCCACCGCTGCAAAATCGATCGGCTGCAAATCGCAGACATACTCCGGATTACCGAGAAATACCATCTGCTCCCATTTGATCTGTCCCAGCGTGTCGTTCTTGATGATGAAGATCTTGATCGGCAGCTTGTACTTTACACAGGTAGCCAGTTCACCCATCAACATGGTGAAGCCGCCATCTCCTACAAACGCGACTACCGGCCGGTTTGGATACGCTACTTGTGCGCCAATTGCGTAGGGGAAACCGCAGGCCATCGTCGCGAGGTTGCCGGAGCAGGTGTGCATCGCCCCTGCCAGCGACGGAACGTAGCGGGCCCACCACGTAGTGTTCGTCCCCGAATCGCTGGTAACAATGGCGTTTTGCGGGATTCGCTTCCCCAGTTCGTATCCGACAACTTGCGGTTTCATCGGTATCTGCTGCGCGGTTCCCCTGGCTTCGAGCGTCTCTTGCCAGCTCTTCATGCCTTTTTGTGCTCTCTCGAGAAACGCTTTACTCTTCTGCTTCAGATGTGGAATCAGGGCTTTTAGGGTTTCAGTGCTGTCTCCCACCAACGCCACATCCGCCGGGTATCGCAAGCTGATTCGTATCGGGTCCCTGTCGATCTGTACGCATTTCGCCTGGCCGGGCTTCGGATAAAACTCTATATAAGGCAGACTCGAGCCGACGATGAGCAGCGTGTCACACTCCTCCATCGCCTCCTCGGAAGGCAACGTCCCTAAAAGCCCCAGTCCTCCGGTTGTGTAGGGACTGTCGTCTGGGACGCAGGATTTACCAAGCAACGCCTTGACAATAGGCGCGCCTAAAAGTCCAGCCACCTGCTCTAATTGTGATCCCGCACCCAGTGCTCCACGCCCTGCAAGAATCGCAACCTTCTTTCCCGCATTCAAAATTTCCGCAGCTTGTTCGATCTCGCGGGCGTTTGGTTGTCTCGATCCAATAGCAAACTCATCCGACACATGATGCGGCTTGTTCCGCATTGAGCGCGCGTCCTCTTTTACCTCCTGTTCCTGGATATCCGTTGGAATCGTGATATGCGCAACACCTTTTCGGGAAAGCGCGATTCGGCAGGCCAGTTCCGTAACGTTCTCGGCGTGAGCCGCCCCCATGATACGTTCGCTGTAAAGGGCCACGTCCATAAACAGCTTGTCGAGCGCAACATCCTGCTGCGTGTGGGTGCCGATTAGATCGTGGAATTGCAACCCGGTAATTGCCAGCACCGGCTGCCCATCCATCTTTGCGTCATAGAGTCCGTTCAACAGGTGAATGCCTCCGGGGCCCGATGTTGCCAGGCAGACGCCGAGCCTACCTGTCACTTTTGCGTACCCGCAAGCCGCAAATGCGGCCGCTTCTTCATGCCGCGTTTGGATGAACTTGATCTTGTCTTGTTTTTTGCGCAATGCCTCCACGACCCCATTGATCCCATCGCCGGGAAGGCCGAAAATCGTATCAACACCCCAATCGATCAACGTCTCCACGATCACATCGCCAGCCGTTTGCGCCATTTGTTTTTCGCCTCTCCCAAAAGGAAGATTCGGAACTTCCACAATTGTGACGTGGAAATTTCCCGCCTCCGCCTGCGAAACGCTTTACCCGTTGCAACGTCTTGCCTTGTAGTGGCCTGCGATATCCATCAGAGCGCAGTCGAGTGACATCAACTCTCAATCATTTGAGCGAATCCGTTGTAGAGCACATCCGTGACGGCCGTTTCCAGCGCTCCATGTGCTTCGTGACGGCAGCATCCAGTTTCGTCAGCGGTCTCGAAGTCGCCTATGAGCATTACAAGGGCAGCTACAGTAATCCGATAATGTACACGCCTGTAGCTCTTAGCGGCGTGGTAACCGCGGCCAGCGTCGCCGGCATTTTCAATGAGCACACGGCCAGCGGCTTTCTCCGTTATGCCTCTCTCATCACTCTGGCCGACGGAGTGATTGGATTTGGATTCCACATCCGCGGCGTGCGGCGAAAACCGGGCGGCTGGCGGCTTCCTCTGGTCAACATAATTATGGGGCCGCCGATTTTCGCGCCATTGCTGTTTGGCACTGCTGCCTATCTCGGCTTTATGGCCTCCTATCTGCGGCCTGAACAAGCTCCCAAACTCGGTGACGACCATCGGCAGCCCAATGCCGGTTGGCGCCAGGAACTCTCCACCGGAAAGTTTCAAAAACACCTGACCGTTGTATCTGCCATCTGGGCTGTACTCTCCGGCTTTGAAGCATGGTATTCCCACTACAAGAGTCGCTTCCGCTACAAGGCGCAATGGACGCCTGTAATCCTCACGCCAATTCATGTTGGCGCGTGCACCGCAGCCCTCTTCAGCGAGCGCGCCGCCCAAACGCTGCTCCCCGCATCGTCAGCCGTCGCTGTTCTCGATGGAGCCATCGGCTTCGGCTACCACGTGCGCGGCATCGCTCGACGTCCAGGCGGCCGAAAAAAGTGGCTCTATAACATTTTGTATGGTCCTCCCGTTTTTGCTCCTCTGCTGTTTGCCGCTTGTGGCGCACTCGGAGTTCTGGCAAGTCTCCTGCGAAGGGAAGGCCGCGACTGATGTCCATTGAGCAACGGCGGCAGCCCGGCTACTATCCCCGCTACAGCACGCTATCGCAGCGGAAGTTCTGGGACGCCGCCACCCGCGAGACGATTGAAAAACGTGTAAACGATATACCGCCGCTGCGCTTCTTCAGCCCTGCTGAAGAACCAACCATACGCGCGGTTTGCGACTGCATCCTCCCGCAGGATGATCGTCTCCCCGAATTCCGAATTCCCATTCTCAATTACCTCGACCAGCGCCTTTTCGAAAACAAAATCGATGGCTATCGTTACGCCGACATGCCGTCCGATCAGGACGCCTATCGCCTCGCCATTCAGGCGATTAACGAAACGGCTCAGGCCATCCATGCTCTTCCCTTCGCTCAACTGGATCCTCTGAAGCAGGACCTCATCCTCAAATCGATTCACGATGGCAAGCAGCTCGCGGCGCCTGAGATCTGGGCCAGGATGTCGATTCACCGTTTCTGGGCGCTGCTCGTCGGCGATTGCGTGGCCGCTTATTACGCGCACCCTTGGGCCTGGGACGAAATCGGCTTCGGCGGTCCCGCGTACCCGCGCGCTTACACCCGGTTAGAGAACGGCTTGCCCGAGCCTTGGGAAGAAGACGAAGTCCGGTACGAGTGGAGCGCTCCGCTCACCTCTCTTTCCGATGCCTCTGAACCCACCCAGACAGCTGAGCACCAGAGCCATCCCGGCCAGGGAGGCACGCACTGAATTCCGAGCCGGAAGCGTTAGCGACCTGAATGACGAAACGGCCGAACAACTCGCGCCACATGCTGGGACCGCTACAAAGCATTTCCAGGGATACCCGGCGCTTTGCCGAAAATGATTCAGTAGATTTCTGCATAGTAGGCATCGGCTCTGCCGGCGGAGTGTTATTACAAAGGCTGGCGAAAGCCGGCTTCCGCGTAGTCGGTTTGGAAGCCGGCCCATTCTGGGATACCGAACGCGACTGGGTCAGCGACGAATCCGGATCGCACAAACTCTATTGGACCGACCTTCGTATTACCGGCGGCACTGATCCCCTCGCTCTCGGCGAAAACAACAGCGGCAAAGGCGTCGGTGGAGGATCCGTCCACTGGGCCGCCTTCGCGCCGCGCTTCCATCCGTCCGACTTCCGCGTGCATACTGAAGACGGCGTCGGCGCCGATTGGCCGATTTCCTACCAAGACCTGAAACCGTACTACGAATTGCTCGAGCGCGAAATTCCAGTCGCCGGTCCAGCTCACTTCCCTTGGGGCGATCCGCACGGCTACCCCTACGGTCCGCATCCGCTCGGTGGAGTCGGCGACGTACTCGTAAGGGGTTGCGCCAAACTTGGGATTCGATCCTGCGCCGGCGGCCCCGTCGCCATTCTCTCCGGTTCTCATGGTCATCGTCCACATTGCATCTACCGCGGCTTCTGCATTCAAGGCTGCAAAGTTGGGGCGAAAGCCAGCACACTCATCACTCATGTACCCGAGGCGATTCAATACGGAGCTGAAATCCGCGACCGCTCCATGGCCTTTCGCATTTCCTCGCGAGATAAGCGCCGCGTCAATGGCGTCCACTACTACGATGAAAATGGACGCGAACACTTCCAGCGCGCCAAGGCAGTCATCGTCTGCGGCTACGCTATCGAGACCCCGCGCCTTCTCTTAAACTCCGGTCTTGCCAACTCCAGTGGAACTCTCGGCCGCTATTTAATGGCGCAGGCCGGTAACGTTGTGCTGGGGCGCTTCGCGGACCTGATTCGCATGTACAAGGCGCCCCCGGCGCACGCCTGCTCCGAAGAGTTTTACGAAACCGACCCGAAGCGTGGCTTTGCTCGCGGCTTCGCTATTCAGACCGTCGGCCCGCTGCCCATCGCTTTCGCTAAACAGATGATGACCGCCAAAGGCGCCTGGGGCTGGGGCATGCGCCGCGTCATGATGGACTACAATCATTGGGCTGCGCTCGGTGTGCTTGGTGAAATACTTCCCTGGCCGGATAATCGTGTGGAACTCGCCGATCAAAAGGACCAGTTCGGTATCCCTGTAGCGAAGGTTAACTTCGATCTGCACGAGAATGACAAAAAGCTCATCGCCTACGGCAAGAATGTCGTCATGAATGTCATGCGCGCGGCTGGCGCCGAAGAGGTCGTCCAGGAATCGCGCTATGCGCACCTGGTCGGCGCGGCGCGCATGGGCCGCGATCCCGCTGCATCTGTGGTTGACATGTTCGGTCGCACGCATGATGTCGATAATCTCTTCGTCTGCGATGGCAGTGTGATGCCGACTCAAGGCTCCGCTAACCCCGGACTTACCATTCAGTGCCTCGCCGCCAGAACCGCTGATTACCTGATTTCGCAAGCTGACAAAATCTTCAACTCGGAGGAACGCGATTTGACTCCGCCCCCCATCCGCAAACACCTCGCACCTGCCGGAACCTTTGTCCACGGCGTACCCACTTTCGCTTAACACTCGCTTGTAACCGGTCCGTCATCGTGGTCATATTAATCGTCGCCACTCGCCACAGTTCTGCGTCACTGCGCGTCTACTAACGCATGGCTAAACATAACCCCGGAAAAACGGACCCGTCCGCCAGCACTAAAGATAATGCCAATCCCGGCGAGCCGATTTTTTCTCAGCCCCAGCCTTCACAGGACCCCACCGGCTTCAAAAACCCCGTCACTGACCAGAAAGATCGCGAGCTCAACAGTCTCGAACCCGTGCCGCAGCCGCGCGGTGGCGCAGCCGAACCTATCGTCACTCTCGAACAGGTGTATGGAAGTGAGGGCGCGGCGAAAATGCAGGCCATTCAGCAAGCCGGGCAAATCGTCTTCCATTCTGTAGGCGATACCGGAAGCGTCGTCGGGCCCGGCACGCAGTCTTTGGTGGCCGACAAAATGGTTACTGATTTCAGCGAGCCCAATGCCGCCGACATACCTTCGTTCTTCTTCAACCTCGGCGATCTCGTCTACTATTTTGGCGAGGGGACTTACTACTACGATCAGTTCTACGAGCCCTATCGCAACTACCCCGCGCCGATTCTCGCTATCCCTGGTAATCATGATGGCGTCATCTATTCAACCGATCCCGAACCGACGCTTGATGCCTTTCTGCGCAACTTTTGTGCCGCCGCTCCTACACAGTCGCCCGATTCCGGAGGCCTCCTCCGCACCACTATGATTCAGCCGGGTGTCTACTTTACCTTAGAGGCGCCCTTCGTTCGGATACTTGGCATCTATAGCAACGTGCTTGAAGATCCCGGCGTAATTTCCGGGGAGAACGGCTCAAATACGGTGCTCGACAACCGTCAGATCACGTTTCTCACAACCGCTCTGGAACGCATCAAGAGCGAAAACTTCTCTGGCGCCGTGATCATCGCAGTCCATCACCCACCTTTTACTGGCGGAACGGATCACGGCGGCAGCCCGCAAATGCTCAAGGATATCGATACCGCCTGCCAGTCCGCCGGTGTGTGGCCGCACGCCGTCTTCTCCGGTCACGCGCACAATTATCAACGGTACACACGCCTGGTGAACAATTTCCAAATCCCGTTTATCGTAGCCGGCTGCGGTGGCCACTCGCCTCTTTCCACCATACGTGGAACTTATCGGACTCCTTATAAAATTGACGATACTCTCACTCTCGAAAGCTACGATGATAAAGACTACGGCTATCTGCGAGTCGTGGTGAACGCACAAACGATGCGTGTCGAATTTCATCCGCAAAGTGACGGGGGTACCACCAAAACGCCGGATGACGATGTCACTATTACTCTCGCAAGTCGCACTATCAGCTAAACGTATCTGCCTATGAGATACCTTGCGCTTGCCTCCGATTACGATGGCACGCTCGCTCATGACGGTGTAGTCGATCAACAGATTTCCGCCGCTCTAAAGCGCTTCCGCCAGTCTGGCCGCAAGCTCATACTCGTTACGGGCAGGGAACTGCCCGACCTTGAAAGCGTCTTCCCGGAGCTTCACCTGTTCGATTTCGTCGTAGCCGAAAACGGCGCCGTGTTGTTCAAGCCTTCGACCCGCGAGAAGCACCTGCTTGCTGAGCGTCCGCCTGATCGCTTCATCGACGATTTAAAGCAGCGCGGCGTCGAAGGACTCAGCGTAGGAGACGTGATTGTTGCTACCTGGCATCCTCATGAAACAGCCGTGCTGAATAGCATTCGTCAGCTGGGGCTCGATCTCCACGTCATATTCAATAAGGAGGCTGTCATGGTCCTCCCCTCCGGCGTGAACAAGATGACCGGACTCACACGCGCCCTGTCGGAACTGAAGTTGTCCCGCCACAACTTGGTAGGCGTGGGTGACGCCGAAAATGACCTTGCCTTTCTCAGCTGTTGCGAATGCTCGGTGGGCGTTGCCAATTCCATTCCCGCTCTTAAAGAAAAGGCGGACTGGGTCACTGCTCAGCCGCGCGGCGCAGGCGTACAGGAACTTATTGAACGCTTACTCGCCGATGATCTTCAATCGCTATCTCTGAAATCGCGTTCTCACCAATTGCCTCTCGGTCACGCGGATGGCGCGGAAATTTCACTGAATGCGTGCGGCAGTAACTTGTTACTTTGTGGCCAATCCGGTGGAGGGAAGTCTACCTTTGTCGCCGGATTTGTCGAACGGCTTCTCGAACGCGGCTACCAAACCTGCCTGATTGATCCCGAAGGCGACTACGAAAACCTGGCTGGTTTTTTCACGGTCGGAGACGAGAACCGTGCTCCTTCTTTCGAGCAGATCTTCCAGCTCCTTGACGGCCCGGAGTCGAACCTGGTGATCAATCTGATCGGTGTCAAATTGCCCGACCGGCCGCCTTTCTTTGCTTCTCTGCTGAGTAAACTGCAGGAGAAAGCCTTATTCCAGGGTCGTCCGCATTGGCTGATAATTGACGAAGCACACCATCTCTTACCTCCCGAGTGGGGACCGGCCTCTTCCGAGATTGCCGGTCAGGCGACAAGTCTGATGTTGGTGACCGTCCATCCCGAACATGTCTCGCCAGCCGCTCTGCATCTGGTCAATGCCGTTGCCATCGTAGGCAAAGAGCCCGCTGCAATTCTCCGGGAATTTGCCGGAAAGCGAGATGTCGAGCCGCCTCAAATCTCTTCGGACGATCTGCCGGCCGGCGAGGCTGCCGTTTGGTTTCTCGATTCCAATCGCCTCGTGCCTCATATGCAAACCATTCCTGGTTCTGCCGAACGGAAGCGTCATCGCCGTAAGTATGCTGAAGGAGAGCTTGCCGAAGAACTCGCCTTCTGGTTCCGCGGCCCCGAAGGGAAACAGCATCTGGCAACTCGCAACCTCAACACGTTTCTTCTCCTCGCACGAGGCATCGACGATGAAACGTGGCTCTATCATCTCCGCCGCGCTGATTATTCCAACTGGTTTGCCAACGTCATCGGCGATGAAGAGCTTGCTGGTGAAGCGGGGGCCATCGAACAGGACCGTTCGCTGAACTCCGCCGAGAGCAGGAACCGTATCGCAAAAGCCATCGAAGCTCGTTACACCGCGCCCGCCTGAGCTCAGTCAACACAAAGTATCGCCTTTGTTCCGGGCCATGCATCGTGTCCCGGCTTCAAGTAAACGCGCAACCATCGCCGCGCGTGACGTGACGCCCAGCTTGGCAAATATGCGCCGCATATGGGTGCAAACTGTCCATGAGCTGATGCCCAAAACGTCGGCAATGATTTTGTTTGGATGCCCTTGTGAAACCATGCGGACGATTTCCTGTTCACGAGGGCTGAGCACCGATCGCTGGCGAGTCGCCTGCGGCAGACGCAGCACCAGGTACCGGGCTCCGTCAACATCCACATCGAGAATAATTTCTTCTGCGTGATTCGTGGATTCATCCTCGCCTGCTGAAACCGAACGCAGCTCCGTGCTTGTAAGTTGGCAGAGCAGCAGTCTGAGTAAGTCCTGCGGTGTCGGCGCCGCACGCTCGACTGGCGCTTCTTCTTGGAGTTTTGCCGCCCGCATAGCCAAAGTCACTCCTCCGCCGCAGACTTGTGCACTGAGGCTTTCACCTCAGGAAAATGCGCCTCGCGTCGTCCGATCAGGCCGCTGGAAATTCCAGATATTCAGGCCGAATGCGAAGAATGGTATCACGAAAAAACACTAGACCCTAGTCCCATCTTCGGGTGACATGAACGTGCCTTTGTTCGTGTGTCTTGTCGCATAATCTGACTAAGTCAGCCAGGCGAACTCTAAAGCGCTACCCGTTAGATGCGACTGGCGGCCCTGCCCATCTCCGCCCTACGATTGAGCCCGATGTCACGAATCAAGGAGGTAAGCACAGTGGCGGACATGCAGGAAAGCGAACTGGAGTTGGAACTGGAGCAAGAGTTTCATGAGGGCGAGTTCGAAGGCGAAGCGGAATTCGAAGCCGAAGGCGAATTCGAGAGCGAGCTCGAAGGCGAAGTGGAAGGCGAAGGCTGGCTTAGCGGCATAGGCAATGTTGTCAGCAGCCTCCTTGGCGAGAGTGAGTTTGAGGGTGAAGGCGAATTCGAAGGCGAAGGGGAATTCGAAGGCGAATTCGAGGGGGAGTTCGAAGGTGAATTCGAAACCGAGCAGTTTTTTGGGGGCATCGGCAAGTTCCTGAAACGCGTTGCGCCCATTCTCAAGAAAGTTGCCAAAGTTGCCGCCCCTATCGTCGGCAATGCCATCGTGCCGGGAGTGGGCGGCCTTGTCGGCAAGGCTGTCAGCTCTGCTCTCGGGGAAGGCGAGTTTGAGGCCGAATTTGAAAGCGAGTTCGAGGGCGAGTTTGAGGGTGAGCAGGAGATGGCGAATGAAATCACCTCCCATCCGTTAACCCACAATGAAGCGCTCGCCGAACTGATGGCTGAAGCTGCATCCCAGGAACAGCACGAAGGCGAAGCAGAGGCCATGGCCGGCGCTGCCGTTATCACTGTCCTTTCCCCCTCCGACCGTCGAGCCTTACGACGCATCATGAAGCACCTGGTGCGTGGCGCTGCCGTGCTTACCCGGATTCTGCGCCGCCGTCGCGTAACCAGGCCACTGGTCCGCGCCGTGCCGACGATTATGCGGCGTACCGTCAAAACTCTGAAACGACAGGCCGCGCGAGGCGTCCCGATTACCCGCAAGACCGCCGCCCGGGCCGCCGCCGGCCAGGTCCGTCGCGTGTTGGGCAGCCATAAAGCCGCTACTGCCGCTCTTAAACGCAATGTGAAGGTAAGTCACGCTTACAAGCATCCGCGCCGCACGGCCCATCGTCGTCGAACTCCTCACTGACCGCCCTTTGTCTTTCATGCCGTACCATCGCCAGGCCTTTCCAAGCCCTGAGCGCAGCGATTGGATCGGCGGCATCTTTCAAAAAATTTTTGCGCCGAACATTAACAAGGAGGAACCAGCATGGCGTACGAGTCCCAGTATGAATTGGAAGCCGAATTCGAAAGCGAATTCGAAGGAGAGGGTGAATTCGAGGGCGAGTTCGAAGGCGAAGCAGAGTTCGAAGCCGAAGGAGAATTCGAGGGCGAATTCGAAACCGAGTTTGAAGGTGAATTCGAAGCTGGCGTCAACCCCATCCGGAAAATTTATTCCGATGCCATGATGGAGCACCTGGGCGAATTGGCCGCGGAAGCCGAAAGCGAACAGGAAGCCGTTGAGCATTTCCTGCCGTTGATCGGAATGGCCGCCAGCAAACTGCTTCCGGTGGCGGCGAGAGCCGTCGCTCCGATGGCGAGAAAAGCCTTACCCCGCATGGCGAAAGCTATCTCCCAGGTAACCCCACAGCTCACGAAGGGTGTCGGAAGGATTGCCCGTACTCTGCACGTTAATCCTCAGACCAGACACCTCCTGCGAGCCGTACCGAGCGTTGCCCGCCGCACCGTGGGCGCCCTAGCCAAACAGGCTGCCAAAGGGGTTCACGTGAGCCCGCAAGCGGCTGTCCGTACTTTGGCGCGACAGACTAGGAAAGTGCTCGGCACTCCCCTTCATCGCGCCCATGCCTTGCGCCGCCATCACGCGCTCGAGCGCCGCTTCCATACGCGTTTAGCGCCCGGATTGGTTCGTCCGCATAGCCCGTATGGCCGCCATTATGTGGCAACAACGGGCTCACCCTATCGCACCGCCGCCCTTCACACAGGGCCGGGCGCGCGATACGGTCGCTTTGTGGGCGGCCGATGTGTTTGCCCATCCTGCGGTGTGCACGCTTCGTCCCCGGCGCTCGCGAGTCCCATTGCTGCCCCCGCGCCGGCGTATTGCCGTTGCTGTGGGCAGGTTTTGAGGTAAACATGGCTGCTCTGCCTGAGATGCTGGCCGATATAACGGCGCAAGCGGAGCCGCCTTCGCGCAGCGTGCCCCAATCCGATGGGCCTGCCCCCTCCATCTTGTTGCCCTGGCTGCGCGCCCAATCGATCAACGTCACGCGCCACGCCGCAGCCTTACGTCCTTTCCGCCGTGAAGAGTTTGGTACGAGCGCGGCGGCTCCGTCCGAAGGTCATATTCAAGTTGTCAACAAGTTGATCTCCACGCTCCGCCGCGGCCTGCTGAGCATGTCCAAGAAGGTCACAAGTTCAAGTGGCGCTGCTAGCGAACACCCTCACTCTGCGCACCTCCAGCGCGTGGTGGTCCACAAAGATAATGCTCAGCGATGGGTGCAGGGGATTGAGAAGATCTGGGACTTTTATCTGGAGCTTTTCGGCCAGCGCCAATCGAAATACGGCGACTGGCTGCTTAGTTGTGACCGCATCGCGATGGATTGCTATCAGGCCGCCTACACTGGCATCGGTGTCGCCAGGCCCATCCCTTCGCCGCCGCCTTACTGCTTCATGAAAACCGGTTTCGCCCCGGCCACCATCCGCCGCGGCATACCTGTGAGCAAGCTGGGCAAACAGCTGAATCCGTTTCCACTGGTTCAGTTACCCTATCACCGCCTGGTGAATCCATGGACGCTTGGCGCTGTCATGCATGAGATCAGCCACAATCTGCAGAGCGATTTAGGACTCAATAAAGACGTGCCCCGGAGCATTGCAAGTCGCCTTTTGAAATCCGATTTGGGCCGCCCTGTCGCCTCGGTATGGACGCGTTGGAACCGCGAGATGTTCGCGGACATGAGCGCGCTATTGCTGGGCGGACCCGAAGTCCTGGGATCGCTCATGGACGTGATCGGCCGGGCGCCGGAGATGGTCTTAAGCTTCAATCCGCGCGGTCCGCACCCGACGCCCTATTTGCGTCTACTCATCAGCACGGAGTTGCTGCGACGCATGGGTTTCCCGGCTGAAGCGGAACAGTACACCCGGGCATGGAAGCGTATTTATCCCAACCCGCGAAATGGATCGATTCCCGGCGCCGTCTTGGATACCTTCCCCAAAGCTTGCGTTCTCGCGGTAGACGCCATGTGCTACAAACCTTATCGATCGCTCGGCAACAAGAGCCTCTCGCAAGTCATTCGATTCGAGAAAAAGGATCAGCAAATGATCGAGGAAGCCTCGCGCCGGCTGGCCGCCGGAATTGATCCCGG
>DATAYL010000035.1:0-5719 GCA_036272575.1 Bryobacteraceae bacterium | reverse complement strand
CTTTGAACTGAACGGCTTTGCCCCGGAGCGTCCTGGTCGTCCATCTCCATTAGGCGCCAATGAGCTGGCCGTAGCTGAGCAGTCCACCGAGCACGAGGACTTCGTTAGTCCCGCTCTCACCAAGTTCTGGGGACGCGAAACGCATCTGCGTGCATGGGTTGTATTGCCGCCGGGCTACGGTGAAGACACAAGCCAACGCTATCCAACGGTCTATTGGACCCATGGGTTTAGCGGTACGTTCAAGTATGCCAAAGCCACCGGGCTCACGATCTACAACCGGATGGCATCCGGAAAAATGCCGGCGATGATCTGGATCATGCTCGACCAGTCGCTCCCGACCGGCACCCATGAGTATGCGGACTCGGTGAACAACGGACCGTGGGGGACTGCGCTCACCGCAGAGTTCATCCCC
Organism: Bryobacteraceae bacterium; assembly: GCA_036272575.1. GTDB lineage: Bacteria > Acidobacteriota > Terriglobia > Bryobacterales > Bryobacteraceae > Bog-105. The sequence goes on along the minus strand of DATAYL010000035.1, from coordinate 5,307 downwards.
TATCTCGAAAAAAAGTACAGGATGGATGCGCGTCCGAACGGCCGATTGCTGCAAGGGCATTCCTCCGGGGGATGGGCAACGCTGCAACTGCAGATAAACTTCCCACGTTTTTTTGGGGGGACCTGGTCTACATCGCCCGATCCCAGCGACTTCCACGACTTCACGGGAATTGACCTCTATGCCCCACATGCCAATCTCTATCACCGGCCGGATGGAACGCAGTATCCGTTGGTACGCGACCATGAACACGTACTTGCGTCAATCGAGCAATTCGCGAAATTGGAAAGCGTGCTCGGAAGCTACGGCGGCCAGTTAGCGTCATTTGAATGGGTCTTCTCGCCACGCGGAGCGGACGGTCGCCCTCTCGAGATGTTCGATCGTAAAACCGGAGAAATAGACCCGGCGGTCATTGCCTACTGGCGTGATCACTACGATCTCGCGCATATCGTCGCGACGAACTGGGCTGCCCGAGGACCCTATCTCAAAGACAAGATTCATCTGATCGTCGGAACTGCCGATACCTTTTACCTTGATGGGGCAGCCCATAAGCTGGAGACTGTCCTGAAAGGCCTCAATGCAGCCCCACACTTTACATATCTGGAAAACCGGACTCACTTCGATCTTTACGAAGACAATGGGGATAACATGGCGCTATTCGATCGAATCGCCTCCAAGATGTATGCAGTTGCGCGCCCTTCTGCCGACCATCGTTAAAGCGGGTCTCCCAGTGCGCCAGGTAAATGGCGCTCGGATCATTTCGGCATCCACATGGCCAACCGCTGTTCGGCTTCCTTGTTCTATGCGATCAGGCGCCGACGCTTTTGATTTGGTGGAAGGCAACATGGCGGGGCGATATCGCAAGTCAAAGACCCCAGACACGTCTGGAAGCTTCATGCACGAGAACCGGGAGGACCCGGAGGCTCCTGCTGCTCATAGCAGAGGGACGGCGGGTGTACAAACCATGGCGAAAATCGCTTTCAGAGAGGACAGCATATGCGCCGCGCTCCAACGGGGTCGCCCATCTCGTGGAAACAGTCGAAAGAGTGAACCAGATCATAGCCGCAGTTCACCGGATAACTCTTTGAACTGGCCACTTCAAAGCTGAAGCGATCGAGAAGACCACCATGGTGGGATCTCGATGCGCGGGAAATCGCCAAGGCACTCATTGAAATCGAGATCGATGAGCGCATTGGCCCGTTATCGCCACTTGACATCTGCGTCGGTAAACATACGCCGGTTTATCGTTCGATCGTCGAAATCCTCTGACAGATCTTCGATCACTGCTTCCAGCCGAAAGACTCCTGCGCGAGACTGCTAACCCGATAAACTGAAGTCGTTTTTGAATCTTCTTCGGTTCCACTTCGATGTGACTGTTTCGGTTTGACTAAGCGCCGTTTATCCACAAATGCACGGCTGGCGACCCGTCCGACCGCTTCGGTGGTTCAGCAACGAGTTCTCAGGCTGGCACGCTCGATGTGTCGCTGAACTTCCTCTGCGGTAACGGACTGTATGGAGGCGCACTCAATACGCCTACATGACACTCTCCACGAACGCGCTTGTTTAGGCAGCCTCCCGTTCGAAGTGGGCCCGTTGGCTGTTCCAGTCAGTAGTGGCGACCACTGAAGCTTCAGCAAGCGAGTTGCCCTCAAAAATCTTAGCCGCCGGAGTGTCTTTGAAGCCGAAGAACAGCGGTAGTAGCCACGAGCTTGAGGCGAACACGGTATCCATCTTGCCATGAGTCTCAAACGAGAAGACCGGTTTAGCACCGAATCGGTAGTCGGTTAAGAGGGACTGCACCAGGATAAAACCGCTGGTCGCGAAGGCTACCCGTGCCGCGGCTTTGTTGTCGGATCTGGCGCAAACCACCCCGACGGTGAAGAAGAATGCGGCGTGGCAGTAGTCGATGATTCCGTGCATCGTCGGGCTGATCACCTTCGGAAGGGCAACATCGGGACTGTTTTCGGACTTGATCAGAAGCATATACGTCTCCTTCCGGCAGCCTGAATCAGGCGGCCATCAACTGTTCCCAGGGTTTCAGGACGATTTTGATGCAGCGGTCCTGCTTATCGCAGAAGATGCGATAGCCCTCAGGCGCCTGGTCGATGGGCAGTCTGTGGCTGATCACAAAGGACGGGTCGATCTCGCCCTTTTGAATCCGCTCCAGCAGAGGCGCCATGTAACGCATCATGTGGGTCTGGCCGGTCTTCATCGTGAGGGCCTTATTCATGTAGGCGCCCATGGGAATCGTGTCGACAAAGCCGCCGTAGACGCCCGGAATGGAAACAGTTCCGCCTTTCTTGCAGGCCATGATCACCTGGCGAAGAACAATCGGACGGTCGGTTTCTATGCGCGCCATCTGTTTGGCGCGATCTAAGGCATACATGGCCCCGTGACCTGAGGCTTCCATGCCGACGACGTCCATGCAGGCGTCAGGACCTCGGTTGCCGGTCATCTCATGCAGGGCTTCAATGACATCCACATCGTCGAAGTTCAGGGTCTCTGCGCCAGCCGCGCGAGCCATTTCGAGCCGCTCCGGGACACGGTCGATCGCTATGACGCGCCCCGCGCCAAGCATGAAGCAGCTGCGGATGGCGAACTGCGCCACCGGACCGCAGCCCCACACAGCGACGGTGTCGCCTGGGCGAATGTTGCAGTTCTCCGCGCCCATATAGCCCGTGGGGAAGATGTCCGACAGAAAGATCACCTTCTCGTCAGGGATGCCGTCGGGGATCTTGATGGGGCCGACGTCGGCGTAGGGAACGCGCGCGTATTGCGCCTGTCCGCCCGAGTAGCCCCCAAGCATATGAGTGTAGCCAAAGAGACCGGAGGGGCTGTAGCCCATCATCTTCTCGGCGATCCAGGCGTTGGGGTTGGAGTTGTCGCAGCAGGACCACAGCTGGTCTTTGCAGAACTGGCAGTTCCCGCAGGCGATGGTGAAGGGAACGACGACGCGATCGCCAACCTTGAGTTTGTCTTTGTTGATGCCCGGACCAACTTCAACGACTTCGCCCATGAACTCATGGCCCATGATGTCGCCCTGCTCCATGGTGGGAATAAAGCCGTCGTAGAGGTGAAGGTCGGAACCGCATATACAGGTGGTGGTGATGCGGACGATGGCATCGCGCGGGTTGAGGATCTTGGGGTCAGGCACATTGTGTACCTGCATCTTCTCTTTGCCCATCCAGCAGACGGCTTTCATAAAAACTCCTCGTGTTGAGAAAAATGGTGATCCGTTGCGTGCGTTCGCTTCACATAGTTCGGCTGTAAGCTGGCGCGGCCTGCGGGGTGGCTAGGTTGTTCTTTTCCCGGAACATCACCTGCTCCATGTGGCCGTGGATGCCGCGCGGGCCGTGGGTCTGGCCGCGTGTTGTGGGCACCTCGCCGGTTTCCAGCAGTTGCTTGAAGCGGCGAACATCCTCGCGCACGACGAACTCGGGGTTCTTGCCAAACAGCGCAGCGAGGCCGGATGTCAGCGGACCTCCGGGCACGCCGTATTGCACGTTGACGCCGACGAAGGTGCCGCGTCCCTGGGGGTCATGGCGGAAGTCAACGGATCCGCTTGTCTGAACATCGGAGTTGGGGAGCGAGCGCCACGCAATACGCCGGTTCGGGGTGTCCTCAGTGATCTCCGCGCTCCAACGGATCTCGCGCTGCCCCGGGCCGACAGCCGTCCATTCGGAACGCCGGTTGTCCAGCTCTCGAACGGATTTGAGGTGAACCATGAAACGTGGCAACCCCGCCAAGTTCCGCCACAAGTTGTAAGCCTCTTCCGGGGAGGCGTTTACCAGAAAGACCGCGTGGGTTTCGGCTTTGTTGGACGAGGACGTCTGCGCGGCTTTGTACGCGAGCAGACCGCCCGCAGCGGCGAGGGCGGTTCCGGCTTTGGACCGGCGTGTCAGGCCATAGGCGATCAGCGCCGTCGCTCCGAACACAAGGGTCTTCGGACCGAACGGGAGCTGACTCGAGAGGTTGTTGGTCGAGGAGGCAGAACGCTGCTGCATGGAAGACTCCTTCCGTGCGGATGCACAGGCGCCTCGGCAATCAGCCGGGGAGTCGCAAGGGAAGTTCAGGTAGCGCTGCGATGAAGATGGTGGCCTGGATTTCCGCGGGACATTCTGACGCCAGGTACGCCATCCCAAGGCCGAGCGTACCGGTGGGACGCCGAGCCCAACTCGAGCCCGGCTGCGTAGTGCCCGGAAAGTGTCCGGGCGGAGTACAGGTAGGACGTTAAATCCCTCTGCGAAGGTTGCTGTGAAGCTCTGAAGGAGCTTTCGTGCTTACAAAGAATTACGGGCCAAAGACTGAGAGCTTGACACTGAGAGCTTGGTTTACCCCGACTCTCACGGGACGGTCTATCTGAGCGATGCGGATATAGGAGTAACGAGCATCAATTCCTCGCTCGCGATTTGAACTTCTAAGTTCTTGTAGAGGAGAAATGGGGGGCCGCCCGTTCTCAATTTACCGCTATACAGGAGTTGCAGCCGGACATTGCGATTCTTGATATAGAGATGCCGAGGTTCGATGGGCTTCAGGTTGCTCAAAAGCTGGCGGAACTAGGTATCGCAACCAAAGTGATCCTCCTCACGCCTCACAAAGATGAAGCGTTTTTTCCGAATGGCGATGGAGATAGGCGTGAAGGGCTATCTCTTGAAGGAGAACGCCCCGGACGAGATCATCGCTGGCGTCCATGCTGTTTCCGATGGGAGAACTTATGTCAGCGCCGCTGTGTCGGTCTACCTGTTGGAGCGCCCACCTGGAGCGGCGAACGCCGAAGGAGATATTCTTGACTGCCTCACACCTGCGGAACGCAACCTCCTAAAACTCGTAGCTCTCGGAAATAGCAGTAAGGACATCGGACAGCAGCTCTCCCTGTCCTATCGCACCATCGAGAACCATCGAGAACCATCGCACGAACATCTGTCGCAAGCTGGACATCAAAGGGCCCAACGCCCTGCTCCGTTTCGCTGTCCAACACAAAGTCGATTTGTGATCGGGGACTGCCGTCTGCCATTACGACTCTCCTGTCAATCTGAATACTCTGCCGGTTGGAGGAGAGGGGCCAACGCATTGTGCCGCGCCGCCCCGCCCCCTCCATTTCATTGAATGTTGATCACGAGAGGGATCGTTCTCGTGAACGAACTGGTGCTCGCCGTAATCAGAATCGTTTTGGAGCCGGTTTCCTGGGTGGACGGTGAATTACCGCTGCTGCAACCGAGGATGCCCCCCAGGAGAAGCGCCGAGAGCCCAAGCATACTCATCAATCCCGGCAGGCCTCGCCCGGCTTTCCGCATACGCCCGAGGCATAGG
>DATAYL010000034.1:0-6440 GCA_036272575.1 Bryobacteraceae bacterium | reverse complement strand
AACGGAGTGGCGGAGCGCTGGGTCGGTAGTGCGCGTCGCGAACTGCTCGACCACATTATTCCCCTGAACGAATCTCATTTTCGGCGGCTTGGGCGTGACTACCTTACCTACTACCATCAAGACCGAACTCACATTGCCTGGACAAGAACACCCCTGCCGAACGAGCCGTCGAAAGGTGTTCTCGCCTTCAAACCCGAATCGTGTCCACTTCCCGGCTGGGCGATCTTCACCATCGTTACCGTTGGTCGGAAGCGGCGTAAAACTCGCCAAACCGAATTTTGATGACCTACAGCCCCTTATCTCACTGCCGCCTTCAAAGTGTCAGCTTGAATATCTCTCTGCAACTTCGCAAGGTCGTCGCGATCAGATTCGTCCACCCGAAAGTGTTCAAAGGCCTTCGAGACCGTCTCCGCATAGTGCTGTGCCAGGGTATACTTGCCCATCCGCACAGCTACTGGATGTGTTGCAACCGTCAAGCGTTCGGGCTGATAGGGTGAAGAGACCTCGATGACGAAACGCCCAGCGGTCTTCAAGTGGCGGCAGAGCGAGCCCGAGATCATTCTTTGCGCGGTTTGTTGGTATCTTCGATATTCCCTCTCGCTCCGTAACTTGGAAGAGTTGCTGATCGAACGTGATTTGGGCGCTGATCACACGACAGTGTGGCGGTGGGTTCAGCGCTACGCTCCCGAGTTTGAGCCGCGGATGCGGCGGCATCTCAATCGACCAACAAATCGTGGCGGGTCGATGAGACCTATATAAGAATCAAAGGGCGCTGGTACTATCTGTATCGGACAATCGATTCCGCCGGCGCCGCCATCGATTTCTTGCTGTCAGCCTTACGCGACGCCGACGCTGCCAAAAGGCTATTTCGCAACACGCTAAAGGATCCTTCCCATCCGCAGCCGCTGTCACCAACACGGACCTGGCAGCAATCTACAGCTCTGCCATCCAGACATGAAGAAGGATGGGACAGTTCGCAGTCGGTGTCGGCCCGTGCAGTACCTGGATAATATCTTGGAGCAGGACCATCGAGCCATCAAGCGGCGCGTGAACGCCGAACAGGGATTCAGAGCGTTCCAAGCGGCACGGCGGACCATCCAAAGTTATGAAGCGATCCACATCTTACGAAAAGGCCAAGTCAGAAGGATGAGCGGTGAGGATGTCCGACGGCAGAATCGATTCATCGACAGACTCTTTTAGCTTGCCGCCTGAAATTTTCGACCGACTCTCTTGCCCTTTTCCCTGTCCACTCTCTCAAACTTGCAACACTGCCCTGCCGACCACCCAGAAGCCGACCGGTGCCTATATCATGTTGGGCGGGCTCGCCCTACGCCCACCTGCATGACATGGGACGTCCTTGAGAAAGAAGGGCCACGTTCGTGGGGCATTGATTGTTAATAGAAACGACTCAACCCAGGCAGGACTTCATTATCGAAGAAGAACGAACGTTCCTCGGATTATGGGAATCCGGCAGCGGATGCAACTCTCGCGTGGTCGAAGTAATCAGTTGAAGAGGGAAACGTATGAAGGCTGCAGACTTAATCGGATCGAGCCCGAAATTCCAGGCGGTTCTAGACAAGGTCGCGATGGTCGCATCTGTGCACTGTTCCGTCCTGATCCAGGGCGAAACTGGCACCGGCAAGGAGCTTGTTGCGAGGGCAATTCACGACGCCAGCCCGCGGCGGGATCAGCCCTTTGTGGCCGTCAATTGCGCGGCGATTCCGAGTGCCTTACTTGAGAACGAGTTGTTCGGGCACGATCGAGGCGCTTTCACCGGCGCTGTCACTCAGACGAAAGGACGATTTCGAGCGGCGGAGGGCGGGACATTGTTCCTCGATGAAATCGGAGACCTACCTCTGGAACTGCAGCCTAAACTTCTTCGGGTCCTGCAGGAAGGCGAGTTTGAGCCTCTGGGTAGTAGCCAGTCTATTCAGGTCGACGTACGCGTCATTGTCGCCACGCATCAGGACCTCTGGCGCATGGTGCAGGAGGGCAAGTTTCGCGCTGACCTATATTATCGGCTAAATGTTTTTCCTATCGCACTGCCGCCGTTGCGGGAACGGAGAGAGGATATCCCACTGTTAGTAGAGCACTTCGTTCACAAATTCGCTCTACAACAAGGCAAGTCGATCCATGAGATCCCTAACGATGTGAAGAATCTCCTGGGCCTGCATCCTTGGCCAGGCAATGTCCGCGAACTGCAAAATGTCCTCGAACGCGCGGTAATCATGACCACGGGCCCACTGCTGGATCTGAATACGAAGGAACTCATGACACCGACCGCCGACTGCGAGACACCCCGGACTCTCACCGACGCACAGCGGAGTCACATTATAGCCACGCTCCGGGAAGCAAACTGGGCCGTAGGCGGACCGAATGGCGCCGCTGCGAGACTCGGACTGCCGCGGACAACACTCATTGGGATGATGAAACGGCTGAAAATTTCACCTGAACGAGTGCAATCGATAAATGGGTGTCAGTTGTCCTCGGCGACCCCGGTCAACGGAGCGTATGCGCTTGCTTCAGATAGTGGTTATGGTGCGCTGTCAACCGACAATCAGGCCGTTGTCCACTCCAGGCATGAAACACGTCTGTATCAAGAAATATGCGATGCCGTTACGGATGGTGGCGGCTATCTGCTGGCCTGGATCGGATTTGCGGAGAACAACCCTCGGAAATCCGTACGGATCCTTGGCCGCTCCGGCCGCTCCGGTGAGTATGTCAATGCTCTCGAGGTCACGTGGGGAGAGAACCCCCTCGGACAGGGCCCAGCGGGGACTTCCATCCGTTCTGGCAACATCGCCATATTCAATGATCTTGCGAACGATCCCCGCTTTCTGCCTTGGCGCAAGCGAGCTGGACAGTTTGGATGTAGCTCAAGTGCGGCCCTGCCATTGCGGTTTGGGAGAAAGCGAGTAGGCATCATCAGCATATACGCCGCCGAGCCAGAGGCTTTCCGCCCCAGCGACATAAATGTCCTTCAGAAATCGGCCAATGAACTCCTGAATACAGGACATCGATACGCGCAGCTACGGCTGGCTGTTGGCGCAGCGGCTCGCGAGATGGGCCGAACAACGGAATACTGGCTTTGAGTTATGCAATTGAGCAAAGAGCAGATCCAAAGCTAGTACCCGTTTCTTAAGTCTCAGATCCTCTTCTACAACTAGTCACGCCCTCACCTGTCTTCACACTGGAGTCTTCAACGTCTCTAACGACGACTGAGACGACGAAATAACCGACCATAATGCTGTCGCGGCAGATGGTCGACTCAACCGCGTTTTGAGCGCAGCACGGCGGAGCTATTGGAGCAAACCCGTCGGCCGGTCAACGAAATGGTCCCGACACGCCACTAGTTAGAAGTCAGCACAAGGCGCCCGCGTCAAACTCCATTTTTCGAGACCGTTCTGTCCGGCGTTGGACTATGGTGTCTCCTCCACGCCATCAATCAACGGTCTCGCAATAAACGGGATCAGATAAGCCACATAGAATCAACGCGGGCAAACTTACGGCGGGTGCGACGGACAGTTGGAATCGTACCTGCATATCTCATAACGGAGCGAAAGTTGCCGAGATATGGTGCCGGTCTGAACGGTGACGTTGACCTCGCCATTTCCCGAATACACATGGTGAAAGCACAATCTGGAGACACATGGCAAATAAACCCACAAAGCAGCAGAGCAGCGTGATGACAACGTCATCCGGCCGTCCGGTTGGAGACAATCATAATTCGATTACTGCTGGACCGCGTGGTCCGGTGCTAATGGAAGACTATCTTCTATTTGAAAAAATGGCGCAGTTCAATCGCGAGCGGATCCCCGAGCGCGTTGTCCATGCGAAAGGCGCCGGCGCGTATGGAACGCTGACCGTGACTCACGACATCACGCGTTTTACTTCGGCAAAACTGTTCAGCCAAATCCGCAAGAAGACGGAAATGTTCGCTCGGTTTTCGACGGTTGCAGGGGAAAAGGGCTCGGCCGACACTGCTCGCGATCCGCGCGGGTTTGCACTGAAGTTCTACACGGAAGAGGGTAACTGGGACATGGTCGGCAACAACACGCCGATCTTCTTCGTTCGCGACGGTTTGAAATTCGGGGATTTCATTCATTCGCAAAAGCGCGAGCCCGCCACCGGCCTGCGATCACCAACGATGATGTGGGATTTCTGGTCGCTCTCGCCGGAATCATTGCACCAGGTCACAACCTCGTTTTCAGATCGCGGAACTCCCGATGGCTATCGTCACATGCATGGCTTTTCGAGCCATACATATAGTCTGATCAACGCCGCTGGCGAGCGCTTCTTTGTAAAGTGGCACTTCCTTACCCTGCAAGGCATCAAGAACCTGACTGCTGAAAGGGCGGACGAACTGGCGGGTAACGACCCGGATTATGCGACACGCGATCTCCGGGAAGCCATTGAACGCGGCGATTATCCGAAATGGCGTGTGTGCATTCAGGCCATGCCTGAGGCGGACGCCGAGAGATATTACGTCAAACCATTCGATCTCACAAAAGTGTGGCGGCACAACGATTACCCGCTGATCCATGTCAGTGTAATGGAACTGAATCGCAACCCGAAGAACTACTTCGCCGAAGTAGAGCAAGCGGCTTTCTCGCCCGTGAACATTGTTCCGGGAATGGGGTATTCACCAGACAAGATGCTACAGGCACGGCTGATCAGTTATCCGGACGCGCATCGTTATCGCCTGGGAGTTAACTTCGAGGCGCTACCTGTAAACAAACCACAGTGTCCGATTCATACCTACAATCGTGACGGCTTCATGCGGTTCGATGAGAACGGCGGCGACGCGCCTGACTATGAGCCGAATAGTTTTCAGGGGCCGGTCGAGGATGCCCGCTACCGCGATTTGTCGTACGCAACAAGTGGAAACATCGGTCGCTTTGATCATCGCAAGGGCAATGATGACTACACACAAGCCGGCGATTTGTTCCGCCTGCTGAAGGCAGACGAAAAGACGCGGTTGATTCAGAACATCACGAACCACATGAAGGGCATACCGGAGCCGATCATAAAGCTTCAGATCAGCCATTTCACCAAGGCTGATCCTGCATATGGACGAGGTGTCGCCGCAGCTCTAGGTGTTGCCGTATCGGAGGACGATCTTGTACCTGCAAAGTAGGACGGAACGGCTCAGCAGCTACTCAATGGAGAGTCAAGGACGTGAATTATGAACAAGTACCTCGCTGAATTCATTGGGACCTTTTTCCTGGTTCTGACCATCGGGTGCACGGTCATCGGCCACGGCGCGGGTGCGCTTGCACCGCTGGCAATCGGCTCCGCTCTCATGGTGATGATCTTTGCCGGGGGACATATTTCCGGCGGACACTTTAATCCGGCTGTAACACTCGGCGTGTGGCTCCGCGGGAAGTGCCAGGCCAAAGATGTGCTGCCCTACATGAGTTTTCAAATCGTGGGGGCGGTGTTGGCGGCCTCGGTCGTCGCGTTCTTAAAGCGCGGGGCCACTGTTACGCCACTCCAACCGGCCATTGTACCTGCGCTTGTGGCAGAGTTTCTGTTCACGTTTGCGCTTGTGTATGTCGTGTTGAATGTCGCTACGGCGAAAGATACGTCAGGCAACTCCTTTTATGGCCTGGCAATCGGCTTCACAGTGCTAGTAGGAGCATTTTCGGTCGGCAGCATTTCAGGTGGAGCGTTCAACCCAGCGGTCGCGGTGGGCATCTCCGTTATGGGCTTGTCATCCTGGGCGAATCTCTGGATTTACCTGGTTGCTGATTTCGCCGGCGCTGCGGTTGCGGCCGGCGCGTTCAAAGCGCTGAATCCGGCCGAGCGCGAAGACGCTAATCGACCGGAGTCAGTCGATCAAAAGCAAAAGCGGACACAAGCCGCATGATCCGATCCGCCCGCCGCTCCGTATTGGCGGCCAGGTATTCACCCACCTAGATCCTTATAGTACGTCCGATCTTCGCCGATGCGGGGCTGTTGTACAGCCACATTGGCGGAGATCGGATAAGAACTCCTCAGATTCATAGTCGCAGAGATCGTCATATTACACCGGGCAATCCTTAATGGCGGTCTCACGGCACAGCGCCCTACGTAGCGCGACCTTCACAAGACGGAACGGCTCGAGATTTGCACGCTGGTGTGGTCCGCAATAAATCGATCGAACATCATGCAGCGTGCGCCCATCGATACTCGTGATGCAATCCGCTGAGAAGCGGTTTCCAATTACTCGTGAAGTGCGACTCAGTTGATCAGCTTGTACGCATAACGGGGGAATCTGCTGACCCAGATCGGAAATGCCAGGTCCCAAAGAGCGATGCGGACGGCCGCTATTGTACAAACCGGCAACGAAAAACATATTACTGATGTTCAAGAAGTGCACTACTGGTTCCATCCGTGGTACGGACAACGAGTCGTGGTGGAAAGCGGGGGCATTCGCAGCGGCGCGGTAATGTTCCGTT
>DATAYL010000033.1:0-15085 GCA_036272575.1 Bryobacteraceae bacterium | reverse complement strand
CGGATTTTAGAGTTGGAAAAAGGTTCCCTGCAGCCACCCATGTCGTTGGAATGGCAGGCAACCGGAGTAGTACAGGACGCAACCCGTCTTGGCGGTGGTACTTATGTTTGAACGATATACCGAAAAGGCTCGGCGAGTAATTTTCTTCGCAAGATACGAAGCAAGCCAATTCGGAAGCCCTTATATAGAGACAGAACACTTGCTATTGGGTTTGCTACGCGAGGATAAGGCCTTGGCGAACCGGTTTTTGCGATCGCACGCCGCGATCGAATCCATTCGTAAGCAAATTGAGGCACACACAACTGCGCGCGAGAAGGTGTCAACGTCGGTTGACCTACCGCTGAGCCATGAATGCAAGCGTGTGCTGGCCTATGGCGCCGAAGAAGCGGAGCGGCTGAGCCACAAACATATTGGGACGGAGCATTTACTGCTCGGCCTGCTGCGTGAAGAGAAGAGTTTCGCAGCCGAAATCCTCCATGAGAGAGGACTGCGTTTGTCAGCTGTGCGGGAAGAGATTGCCCGTTCGGCGTCAGAGAAGACGTCGGCCAGCCGGCCTAAAGAGAGTTCGCTGCTGGCCGAGTTCAGTCGGGATTTGACGCAAGCTGCGGTTGACGGGATGCTCGATCCTCTGATTGGGCGCGATTCCGAATTAGATCGTGTCGTACAGATCCTCTGCCGTCGCACCAAGAACAATCCGGTTCTCATTGGTGAACCCGGCGTTGGGAAGACGGCGATTGTTGAGGGACTTGCCCAACGTATTGCGGATGGGGATGTGCCGTCCTTTCTCTCAGATAAGCGAATTTTGGCTTTGGATCTGTCGTTGATCGTGGCTGGAACGAAGTATCGCGGACAATTCGAAGAACGGCTTAAGACCATCATGAAAGAACTGATGGATAACCAGAATGCCATCATTTTTATAGACGAATTGCACACGTTGGTGGGTGCCGGGTCCGCGGAGGGATCGCTCGATGCGGCCAATATCCTCAAACCGGCTTTGTCGCGCGGCGAAATTCAGTGCATTGGAGCGACGACTCCGGCAGAATACCGCAAATCCATCGAAAAGGATCGTTCTCTCGAGCGCCGCTTCCAAGCGGTAAAGGTCCCGCCGCCAAACGAGACTGATGCGATTCGCATTCTCTTCGGCATTAAGGAGCGTTACGAAAAATTTCACGCGGTAGCTTACACCGATGAGGCGATTGAGTCGGCTGTTTACACGTCGACTCGCTTCATTCCAGATCGTTTCCTGCCTGACAAGGCGATCGATTTGATCGATGAAGCCGGCGCGCGGGTCAAACTCCGCCAAACTACGTTGCCGAGCGAAGTGGCCGACATCCAGAAACGGATTAAGTTCATCGTGCACCGGATGGAGAACGCGATTGCGAATCACGAGTTCGAGAAGGCTCGCTTCTATTCGGACGAGGAACGCAAAGAACGTGAAAACCTGCGAGTGCTGCGGGAGAAGTACAATCTGGACGATACCTCGACCGGCGTCGTCTCGAAAGACGATATTGAAGATGTAGTGGCGCGTTGGACAGGCGTGCCGATGACTTCGATTAAAGAAGAAGAGATCAACAAGCTTCTCCGGATCGAAGAAGAGTTGCACAAGCGTGTCATCAGTCAGGAGAAGGCGATCTCAGCACTCTCGCGAGCGATCCGTCGCTCCCGCGCGGGTCTCAAATCGCCTAAGCGACCGGCAGGTTCGTTCCTCTTTTTGGGGCCCACGGGCGTCGGAAAGACAGAAGTTGCCCGGGCGCTGGCTGACTTTTTGTTTGGCAGCGAGAAATCGCTTATTCGCTTCGATATGTCCGAGTTCATGGAGAAGCACTCGATTTCCAAGCTGATCGGATCGCCTCCGGGATATGTCGGCTACGAGGAGGGCGGTCAACTCACGGAACGTGTAAAACGGGCGCCTTATTCGATCATTCTGCTCGATGAGATCGAGAAAGCGCATCCGGACATCTACAACATCCTTTTGCAGGTGTTTGAAGATGGCCAACTTACCGACGGCCTCGGCAATACGGTGGATTTCAAAAACACGATCATCATCATGACGTCGAACCTGGGAGCTCGCTTCCTGGACAAGCGCGGGCAGATCGGTTTTTCAACTGAGTCGCTGACAGGCATTCCGCAAAAAGTTGAAGACCAGGTTATGAGCGAAGTAAAACGCGCTTTCAATCCTGAATTCCTGAACCGTCTCGATGAGGTCATCCTGTTTACATCGCTAATAGATGAAGATCTTCTCAAGATTATGGATTTGCTGGTGGAGCAGGTAAATGCCAACTTAGTCGCCAAGCAGATCAAGATCCGGCTCGAGCCCGAAGCGGCGAAATATATTCTCGATAAGACGTGTACGGATCGGAGCTACGGCGCCAGGCCGCTACGGCGAGCTCTGCAGAAGTACATTGAGGATCCGCTTTCGGAGGCGCTGATCCAAGGTACGTTGCCTCGTCCGGCCGATCTCGTCGTCTACCTCGGTGACAACGGTATTTACTGTCGGCAGGTGGGTGACCTGGAAGGTGAACCCGTACCCGCAGGTGATATAGAAAGCAGTGAACCGAGTCCGGGCACGCCGCTTTACATGTTCTAATTTGCCGGGTAGCCTTCGAGCATCAGGAAAGGAGACGCCGATGCCAACAGCATCCAAAGCTCCCGCGATTACTGTCGAGCAATATGAAGGTTTCGAAGGCTACCCCGGTCTGCGGGATGAATTGATCTACGGAGAGATTGTTTTGTCCCCCCAACGGAAACCGGTTCATCAGCAGGTCGCCGGAAACGTTTTGAGCGCCTGTTGCAGAAGTTGCTGGCAGGTAGCCTTTTGATCGGAAGGTTGAGCTGTATCTCGAGGGAGGCGTGCGCTGCGTATGGGTTGTCGACCTTAAACGACAACGCTGTTTCAGCCACACTTTGCGCGAAGCGGAAACGGAGCTGGACCTGACGAGCACGGCAGCGCTGCCCGAACCCTTGCACGGCGAAATCCGAGTAGCCGATTTTTTTCTACTCGACTAAAACAACTCTCTTACGAGGTCGCCGATTCCGGCACATAAAATTCGATCGTCCGGGCGCTCATCAGGTTGCCTTGATGAACTTCGACATACAACTTCCAATGACCGCTTGACGGGAATACCGGTTTTGCGATGTACACGCCGTCCGCAGTGAAGGTAGCCTTAAATACCTGGACCTTGGTATCCTGCGGCGTTTCAATTTGCAGCGTTACGGTCGCATTTTGGACGGGCTTGTGGCGATCGTCAGTAACATGAATGGCGAAAGGAATCTGCGCATTCGCCTCGAGAATCACATTCGGCTCGAAACGGATCGTGAAATTCGCTTCCTGCTGCTGAGCTAGCAGGAGGCCAACTGTGCAAAACAGCAGCGCAAAAAACCTCACAGTTTTATTCTAAGAGTTTCAGCCTGAAAAATCAGAGCCCTTCCCTCAATGAAAAAACTTCTTGCGTTGAACCGCGGAGAGATTGCAATCCGTATTTTGAGAGCCGCCAATGAGCTAGGGCTCAGAACTGTCGCCGTGTACTCTCAGGAAGACCGGCTAAGCTTGCATCATTTTAAGGCCGACGAAGCGTACTTGATCGGCCAAGGGAAAGGGCCGGTGCAGGCTTATCTCGATGTAGAGGGAATTGTTCAGCTAGCGGCGGACAAAGAGGTCGACGCGATCCATCCTGGTTATGGGTTTCTGTCGGAGAATCCGGCGCTGCCGATCGCCTGCGAGAAGGCAGGTATCACGTTCGTTGGACCGAGCGCCGCGATTCTGGAATCGCTTGGAGATAAAACGGCGGCGCGCAAGCTGGCACAGAGGGCCAATATCCCCGTGGTGCCCGGCACGGAGGAACCCGTCGACCCTGCCAGCGAAGACGCTGCAGCAGTTGCACAGAAAATTGGGTTCCCGCTCATCATCAAAGCCGCCTTTGGCGGGGGCGGCCGCGGAATGCGGGTGGTAGACTCGCCTGACGATTTCAAAGCGAAGCTGGACGAAGCCAGCCAGGAAGCAGCGGCGGCTTTCGGTAATGCCGCCGTGTTCCTGGAACGCTTCATCCGGCGCGCCAAGCATGTGGAGATTCAGATCATCGGTGATCGGCACGGCAACATCTTGCATCTCTACGAACGGGATTGCTCGGTACAGAGGCGGCATCAGAAAGTAGTCGAGATCGCGCCGGCCATTGGACTTCCCACAAAGGTGCGGGCTGAACTCGCAGAGGCAGCGGTCAAGCTGGCGCGCGAGGCAAACTACAACAACGCCGGTACGGTAGAGTTTCTGGTTGACGCCGACACGCACGAGTGGTTCTTCATAGAGGTCAATCCTCGTGTACAGGTGGAGCATACGGTGACCGAGATGATTACCGGCATCGATATTGTTCGCACCCAGATTCAGGTAGCGCAAGGCCTGAGCCTCCACGGCGAAGAGATGAATTTGCCGCGGCAGGCAGAGATTCCCCTGCACGGCACGGCGCTCCAATGCCGCGTCACCACGGAAGACCCGAGCAATAACTTCACGCCGGACTACGGGCGATTACAGACGTATCGTTCGCCAGCCGGTTTTGGCATTCGGCTGGATGCTGCTTCCGCCTACGGCGGCGCGGTGATTTCTCCTTACTACGATTCCCTGCTGGTGAAGGTGACGGCTTGGGGACGCGACTTCAAGCAGGCCTGCCAGAGAATGGACCGGGCGCTGCGCGAGTTTCGGATTCGCGGGGTAAAGACTAACATCCAGTTTCTCGAAAACGTGGTGAACTATCCGGCGTTCCGTGCCGGGGAGATCATCACCTCGTTCCTCGACGAGACCCCCGAGCTATTCGATTTCACGCCACGCCGCGACCGCGCCACCAAGCTACTGACGTTTCTGGGTGATGTCATCGTCAACGGAAATCCT
Source organism: Bryobacteraceae bacterium (assembly GCA_036272575.1). Lineage (GTDB taxonomy): Bacteria > Acidobacteriota > Terriglobia > Bryobacterales > Bryobacteraceae > Bog-105. The sequence goes on along the minus strand of DATAYL010000033.1, from coordinate 10,206 downwards.
GAGGCGGTAAACAAACCGAAGCCTAAAGTCATCCGGGTGGCGCGTGTTCCCGAATCGGCGATCCAGACAATCCCCGACGGCACGCGCCAGCGCCTGGATAAGAGCGGTCCGAAAGAGTTCGCCGCCTGGACGATGCAGCAGACCCGTCTCTTGATGACGGACACGACGTTCCGGGATGCGCATCAATCTTTGATGGCAACGCGGGTGCGGACCTATGATCTGCTGCGTATCGCCGAGTATGTGGCGCGGGAACTGTCTCAACTGTATAGCCTCGAGATGTGGGGCGGAGCTACGTTCGATGTTTCGATGCGTTTTCTGTTGGAAGATCCATGGAAGCGATTGCGGGAGCTACGCACTCGTATTCCCAACATCTGTTTCCAAATGCTGCTGCGGGCTTCGAATGCCGTCGGGTATACCGCGTACCCCGACAATGTCGTCCGGGAGTTCATTCAGGAAGCGGCCGCACAAGGGATCGACATCTTCCGTATCTTCGATTCATTGAACTGGATGCCAAACATGCAGGTGGCGGTCGAAGCCACGCTCAAGACAGGGCGTGTCTGCGAAGCGGCAATCTGCTACACCGGTGACATCCTTGATCCGGCCCGCGAGAAATACAGCCTGAAGTATTACGTAAGACTGGCCAAGGAGCTGGAGCAGATGGGCACACACATCCTGGCCATCAAGGACATGGCTGGATTGCTGAAACCCTATGCCGCCTACAAGCTCGTCAAAACTTTGCGAGAAGAAGTGGGCCTGCCGATTCATCTGCATACGCATGATACGAGTGGAATAAATGCAGCGACAGTTCTGAAAGCCGCCGAAGCGGGCGTACATGTGGCCGACGGTGCGATCTCTGCCATGAGCGGCACCACCAGTCAGCCCAATCTCAATTCGATCGTGGCGGCGCTGTCACACACCGAACGGGATACCGGCCTAAATTTCGACGCGTTGAACCGCTGTTCGGATTATTGGGAAACGGTACGCGCAAACTATGAGCCGTTCGATGAAGCGCCCAAATCCGGCAGTTCCGATGTCTATATGCACGAAATGCCGGGCGGCCAATACACCAATCTCAAGGCACAAGCCGAAGCCATGGGCCTGGGAGGGCGCTGGCCCGAGGTTGCGCGCATGTATGCCGGTGTCAATATGGCATTCGGCGACATCGTGAAGGTGACGCCATCGAGCAAGGTAGTCGGCGATCTGGCACTCTATCTGATCAGTCACGATATGACCGTCGAGCAGTTGAAGAATCTCCCGGCCGACCATCACGTCACTTTGCCGAATTCGGTCGTGGACATGTTTATGGGATCGCTTGGACAGCCGGAAGGCGGTTGGCCGGATAAGATGCAAGCGGTCATCCTGCATGGCAAGAAACCGGAAGAAGGTCGTCCCGGCGCCAATCTGCCTCCAGCAAATCTTGAAGAGGCTGCCCGGACGATAGCTGAGCAGACGGAGTCGACCAGCCGAACCGATCTGCTGAGTTATTTGATGTACCCGGAGGTTTTTCTAAAGTTCGCGGCGGCGCGCGCACAGTTCGGCGATCTGGAGGTGCTGCCAACACCACCCTTTTTCTATGGCTTGGAGGATCGAGAAGAGGTCACGGTCGAATTAGAGCCAGGCAAGACTTTGATTATTCGATTCCTGACGGTAGGCGAAGCGCGCGCGGATGGAATGCGCACGGTCTTCTTCGAATTGAACGGCCAACCCCGGCAGGTGGAGGTCAAGGACAAATCGATTCAGGCCGTGGCCGGCGCGAAACGCAAAGTGGACACGAGCAAACCCGGTCAGGTCGGCGCACCGATTCCGGGAGCGATCACGACGATTTACGTACAGGACGGAGAAGAGGTTGAAAAGGGCGCTCGCCTGCTTATTTTAGAAGCAATGAAAATGCAGACGACCGTTTATGCGCCAATAGCGGGAAAAATCACCGAAATAGTGGTGAAAGCCAGGGAGACGGTGGAAGCCCGCGACTTACTGTTGAGTATTGAGTGAATCTGCGGTGGCCCGGTAAACTGGAGGAGTTGAGGTCCCGTAGCTCAGGTGGATAGAGCATTTGCCTTCTAAGCAAAGGGTCGCTGGTTCGAGTCCAGCCGGGACTACTTTCCTTCAACTTTCAATCGGCTAATAGACTGCGATAACATGCTTGCGGGTTGTGCATGAGACCTTTTCGCCGCCAAGTTTGCTCGAATTTCGTTCGCATTGTTCTTTTCGTCTGCTGCTCCGCCGGAGTTGTTTTTCTCCTGGCGGCTCGACAGAAAGAGTCCTCTCAAGGGGAGCGCCATATCCGTCTGGGAAACGCCGAGGCAGGGGCGCTCTACGCCGTCACGGTCGCAGTGAAGGATCCTACTCTGCTCGGGAGCAACACATCAATTCAAGTCTCAATCGATGATGCGCGCGGAGTCATCTCCGAAAAACGGCTGCACGCGCAAGACCTCGACTTCTACGTAACAGTGCGTCCGAGAAGTGCCGGGCCGATTTCCGCCACGTTGCGCGGGAGCGGAGGCGAGGAACTTCCTGAAGTTGCCACGGTCATGCAGCGGATTCCGGAAACGAGCTCAAAATCCGCAGTGATCGCAGCCATGCCGAACGACACTTGGCAAACTGCGCAACGCTTCGAGTTCGGTCAGACGATTTATGGCGCGTCCGATGAGCGCCCCTACGCTCCGGCACCGCACGAAGACCGCTATGCCGCCCTGGTCAAAGGTTTTCAATGGTTCCAATTTACCTTCCACGGCTCGCAACCAAAGCTCGCTTATTTCGTGCTCGACATCACCGATCGAGAAATCCCTGTAGACGTCGACATTTTTACACCTGTTAAAGACGCGGCGGGCAAGCAAGATATCAAACCCTTCACTGGCGGGGCTTCTATTTACCAAATAGAAGCAACCCAGAACTACCCGGGGCTTTACAAATTCCGCACGCGCATCTTACAGCCCGGCCAAACATATTACATTCGCGTGCAGGCGAACCACCCGTCCTATCAGCTGCGGACGCTGGCATATCCAGTGCCCTCCTACAAAGATCCGCGTCAGGCCGTCCGCACGGGCATGGATTTCCTGATCAATATGGGCGATAGCTGGCTTTCGAACACTCCTCGCCGCGGCGCGGTTGCTCTGCGCACCACGATGAATCATGGCGATACACAGCAGTGCATCGCCTGCCATCCATCCCAATTCACGACGCGCGGATATCTTACGGCCGTTACGCATGGCTACGCTCCTACGCAGCGAACAGCTCTCGAATTCATTACGGATCGCATCTACAACAATCAGCGACCGCTCTATGGCGAACCGGGAGCCGATTGGGTGCGCGTCATCTACTCGGCGCGTACGGTCGCCAGCCGCCTGCCGCTAATTGAGCACCTTTACGAAACAAACGTGACGCACGATGCTCCTCGTATTCAATCGTTCGAAGTGCCCTACGCGAAGTTTCTCCAGATTCACTACCGCGATCGTAACGAGATGCCCGGTGACGAGACGGATGGTTGCGAACCGGATGTGAGCCCGTTTGAAATCGCCTCGCAAAGCTGGGATTCGTTTAACATTCTGCACGAACAGACGCACGACCAGCAATGGCTGGAACAGCGTGACATGGTGGAACGTCTGGCTCTACCGTATAAGCCCCGCAACATGATCGACCTGAACTGGAAAATTCATTTCCTCGCCACGATTGGCCGTGAAAAATATGCGCGGCAGTTAAATGAATTGATTGATCAGCTTTATAGTTACGAGCAACCGAGCGGCATGTGGGCTTATCCCTTGGACAAAACTGCTAAGCCGGCCGACTTCATCTCGTATCACGCGGTGCTGGCTCTCGCGTTGGCGGGACGACGTCCTGAAAGCGATCCGAATCTTGCGCGGGCCGTTCAGGCGATGCTCAAGGCACAGCGACCAGAAGGAAGTTGGGAAGGCGATCCGGTCTATCAGGGATTCAACACGCCATTCCGAGCCACCCAATTCGCGGTAATGGCGCTCTCCACTCTTTACCCCGGTCCGGATCACAAGCCTTCCGAACAGAAAGGCTGGGGCGATGCATTTCCAAGTCCCCCCGCACAGCTGGCCACGAATGATCTGCCGTTGCTGCTGAGCCAACTGGACCAGTTCTGGGATCTCGCGCCAACTTCCACTCTCGAACAAATTCGCGGTGTACTGGCCAGCAATGATCAACCGTTAGCGCGCGAAGCAGCCGCTCGCGCGTTGGGCCACATGGCTGACCCGGGCTCCATCAAGCCGCTCGTTAATGCTTTAGGCGACGACGACAAGATGGTGCAGCGAACCAGCGCCTGGGCGCTTCGCATGATTCTCGAGCGCCGTCCGGAAGCTGCGGAAGCGGGCCGAGCCGAATTAACAAGCGCCCTTCAATCCTCCAACGCACGCGTACGCTGGGGAGCGACCCAGCTCTTCAATCAGCATTTCAAATACATTGCGGGTGATGCGGAATTGCGTGCCGCTCTTATCAAAGATCTCGACGATCCTGCGGCTGCCGTGCGCTTGAACGCCGCGCGTGGTTTATGGCAGTGGTCCTATTGGAGTGCCGATGACCGCACGGCCCGCAATGGCATTCTTGAAGCGCTCGCCACCCGCCTGAACACCGAAACCGATCCCACACTGCGGCGCGCTGTTCACGAAAGCATCTACGACGTGCTCGATGAAAACACCGGGTATCTGGAGGCCTGGGTGCGCTCCGCTTCGACCGATAAGGACCAGAACCGGATACGCGAAGGTTACGAGAGCGTGGTACACGATCAGGCGCAAGTCCTGGCAGCGGTTCTGAAGTCGGCGACTCCGCTTGGGCGTCAGGGAATTCTCGAGTCCCTATGGGACTTTCACATCCGGCACTATTCGCTACCGCAATTGAAAGAAGGCCAAGTATCGGTAGCTTTGCCGGCCGTCTTCACCAAGTATGTCTCCGGGGTGCCCGAGCTGCATGAACCCGGGTACGAATATCCGCCCTATCGCGATACCGCGGACTTTCATTACGACGTTCACAACGGCTTCTACCAGACGCGGATTGGCAACGACAGCGATCTCATCCATTTCTTCGAGAGTTCCGGACCTGAGTTGGAACAAGCTCTGATTGATTGCCTGTCGGGCGCCGATAGCAACATGAAGATCAACGTACTCAAAGCCGGCAGTACGCTCAGCGGCGCAGGCGATGCGCTTTTTGCGAAAGCTGCTCTCCAACTCGCACTAGATCCGGACAAAGAAGTGCGCGAGACCGTCGGCTACGTCTACCAGAACGGGCAACGCGGCATTCTGAACATCAATACGCCGGGTGCGCCCGATCCTGGCCTCGTGCACACCATTGCGGAGATTCTAACGAGCGGCGATCAGATGGCGCAAAACACGGTATTGCCGCTACTGGCTGCTCTGCCGTCTGATTCGGCCTGGACTCAACAACCACAAGTTGTCTCCTCACTTCGTACGCTGCTGGAGAATCAGCCGCGCGTGAAGAACTATGCGGAAGTGCTGACTGCAGCCGCCTCGTTCCCCGGCCTGATGAACGAACCCAATATTCATAAGCAGGTAGAGGAAGCGATTAATGACTCCGACCGTGGCATCCAGCGCGCGGCAATTCAAATCGCGCTCGAACGCTTGCACACTCCAGGCGAGCAGACGACTACCGAGCGGATGCTTGAATCGCTCGGCAGCTCGCAACGCGGCGTCCTCATCGAGGAAGTTACCGACCCGAAGTTCCTGGTAAATCACCTCGGCGTCTCGGGCGGCGCGCTCTCGCAGGACCAAGCTTATTTCCTAGGCAAGAAAGCAATCAATTCTCGCCCTGATCTTCTTAACGAGCCGATTGTCTTCAAAACCGTCATCGCCAGCCTCAGCGATCCCGATGCCAATGTCCGTGCCGCCGCGCTCGACCTTCTGCGCAAGTCAAAGGGCATCGAGCAGCAGCCCGATTTTCGCGCGGCGCTCGGCCGTATGAGAAGCGATCCCAATCCTCGGCTGAAACTTATCGCCACCAATGTCCTTTCCGGCAAAAAACTGGGCGAGGCGCTCGCCGATGTGAAGCCAGGCTCGGTGCTCGACTTCAATTATTTTGTTGCTAAGATCGAGCCGATTCTCGCTGCTACCGGGGCCGACGGGAAAGCTTGCGTGATGTGTCACGCCTCGCATGTGATCTTTCGTCTTCATCCGCCAAATGCCGAAGGCCAGTTCTCGCCGCAGGATAGCGAAGAGAACTACAAATACGCCATGCGCGTGGTTGACATTAACAATCCAGCACGCAGCCTGATGCTGATCAAGCCGACTGACCCGACCGATTCGGCCGGCAACGCTGCCGATTATCTCGCAACTCACAACGGCGGTCAGCGCTGGCCGGGAAACCAGTCCAGCTGGCAATACAAAACCATCCTGCAATGGGTAAGAGGCGCCGGCTTACAGGCATCGGCTAAAGCCCACTTGCCTTCCGGGCAACAGTAGCGATATACGAAGCGGGGGCAAAAGTGCCTGCTTCACTTCGGCGACGCCTGGCGCACGACCGGCTTTCATTTTTTTTCACCTAAAGTCCTTTTTGTTTCCTGCCGATGGATTCAGTGTTCGCGAGCAACGCGACGGAGGGAAACATGACCACCAGATTTATCAAGATTGCAGCCGCTGCCCTGATCGGGATGGGCGTTAGCACGCTGTCCGCGCAAAACCTGAGACAGCCCGGGCAAATAGCCGCCGCACCGGAGGCCGTTATGGCGCCGTCTTATAGCGCCTCTAATTTACAACAGAATAGCTTTCTCCAAATGGAAGAGCGCCATGATCGTAAGGTGAATCGCATTTGGATGGTCAGCATCGCCGCGGTAGCCGCGGCTACGTCGCTGGATGCCGCCTCCTCCTGGGGCAAGATGGAAGGAAACTCCTTCCTGGCCTCCTCGGATGGCAGATTTGGCGCCAAGGGCCTAAGCATTAAAGCCGGCATGGCCGCGGGCGTTATCATCCCCGAGATTTTGTTTCGTAAGCACAAAGATTTGAAGACGAAGTTTGCAATTGGTAACTTTGCGGAGGCGGCCATTTTCGGAGGAGCTGCAATTCACAACATGGGTATTGCGGCACCGAAGTAATAGGCGTTTGCTCCCACTTTTTTTCGCTTTTTGCCCCGGCGCATTCATTCTTCAGACAGATGAACACCGCTATACTGATAGGACTGCTGCTTCAGCAGCATTCTATGGGGCACAAGAGCGAATGAACTTAAGGCGAGTCATTCAGATTTGCGCAGCATTAATTCTGTTCACTGTTATCGGTTTTTCCCTGCCGCCCACAATCGGTATTGCATCAGCGGTAGGGTCTTTTATTGTAAATAGCAACCATGTCGACGGAAATGCCAATCTATTTGATGGTTCTGAAGTGAAAACGGGCAAGGCATCCAGCCAGATCTTTCTACAAAGTGGAGCCTCCCTCACGCTGGGCATCGATTCGGCCGGCACAATCTACCGCGATCACCTGTTACTTCAACAAGGTGCTACTAAGGTCGATAACCTGAACGGATTCAGTGTGCATGCCGGGTCTTTTCGTATCGAGCAATCGCAGCCGGCCTCTCAGGCGGTGGTGCGGCTCAGCGAAGACACGGTGGAAGTGGCTGCGCTCGCCGGCTCTTTGGACGTTTTCAACCGGAAGGGCTCGTTGCTGACACATATCGGGACGGGAACGGCATCCGCGTTTCAGTCTGGAGCGGGTGGCGGTTCGAACAACGGCGGACAGAACGGTCCGCAGCCTAACAATAACAATCGGTCTAAATACACCACAGCTACGGCTCTGTTGTTAGCTGCTACTCTTGCAGGCTTAGGCTTGGCGGTCGCTGCGATTGTTCAGCCATCCCCGACGAGTCAATAGCTTCAGGTGTCGGACCGAAACGCGAAAAGCTGAGTAGACCAGGCGTCCACGTCCATATAAAATCCTTTTCGCTGCAATTCTTCGGATGATCGCTCATAGTGTTCCGGACCCAGTAGATTTTCCAAAATCACGTTTTCGGATGCGGCCAAGCTTCGCGCCGGGAATAGAACATAGCATTGACTGCGATGGTCGGCGTAGTTTACGGCCAAAATGGCGTCAACCCGGTTCTTGTTAAACCATCCGAAAGTGACGAATGACTGATCGCTTGGATTGCCCTGCCAGGCTGGTACGGTATGCAGCGGCAACCAGTCGCCGGAGACGACTTGATCTTGAAGGATCTGCAGGAGTTTGAGATAAAACGACTGAAGGTCAGGGTCGGTCGGTTCGTCCATCCGTCTTGCTAGATGGATCGACGGTTTGCGGCGGAGACCCTCCAGCTGCCCATCGTGGAAGAAGCACATACCGGGTAGCAGGAAAGTAATCGCGGCGGCTGCCTGATGGACGGGTAGAGGTAATTGCGTTGCAATCCGGGCCTCGTCATGGTTCTCAAGAAAATGAACAGACTTTCCGATAAATGATGCGTCGGCCGCCAGGTGTGCCTGAATGCCTTTCGCGTTCCGCTGCAGCAAAAGGTCGTACAAAGACTTGTCGTAAGTGTAATCAAATCCGAGCTCCTGTAGCTGGCGATCAAGTCCCCAGTAGACTTCCGCCATGAACAGGAAACGGGGGTGAAGCTGATGAACGGCGGCAATCGCCGAAGGCCAGAAAGGGTGGGCGTCGATAGCCCAGGTTCGCCTAAATACCTCCGGAAGGATCAGCATGGCCATGTCGCAACGCACGCCATCGCACTGTCCGGCGATCTCCTTCAATTCGTCCGTCATGGCCGCTTGCAGCGCCGGATTTCCGTAGTTCAGTTGGAGCGTATCCGGCCACGCGGGGAAGTAAGGATCGCGGCCGCGGGCAAATATATGTCTACCTGTGCCGGTATCGAGGCGAACAAAATTGTTCGGTTCCCTGGCCAGATCGGATTCGGTTCCGTTGACGTAGTAATCGGGATGCTGGTGGACCCACGGATGATCGGGAGCGGTATGGTTCGGGACAAAATCGAGCAGCAGACGAATTCCTCTGGTCGTCAGACGCTTGCGCAGGACTCCCAGAGCATTCGGGCCACCGAAATCTCGGTGCACTTGGTATGCATCGATCGCAAAAGTCGAACCCGTAATGTCCTGCTCTTTAAAGCCGGATAACGACTCCTGGTATTCGAGGCGCCAAGCCGGGTTGTTTCGCGAGATGTCCGCCGCAAGCGGCCCCGTCTGCCAAATTCCGAGAAGCCAAATCCAGTTAAATCCCAGACCGGCAATCCGGTCCAACTCGTGATCCGGCAACTCATCAAGCTGGCAAAGCCGCACGCCATCGGAGAACCGGCTTAGCCAATCCCGGGTGTGGACCTCATAGAGTAGCGGGTGAGCGATGCGGGCATGATTGTCCATGACGCTGAAAGGGTACTCTCAAGAGACAAAGTCTAGCCTACAGCTGTTCTATTTTAAAGAGGAATTTGGTCGGGGCGCTGTGATTCGAACACACGACCCCGTATTTATCCGAAAACTCGAATGCGGTCGGACCAAGCCTTCCGTAGCGTCGGTACCGTTCCGTTAACCTCGCGGTAACAGGCATCCAAGCGTTGTATTTGATGGGTGAATTTCCGGATAGTACGGGTTTGTCAGCGGGACTTACCGTGCAGGTCGAAGCTATCTTTCAATTCGAGTTCGAGCGTCGCTGCTTCACGGCCGAGAAAACAAGCAGGTGAGCGTCCCTCCACGGCTGCGTTTCCGTGTGGAAAACAGAATAATCGTTTTCAACGTTTCCTGAAAGCGGTAGGTCGGCCTTGAGAATCAGCGCCGCCGGATGTTGGGCCGCGATCTGCTGCACTAGCCACTGCCGAACCCGGGGATTGGTCGAATGAGTATTGCCTGTGTCCGTGAAGCGCTAGTCACCATAAGTAATAAGGCTGAGCGGACTCGGCAGCTGCTGGTCAGCAAACCGCAACGTCGGGCCGGGGCCGCTTAGTAGCGGGTGGGTGAGTAACGCGGCAGCAGGGGACTGCTGTGCGAAGAACATCAGCTGCACAACCGCGCCGAGAACTAGAAGCTTACAGGAAATTTGCACGCAGATTTTCACTTTACTTCTAGAAATCGAGGCGCACGGCGAACTGAAACTCTCGCGGCGTACCGGTGCCCACAGCACCGGTATTTAGAAGCGACGTGATTCGACCGAAACTGGCCGGGGGAGACAACGGGTCAGAGCCAAGATTGCTAGACGGGTTGGCGTAGATGGCGCGATTGAAGAGATTAAAGACCTCGGCCCGGAAATTGAGCCC
>DATAYL010000032.1:0-4107 GCA_036272575.1 Bryobacteraceae bacterium | reverse complement strand
GCTCTTTGACTGACGATAGTCTCTGCTCTGGTTCCAATCGCCCAGATGAAGCCCAACAGCTCACGAGCAACTGCAGTAGCGATCTTCCTCTGGTCTTTGCCAGCTGCGCCGAGTTTCATATAGCGCTTGTGCAGCCGATGTTGTGCCTTCCAAGCAATCTCTTTCGTCTCTTCCGAAATGCTCTCCTGTCGTCTGCGCAACCCGTACCAGATACATGGCGGACGACGATAGCTCCATGCTGCTTCGACGACGATTCGTCGCAAGTGCGCGTTGCCGGTTTTGGCGATGCCTCCGCGCCTTGTTCGCTTGCCACTGGAATCCTCGCTGGGTACAGCCCCGCAATAACCCATCAGTTGCCGCGCGCTGTCGAAGCGGGAGACTTGCCCCAACTCAGCGGCGATGGTCACCGCCGAGATATCTGCGATACCGCGCAGTGCCTGTAGATCGTTGATGACTTGTTGCAGCGCCGGCGAAGCCAGCTTGACCGCCTCCATGATGGCTTGCTCCAAACGTGCTACCCGTTCACGCATGTGCTCGACCTCGTGCAGATAATCCTGCCGCGTGGACTCCTGAGCAGTCTGTGTGAAACGCAGCTGTGCGACCCAGATGAGATAGGGGCGCGTCCATGGCCTTACTCCGGTCGGTGGACGTTGACCTGAGCGCAGCAGGAACTTGCTTAAGCGATGCCGCGCACGCATCTGATCCTGCTTGGCTGCTTCACGAGCGCGCACCAGATCCCGCAAGGCTTCGGAACCTTCATCTGGAACCCATACTGCCGTTAGATCTCCGGATCGGTAGCAACGTGCCAGCTTCTCAGCATCCCGCCGATCCGTCTTTACTCGATCACCCGCCTTAATCGGTACCAGCGTGGGCGCCACAACCTCGCACTCAATGCCCAGTTCCGCCAGCTGCCAGTACACGATGTAGCCCATCGGTCCTGCTTCATAACAGGCTCTCAGCTTCTCTGCTGGACCAAGCTTCTTGATTAACTTGCGTATCGATTCGATGCGGTTCGGAATCGTTCCCAGGCTTCGCACCTCACCATCCGGCTCGGCTATCGCGACAGCGATCGTCTCGGCATGGACATCCAAACCTAAAAATCGTAACTTTTCCTGCATGACCGGCTCCCTTCCGCTTGTGGCTCTGAGCTGTGCGTCCTTCTGAACCCACAGCCTAATCCACGATCAGCGCATCGGTGCCGGTCACTCCATACTGACTGATATTAGCAATTGGCACCTAGGGATTGCTGAGTTTGGGCCGTGGCGACAGCGTCCTGATCTCCCGAATGTAAATTTCCAGCCACCTTTGCCGGTGGTAGTATCGGACCCGTTCCCTGCCTATCAGAATCCATCTCTCGGAGCGATATATGGCTCGCCTCCTCGTCCGGTTCCTTTGCGTCTCTGTATTTGCGGCTGCAGCAATGCAATGCATCGCGGCCGACCGGATTGTCTTCACTCGCTTAGCGCCGACACAATCGATCCTTTTGATCGCCAACGCCGACGGATCTGCGGAGCGGCCGCTCACGCAGCGTGACTCGCTCAACTACAACCCTGCATGGTCTCCCAAAGGCGATTGGATCGCCTTCACGTCGGAGCGGGCGGGGCCTGCCAATCTCTTCCGCATGCATCCCGACGGCAGCGATGTACAGCGCCTGACTAATGATGCGGCGTACGCCGATCAGGCCGCATTCTCTCCCGATGGCGGGCAGATCGTCTTCGTATCGACTCGGTCGGCGGGGTTCGCGAATTTGTGGATTCTGGACCTCGGCCGCCGAAAAGTGCGGCCCCTTACCACCGGGCGGGGTGGCGATTTCAGGCCTGCGTGGTCCCCCGACGGCCGGTGGATCGCTTTCTCTTCAGACCGCGACAGCAATCTTCCCACCGCGAAGAGCCGTTGGGAACGGCTCCACGTGGTGGACATCTATCTCGTTCATCCCGACGGATCGGGGCTGAAACGCATTTCGCAGCATGGGAACTTCTGCGGCAGCCCGCGGTGGACGGCGGACAGCACGAGGGTGGTGACCTATTGCATGTCGGCGGAAGATACCTGGAAGTATCGGACCAAGCTGCTTACGCCGTATCAGGCGGGCGGATAAAGTCAGCTGTACAGGATCGACATTCGCACCGGTGCCACAGTTCCCATAACCAGCGGCCCCGGCGTGAAGCTGGCGCCTTCTGTGCTTGCCTCCGGCCAGATTGCCTATTTGCGCGGCGATGGAGCAAAGGTTGAGCTTATCTCCGGAGATGGCAACGTTGGTCCCTCCGGCGCCGACATCGCGCCGGATCCGGTCGCCTGGGCTCCGAATGGCCAGCGCGTCGTCTACACCCGCCAAACTTTTCAGCCCAGTTCTGAGCCGGCGAATCAATGGAGCAGAGATCCGAGTTTCGATCTCTACGCGACGACCGAGTTGCCGGCTTACGATCGAAGCGGTACGCACCTGGCGGTCTCCAACGTCGTCCCCGGAGGCATCACCAGCCTGGTGATCATCGATGGCGACAAACCCGGGCGCGCAATTCTGAAGCGAAAGGATTTGATTCTGGGTCCGCAATGGTCGCAGGATGGCCGTCAAATCGTTGTCGGCGTGGGCGATTTCACGTCGTTTCTTGATTTTGCAGCGGGCACCAAGAAGCCAATTGATCGCGTCAACGGAGGAGCGCAGGTGGCGATTCTCAATGCGGACGGCACCGGTTTTCAGGTGATTACCTCGGGACCGAACAACAACGCCTTCGCGTCGTTTTCGGCAGACGGAAAACATATTGTCTACCGGACCGCCGGGCCCGAGGGACAAGGCTTGCGCGTCATGAGTCTTGCGGACCAGTCGGTGACAGCATTGACCAGCGAGTACGACAACTTTCCAGTGTGGTCGCCGCGCGGCGATCTCATCGCCTTTGTGCGGAACATTGCCGGCGACTTTGAAGTGATGACGATTCATCCGGACGGGAAACACGTGAGCCAGTTGACGCACACGCATGGGAATGAGGCACACCTGGCCTGGTCTCCCGATGGGGAACGGCTGTTGTTTACGAGTTCGCGGATGGGATTTAAAGATGAGGCGCTTTTTACCGGCAGCCCGCAACCGTACGGAGAGATTTTCGCGATGAACTATGACGGCTCTCATATCGAGCAGCTTACCGACGACCAGTGGGAAGATGGCGGACCGGCTTGGCAGCCGCGAAATTCGGCGTCGACAGCCCCACAAGTTGCGCGACGAAATAGCGCACCGGGCAAGTCACGATAATTGATGAACGCTTCCGTTGAGCCGCTGTGGAATCGAGCCACTGTTGTCAACAAGTAACAAATCGCCAATGCACTCATCGACAGAGTTCTGGTTGATCGCCAATACCGACGTAACTCAGATTGTGGGGCAATTTCGGGGTAAGGGAAGAGTAGGCGACGATCCGCTCAAAACCCTTGTCTTAAATGGCCGTTTGGGCCGTTGGGCGAGTGACGTACTCTAGCTTGTTCGCATCCAGTCGATGACATCCCCCTTGAACGGGAGTAGTCTCCTTCTCGCGAGGGCTCAAGGCTTTGGAGGTTAATCATGGCGACCCAGCCGACTGTTCCCCGTGGATTGGAATTGCAATTGGAAGGGAAAGCCAACGAAACCATCGTCCACTGTAAGGGCAAGGTTACCGCCGAAAATTCGGAGGTGTTTCAAAGGGAGATTCGCAATCTGATTTCTGAGTCGAGCGGTCAAATCGCTGCGATTACCTACCGAATCGTGATTGACTTAAGCAACGTCACGCAGATCGATAGCATGGGTTCGGGCGCACTGTTGGGCAGGTGGACGGCAGGACAAAGCAAATGCTGCGACCTCGAAATCGCAAACCTGAATTCGTGAGTCGAGAAACTTGTGGAAGTGACGAAGCTGGACACTGTGTTCAAGCGTGCCAGGATAGTGGCGGTCGGAGCCTCCACGGCGGCGTGGAGCGGAAGAACTGCGAAGGCGACAGGACAAGAAAAGCCAGGGTCGTTCGATGTCTGAACGAGGAAAGCCGCCCGAAGATAGACTGGTTGCGGCGCAACTGAAGTCATGCCCTCTCAAGGGAATAACATTTTCATCAATCTAGTACACCCGATGATCCCTGACCCTGAAGAATCCGCAAT
>DATAYL010000031.1:0-3878 GCA_036272575.1 Bryobacteraceae bacterium | reverse complement strand
CCCCGGATGCCAAGCTCCTCAATCAGGAAGGATCTGTCATTGGCCGGCACTTTGCAGGTCCTACCTGGCAGCTCAATGATGGCAGTCGGATAAAAGGAAAGGTCGTCGCCAAACAGGTTGCTCCTGACGCGACCGCAGTGCTTTGGTTGTCGCTTGGGTCGGTCGGCGGTACCGGAAGATTCGGAGCAGTACGATTCATCCAGCGTACCGGGACGCACGGGGGAAATGCGCCTGACGGTAGTTGTCGCCAGAACGCAACGCGCAGAGTTCCTTATACAGCGACCTGTTCTTTCTATGAAGCGGGGCAGTGACAACAGATTGCGCTCGCTGGAAGAGTGCCGAGTCGGCAATGCCTGCGCTCTGAATCACATCGAGAACACGTCGGAGCTATTGATCTGCGCCGGGAATAAAAACAGTGGCACCGTGTTCCAAGTTGCAGGGAAACGAGTAAGTTCGTATGAAGATTCTTATCGCCTCAACACCCGCGCCCGGACACCTCAATCCACTTCTGTCCATTGCCTCGCTGTTAATAGAGTCCGGCCACGAGGTCGCCGTGCAGGTGAACGAAGACCTGCGTCGCGCGGTCGAAGCGGCCGGTCATCGCTTCCTCTCTGAGATTCCCAACGCTCAGACCTCACGACGCTATTTCTTGGAAAACTACCCCGATCGTATGCAGAAGTCTCTCCCGGTATGGAGATGACCGGGTACTCTCTCGTCCACTTAAGCCGGTTGGCTATTCCGCTGATCCGATCCCCCTAATTAGCCTGCGGCGGGTGGAAACCATCTTGATTTAGCCTTGCGGCGCGTGGTGGGCTCTGCGTAAACGCTCCGCCGATCCGCCTGCGGCGCTTCGTGCGCCTTCCGTCCTGCTGGTCTTCCCATCCTAGCTCCGGTGTTAAAGCTGAAATGCACTCCGCTCCGGCCTTGACTCCCTATGCTGGCACTGGACTGGCGTCCAGCAGGACGGAAAGAAAATCAGATTTATGACAAAAGATAAAGCGCGCGAGCTTACGGAGCAGATTGAGAACAACATCAATATCCTTCCAACGAAACAGATGCCGCACACAAGAGTAAGCTGTTTTTTCGATGATTGAATACGATGGCTTGCTTCCATCGCTACAGCATGTAAGTCCTTATCAAGAAGAAACGCACTTCTGCTGACGCGCGTTTCCAGAGGAGAGCGCAAAACGTATAAACCAGATTCCCAGTCCGCACGTTATGCCTCTCGGCTTTGGTTCCTAGCGTTCGCAGAACCGGACATCCATTCGCCGTCTCGGGTCCGAAGGCCGTCACAGATGATTGAGTTTGTGTTCGCTGCCAGTCCCGAAACAATCCGTACGAGCCTGGGGAGTTTCATCTTCTTCGCTCATTCGGCTAGCGGCAGGACCTGGCAGCCTGCGCGGCTTTGTGATCTCGTTCTTTTCCCTGTGGGCAGCGGTTTAGGCTGCTGCCGTCTTGAAATTTCTAAAGGGATAAACGCCCGCGTTTGCCGATCGACCGCAAGCAGATACACGACCATCTTTTGAGCTACCGCCAGAGTGGCGCGGTTGGCGTTCCCTTTCTGTTCTTCCTTCTCGTAGACCAAGACCAATTCATGGCTCTGTTTCGGTGCAAGCTTCGCGGCTTCCACCAGCACTCGCTGGATGTGCTTGTGGCGCTGCTCGGAAAGAGGTGTCCGCAGGACCTTATCTGCCGAATTCTTCTCGTCTCCGCACAAGCCGCGGTAACTGATGGCCTGCTTGGTTGACCGAAAACGCGCAACGTCTCCGATCTCGAGTGCCCATGTGAGCGCTGTGATCGGACCTACTGCAGGTACCGTTCGAAGGTTCTTAATCCTTTCGGCCGAAATCGGATCTCGTTGCAGAGAACTGACCAGAGCATAGTCGGTCTTCTGCAAACGTACGATTGTTCCCCGGCTCAACCGAAGCAAGGGCCGGATGCTTTCATCGATATCTTGGTTCGTCGCTAACGGCTCCCCGAAATAGCCTACCTTGTGCAAGCGCTGCTTGTTGTGGCTCACTGCCGGTTTCCATAACAGGCCTGACACCCGGTTCTTCATCTGAACCATCTGGCGCACGAGCAGATGCCGATACCGCAGCGTGGGACGCCGAGCCCGAATCTCTGTGGAGACCATATGGCATTCGGGCAGGAAGTCACAACGCAAGCAGTCAGCAGTCTTGCCGGCGTCGATCCGATGGTTCTTCATCTTTGAAGCCGCAATCGCTCGCAGCATCGCAGGATGTGCGACCTTCCCCTGTGCAGCATGCGGAAGCAAATGATCGTATATCCAGCCTGTGAAGATCGTTGCCTCCATTGCTACCGTCCAAGGTGTGGCAGAGTCGCCATCCAGGTATCTAGTTCATTCCGCGCCGATCCGATCGTTCCTTGACGATGGATCTGACCGCCCGCGCCTTTCAGGCACTAGCGATCGTTTTCTTGTGACATCTGAGCCGATGTAATACATATGTCTCTGAGGAGCCTCCGTGGTTGTCTCTGAATCAACGTCCCGTTGAGTTCAGCTCTTTGTACACCACCCGCTCCTCCCTTGACTTAACATTCAAACAATCCATGGGTATTGATAAGCCGGTCCGTTACAAAGTGATCGATATGGGACAGGCTCACATTCTATTGCCACGTTATGCGTCAAGGTCGAATGAATTTGACCGCTGGCAAGCAGCCGTGGTTTCATCGGGCATGGGCAAACCTTCCGCGAGCGTTTTCGATTTTCAAAAAAGGTCTTCGATGCCAAATATCGAGCAGAATACGAAGCAAGTTGTATTGCGATTGGGAATCTGCATTCTCTCGATGCCTAGTCGGACTGATACGAAGAGTTCGATGCAGTTCAGAGAACGCTTAGTTATGCCTTTCTTCAAGAGTGGTGAAAAGTCGTGCGCCTTTGAGCAGTTGGCAAAAGTGACATGTTCGGAGTACTTACAGGGCTAGTCTTTCAGCGGCGATGAATGTTTGCAGGTGGGGAGCTTGCAAAGCACGAGGCTTATGACCGCAACAAGTGCGGCACTCGCGACAGTAGTAAATGGTGCGCCGATACCAGCGATCAACGCGCCGGCTGGAAGATCACCAAATGGGCGAACGCCCATCAGAAGCAAAGTATTGAGGCTCATGACTTGTCCGCGTTGCTGAGCGGGAACGCGAGTTTGTAGGAGTGCCGATGTGGTCGCTCCGACAATACTTTGAGAAGCTCCCAGGATCACAAGCGCGCCGCATGTGACGGCAAAGTTGATTCCTGTGCCCGCCAAGGCTAAAGCCCCGCACCAGAACACAATTGCCACTTGGGCCAATCGACTCGTTGGAGTTCAAAAACTCCCCAAGAACAATGCACCAAAAATTTGAGCCGCTACCCGCCGCTGAAAATAAAAGGCCTAGCAGTGCGGGCCCGACATGAAGGCGATTCAGGGCCAACACTGGCAGCAGTAATTGCAAGGAAGGGCCGGCAAACAGAAGGATTCCGTAGGTGTACAGAGCCGAGGCTAAGACCGTATCACCATGTACGAAGCGGAGTGCCTGACGTATTTGACCGATCAAGTTTTCACGACGGCTGGGCCGGGCTGGTCTAACGGCCAGGAAGATCAGGGCGAGAAGGATTCCGGTAAAACTCAGGGCATTCAAGAAGAAGACCGCGGCGAGCCCGACATAGTTGACGATGGCTCCTGCGAGGGCGGGCCCAAGAATAGCTGCTCCGTTAAATACCGCCGATTGTAAGGAGACTGCATTCAGAAGTGCGATGCTCCCGGAAACTGGACCAAAGGTAGTTAGAGAATTCGACCTTGGCAGATTGCCGAATGCCCGATTGACGGGCTTGCGGTGCAATGTAGAGACTCGATCAAGTGACTATTGTTTCGGGGACGATTCGGTTTGGC
>DATAYL010000030.1:0-8190 GCA_036272575.1 Bryobacteraceae bacterium | reverse complement strand
TCGTTCACTCTCTTCGCTCATCGCCAGCGCGTAAGAGGCGATCTGGTCGCGATGGAAAGCGGGCTGAAGAATGCGCCGCCGTTCGCGATGGAGTGGTTCTTCCCGAGTCAGCAGGCCATCGCCAACCAGCTCACGCCCCAGCGTCGCACCCGTATCCCGCCTGAATTCGTGCTGCCTTGTTACCAACAGCTCCTGCACGAGGTCCGCGTCGTCCAGCACATAAATGCGCTTGTGCAGAATGCGAAAAGAAGCCATCGGTCCATAGCGGCGAGATGTGTCCTCAATGAACTGAACCGTGCTGCCAACAGAGCCGCCGCCAAAAAATCCCAACACTTTTCGTCCACGCGGCCCGGGAGGATATCGCATCTCCCTATTGTCACAATGGCAGGGCTCACACTCGTGCCTATGGCCGGTGGACGAGTGGGCGAAAGCTGCGTCAAAAATGACGTGATGAGTCTAATGCTTCAGCTCGGCGGCGTTACACCGTTTGGCAAACGCTAAAATTAGGGCTTCGGAGCCCTTCCTGAATACATCTGACAAATTAGCCGAGCAGCTTGCCGATTCCAGCCACGTTACCGGACTGCTCGAAAGCGAACGCCGTTACAAGTATCTCGATACCTTCATCACGCTCTTCGTCACGGTGCTGCTCGTCTCGAATATCGTCGCCCCAAAATTCTTTGCAATCGGCAACCTGCGTGTCAGTTCCGCGCAAATGCTATTTCCCTTGACGTACATTTTTGGCGATATCTTCACCGAAGTTTATGGTTACAGCGCGTCGCGCCGCGCCATCTGGTACGGTTTTTTCGCGTCCTTCATTCTGGTTGCGTTAAGTTACCTCGCTGTCATCATTCCACCCGCGCCTGAATTCAAAGATCAACAGGCGTTTGAAACCGTGTTCAAGCCAGTTGGTCGCATAGTGGCAGCCAGTTTGCTGGCCTATTGGTGCGGCGAATTCGCCAATTCGTTTACGCTTGCCAAGCTGAAGCTGCTTACCAAGGGGCGGTATCTATGGACTCGAACCATCGGCTCAACTGTCGTTGGCCAGGCTGTTGATACCACGGTCGTCATGTTCGCCGCCTTCTACGGCACGCGCTCGATCAGCATCATTTTGAAGCTGATCGTAGCTGGGTATTTAATTAAAGTCGTTTACGAAACGATCATGACGCCGGTCACCTACGCTATCGTGAATTATTTGAAACGCGTGGAAGGCGTCGATCACTTCGACTACAACACAAACTTCAACCCGTTTGCGACGCGGCAGCTCGAGACCGAAAGCCAGTAGTTGCCCTACCGCTCGCCATCAACCCCATGCTCAATTCGTATCGGGCGGAGGCTTCAACAGTTTCACCGGAACTTGCAGCATCCGGCCATTGCGGTTGATCGAAAGCATTAGTGTATCGCCTACCCGCTTCTTTGAAATCGCCTGCGTAAGTGCATCTTCACGTCGCACCGGCTCGCCATCGATGGCCATGATGAAATCACCGCCCACGCCCAGTTCCGAATTGCCGATATCCACTAACTGCCGCGCGCCGCGTATCCCGGCTGCCTCTTCGGAGGAGCCCGGCTGTACTGTCTGCACAAGCAAGCCGCCCCGTTCCGGCAGCTGGAGCGCCGCAGCGAGGTCACCCGCCACATATTCGGTCTGCACGCCGGCTTTCGGCCGCTCCGTGACGCGCCCGGCCTGGTAATCGCTCAGCAGCGCCTTGGCCCGGTTGATCGGCATTGCAAAACCGATCCCGATATTTGTCCGGCCCAGAATCGCCGTATTAATTCCGATCACTGAGCCGCCGGAATCGAGAAGCGGGCCGCCGCTATTGCCGCCGTTGATAGCTGCGTCGGTTTGGATCATCCCTTCCAATTTCTGTTGACTCTCGCTGTTGATCGCGCGCCCGATCGAACTCACGACGCCTACCGTGAGCGTTCCTTCGAGGCCGAACGGATCGCCGATCGCTAAAACCTTTTGCCCAACCTGTAAGTGATCCGAATCGCCTAGCCTGAGAAACGTCGGCTTCTTCTTCGGGTTGATCTTGATCAACGCCAGATCATCTGAGCGGTCCGTATCCACCGGTGTCGCGTAGTACTGCGTCTGATCCTGCATCGTGACCTGGATGCGGCTGCTGCCGGAGATCACGTGAAAGTTCGTGAGAATAAAACCGTTGTCGTTGATCAGGAAACCGGACCCGAGGCTTTCCGAAGCCACCGGTCCGTAGAAGAAGTCACGTCGCACGGTGGTGCTCGTAATATAAACCGTCGCCAGGCGAGCCGCCCGATACACGTCGATATTGTTCTGCTCCTCGGCCGAAAGTCCGGCGCCATGCACCGCCGCCGGTTCGGACCATTTGAGTCCGGCGCGAAAGAGCGGAGCCGTCACGTCACGCAAGCTCCAATTCGCGTGCGCGGTCAGCCACAGCAGGCCAAACGTTATGCAGAACGAGAGAATCACCGCGCGCGCTCTCATTGTGCTGCGGCCTGTTGCTTTTTCAAATCTGCGTACACCTGCTCCACTTCCTTTATGGTTTGCTCTTTGGGACCTTCCGTGTCGATGACGTAGTCGACGAAGCGCTTTTTGTCCTCGAGCGGCATCTGCTTCGCCAAACGGGCCAGCACCTGTTCTCTCGTGAGGTGATCGCGTTTCATGCCGCGCGCGATCTGAAAATCCTCGCTGCAGGCGGTCAGGATCATGCGATCGAAAAAGCGATAACGGCCCGTCTCTATCAGGATAGCCGCTTCAATGACCGCAATCGCTGCGGCATCCGCCTGAGCAATCCTCTCCAACATCTTCTCTTCGAGCCGGAACACGGCTGGATGGACGAAGCCCGTCAACTGCTCGAGGCGCTTAGGATCGTTAAATACAACGGCGCCCAATTTCTTTCGATCGATCGTGTCGTCCGCCGCCAGGATCTCAACGCCGAATGCCGCGACCGTCGGCGGATACGCCTCACCGTCCGGCTGCAAGGCAGCATGACCCAATTTGTCGGCATAAATAAGATGGCAGCCGAGGCGTTCCAGCTGAGCGGCTACAAAGGACTTGCCGCTCGCATAGCCGCCGGTCAGTCCGACTCTAAACACAAGCCGGGCTGCCTGTCAGCCATTCCAGATGCTCCCGTCCGCCAGTCCAACCGTGTTCGACATGAGCATCGCAATAGTGAGCGGCCCGACGCCTCCTGGCACCGGAGTATACGCGGAAGCGAGTTCCTGCATAGCGAGCGGTTCGACATCCCCCACCAGCGTGGATCCATTCCTGGCGAAAGAAGCAATCCGCGCCGCATCGTGGGCAAAGAGCCGCTCGACTTGCGCTTTATCCGTCAGCCGGTTCATTCCCACATCGACAATCACCGCGCCGGGCTTGATGTGCTCGCGCGTGATCGCGCCCGCTTTGCCGATGGCCGCTACCAGAATGTCCGCGCGCCGACACTCCTCCGCCAGGTGTACCGTCTTTGAATGGCAGATTGTTACAGTTGCATTCGCGTGCAGCAGCAACAGCGACATCGGCTTGCCTACAATGTCGCTGCGCCCAACCACCACCGCATGTTTACCGGCCACTGGAATTTGATACCGCCGCAGCATCTGCATGATGCCGGCCGGTGTGCACGCTCTTGGGCCCGGCTTGTTTTGCACCAGCAGTCCCAGGCTATCTGTGCCGAAACCGTCCACGTCACGCGCCGGGTCTATTACCTGCCGCAAGACTTTCTCGGAATCGATTTGCGGCGGAAGCGGCATCTGCACCAGAACCCCATGCACCGTAGGGTCGGCTTGCAACGGCTCCAGTAAAGCAATCAGCTCTTCAGTAGAAATGTCGCCTGGCGGTGTAAACTCCACACTGCGGATGCCCAGGTCCTCCGATGCTCTAACCTTGCTCCGCACATAAATTTGCGACGCCGGGTTGTCGCCGACTAGAACTACGGCTAGCCCTGGTGTCTGATTCTTCGCTCGTAGTTCTTCAATGCGAGGCCGCAGTTCTTCCTGAATCTCCCGGCTGATCTTCTTTCCATCCAGCACCACCCCACTCATGCAACCAGAGGATAACAGAGGCCCTCGGGCGATCAGATCTCCCGGGCCGTCCCAGGCTGGACGATTGATGCACGCTCGAGCAGGTCGATGCTTGTACCAAGCGTCTGCCGATGTTTTTACGAATTTTTCAACATCGGCCAACAAAATTGTTAACGAAAGGCTTCACCCTTGAACGTAGCGCTCAGGCGCTAGAGGAGATTCCATTGAACAACACTCTTGATCACGGAGCGAAGAACCGTCGTAAGTTCCTACGAAGCAGCCTGTCCGTGGGTGCAGCCTTGGCGGGGAGCACAGTACTCGAACCCACGCTCTCCGCACAACAATCTGATGCCGCCGCCGCAAAACTCTCGGCCGGCGACATCGCCATTTTGCGCTTTGTCGCTGCCGCTGAGTTGATCGAGGCCGATCTCTGGCAGCAGTACGCGGAACTAGGCGGCATCACCACCGAAGCGCAAAATCCTTACCAAACAGCTTTGCGGAACCTCGATTCAGACGGTTCGCAGTACATCACCAGCAACACCCTCGATGAACTCAGCCACGCCGAATTCTTAAATGCGTATCTGATCTCTAAAGGCGCGGAGCCGGTAGACTTCGACCAGTTTCGCGTGCTTCCGAGCAGTGAGGCAACCGGTGCACAGCAAACTGGGAGGCTCACCAATCTTACCCAACTCACCGTCGACACGAGTTGGTACACCCGTTACCGCAGCGCCACCAATCCGGACCTGGGCGCAACTTTCCCTCAGGCGCTACCGGACCTGTTTGCCGGACAGTTTACCGCTATCCCTCGCAGCAACACCGACTTCAGTCCCACCGCCCACGTGCAGGCCATCGCCAACACGGCGGCTTTCCATTTCGGCATGATCGAACAGGCCGGCAGCAGTCTGTATGCGACACTCGCGCAGAAAGTCTCGAACGCGCAAGTATTAAAGATCATGTTAAGCATCGGTGGAGACGAAATAGCGCATTTTCTCGAGTGGGTCGATTTCGCCGGCAACGCAGTATCGACACCGCTTGCACCCCTCAAAGATCCCAAAACCGGCTTGGTCTTCCCTGCTTTCGACACCGAGAATAACCCGCTTCTTCAGCCAAACCTGATCTTTCCCGTTCCGTGTGAATTCATCAGCGCCAACCTGCCGCATTGCTCTGTGATTCGTCCCACGAGTCCGGGACAGATCGATGCGCTAGGCGCCGCTAACGGCCTCATTGCGAATGGACTCTTCATTGGCCAGTCGCCCGAGTTTACCGAATTGCTGCTCAACATGGCTCGCGCCGCGGACTCGGCTCAGCGGCAGCTATAAATCATCGTCCTGTCCGCGATTACTTGATTTCGTGCGTGCCGCTACCGTCCAGGCAGCGGCACAACGCTCCTCGCATATCGAGATCGTATGTAAGACTCCCAGTCGGGACTTCTACAGCGCGTTTAACGGTAACAAACCTCACGAGCTCTCAATCTCTTATGAGAGCTCAATGTCTTCTTCGCCACAGTCAAAGGCGGTTGAATGTATAGAAACGAATGTCCCTGGGCGCCTGGACCGCCTTCCCTGGCGCCGATGGCATCTGCTTGTCGTCATCGCTCTTGGGATCACCTGGCTACTAGATGGCCTTGAGGGCAATCTTGCCGGATCGCTCGCAGGCATTCTGAAGCGCACCGATACTCTCGGATTCACCGACGCTCAGCTGGGACTTAGCTCGACATACTATCTTGCCGGTTCCGTAGCCGGCGCTCTGATTTTTGGTTTTCTTACCGATCGACTCGGGCGCAAGAAGCTATTCAGCATCACACTGCTGCTCTATTTGTTGGCCACGCTTGCTACTGCCTTTTCCTGGAATTTCGCCAGCTTCACATTTTTTCGGGCACTGACAGGCGCGGGTATCGGCGGGGAGTATGCGGCCGTTAATTCAGCAGTCGATGAGCTGATTCCGGCCCGAGTCCGAGGCCATGTAGATCTGATAATTAACTCCACGTTTTGGATCGGTGCGGCTCTCGGTTCCGGCGCTTCTGTCATCTTGTTTCAAACTGGGCTGCTACCGCCGTCCTTCAGTTGGCGCTTGGCGTTCGTGATTGGCGCATCCATCGGCATCGTGGTCCTTCTTATGCGGCACTACGTGCCAGAGAGCCCGCGCTGGTTGATGATTCACAAGCGGCAGGGTGAAGCGGAAAAAACGGTTGATGAAATTGAATATTCAGCGACCGGTGGTCACCCCGAACAACTTGCACCCGTAACACAGAAGATCAAACTGGTGGCTAGAAAAAGCACCCCTCTGCAAGAGATCTGGGAGGCCATGGTGCGCCGGCATGCTGGTCGCTCAGCGCTCGGATTCACGCTCATGGTAACGCAAGCTTTTTTTTACAACGCGGTGAATTTTGCCTATGGTTTGGTTCTGCTCCGCTACTATCACGTTGCCGCTGAAAGGCTCGGCCTGTTCTTGCTTCCGTTGGCATTAGGTAATTTTCTCGGTCCGGTTTTGCTCGGCCGGTTTTTTGACACGTTGGGTCGGAGGCGAATGATTTCCAGTACCTACATCGGTTCCGGTATTCTTCTGCTCATCACTGCTTGGCTTTTTCGCCTCGATGTTCTCACCGCGATTACGTTGGCGATTTGCTGGAGCGTTCTCTTTTTCGTAGCCTCCTCGGCGGCCAGCGCCGCTTATTTAACTGTGAGCGAAATTTTTCCGCTGGAGATTCGCGCCGTAGCCATCTCAATTTTTTACGCCTGTGGAACCTTGGTGGGTGGCGTCGGCGGTCCGGCACTTTACGGTTATATCGTCGGAACGAATTCCCGGCCCATGCTCTTCTGGGGATACATCGCCGGAGCTGCAGTGATCATTTGTGGTGGTCTGGTGGAGCTTGCGATAGGGGTCGATGCGGAAAGAAAATCTCTCGAAGACATCGCTCGCCCTCTGGCTTGCAGCGATTAACTTCCAACAATTCTTTTAACTAGGGGATTATCTTTGTCTTCAAAAAAAACGAAAAGCCTAAGGGCTCTCGATCTGCTTAATTTCTGTAATGCCGGGATACAGACCGGACTTGGTCCATTCATTGCCATTTTCTACACTGCGGTCCGGCACTGGAATCCAGGACAGATCGGGACTCTGATCGCTTGTCAATCGCTATCCGGAATTGCCGTGCAGAGTTTTGTCGGCGGCTGGGTGGATGAATCCCATCACAAGCGGCTTCTCACGGCTGCTGCGGGACTGACTGTGGCGGCCGGAGCCATTGGCATTGTCGTTCTACCCAGCTACGAGATGCAGATTGCCACGCAAATGATAATCGGCCTCGCCGTTACCGTCTTTCCTGCTGCCACGGCCGCCTTTGCATTAGGCATGGTCGAACCGGATCAGTTGTCCGTCCGCATTGCTCGCAATGAGACTTTTACTCATGGCGGTAACGTCGTGTTTGCAATTTCCGCCGGGATTGTTGGAACGCTGCTCGCGCTCCAGGGCATATTCTATGCTGCGGCGATATTTGCGGCAGGCATGGCGGTCTCGGTTTATTTCATCCGAGGGTCGCACGTTGATTACGAAGCGGCGCGGTCCGGAAACGCTGGACAACAAAGTGACCGGCCGCGTACTACGATTCGCGATCTCTTTCGCGACAGGCGCATCCTGACCTTCGTTGTGGGCGTTGTACTGTTTTACTGCGCAAACGCGGCCACGTTGCCCCTTGTGGGTGAAATCTTGACACAAGGGAAACACGGAAGGAGGTCCGCCTGGCAAGTTGCCGCTTCAGTCGTCGTCGCGGAAGCGTTGATGGTTGTCGTTGCAGTCCTCTGTGGCAGACTTGCTGACAAATGGGGACGCAAACGCCTGCTTTTGATTGGGTTCGCATTTCTCGCGGCTCGTAGTATCCTTACTGTCGTCAGCCACAACGGATATTATTTGATCTCTTTGCAAGCTCTAGACGGTATTGCAATGGGGATCTACGGAGTGCTTTTGACCCTCATCACGGCTGACCTGGCGAAGGGTACCGGTCGCTTCAACCTTTTGCAGGGAGCTGTGCAATCTTCTATGGGCCTCGGGGGCGTTCTTAGTAACGGATTGTTTGGCTGGATAGCCAAGGTGTTCGGCTTCAACGTAAGCTTCCTGGGACTCGCCGTTGTCGCTATTGTGGGGGGCGCTGTCTGGGAATTCAGAATGCCCGAAACAAAACCTGATGCGCAAAGTGGGTGATCTACGCTT
>DATAYL010000029.1:0-4802 GCA_036272575.1 Bryobacteraceae bacterium | reverse complement strand
AGAGCAGCTCTAAACCCGTCGACCTGAATACCGGGGACAATCTTGGCCACGATGAGAAGAGCAACGCCGCTGAGGAGCCAGTGGACGATCCAATAAAGCATTGTTTGATCATACCTGCGTACGGCGGGTCGAGCATAGCGTATTCCATTCCTCGCGGCGCCGCCATTCTCGCCAGCTGAGGAGCGGGCGACGGGTGCTTTGAGCAGCGGCGCAGAACTCCTGCTCGGAGGCTTGTCGAAATCTATTTCAAAAACTGTTCAGAGTGGGGAAAGCGCGCGGAAGCTCGCTCGCGATCTGCCTGGCAGTCTTGATCTGGACCAGTGCTCCTTTGCCGATGCCCGGACAGAAAGTTCCTTCTATGGCCCATGTGGCCCTGCTTTCTACAAGGCTCGGCCAGAATGGGTAAGTCCGACACTGCGTTGGTTTCACCGGATGAATTGAACATCCATGAGGACGGAGGAAACGGCAATGGTCTTGGCCACGGGGCGGCCTGCGGAGACGCAGTACCCAGCGGTACCGAATAACGTAGCGATCCTCGAACTCGGCTGGCGTCATATCCAGATAATCGGCTGCTCGCTTCAAATCAAATTCCGTGAGATACACGAACCCTCCGCGCGCGCAGCATTTCGTACAACCTTTCTGACAGGCAAAGCGCATGAAATCACATCGGCGACGCTCGAGCGTCGTCTTTCTCATCTAGATTAGCTTGTCGACGAGAACTTGCATTTGACGTGGATTGCAGGTCGTGAACGTTGGACCACTTTCCGATAGCGCCACTTGAGATCGCGGCTTGACCGTTCACTTTCCGGATTGCGCGTCATCCAGGAGCATGACGGCCCCAGGAAAACGGGACAGGTGCCTTCAATGGTCGGGTTTCGATGCCAAGTTTTCGGTTCCTTACACCTGACGTCCATCTCTTGGCAATCAGTATGAACAGATGCTACCATGTGATTGCTTCAATGAGCAGCACGAATACGGACGTGATTCAGGGGACCTTGGACATGCTGATTCTGAAGACATTGAGCCTGGAACCTATGCATGGCTTCGGCATTGCCCGACGGATCGAGCAGATCACACAAAACGTTTTTAAGGTGAACGCCGGCTCCCTGTTGACCGCACTGCAGCGACTGGAACGAAACGGCTGGTTAGATGCAGATTGGCGGGTAACAGAGAACTCGCGCCGGGCAAAGGTTTATCGGCTGACGCAGACAGGCAGAAAACAACTGCAAAGCGAGACGGAAGATTGGCAACGCCGGACGGCCGCAATTTCGCGGTTGCTCAAGGCGCAGGCTTAACGTTATGTCGATCGTGCGACAAGTGGTGCGTGGGCTCCGGAATCTGGTTCGGCGGGAACGCGCCGATGAAGACATTGCCGAGGAGATCGACAATTTCTTTAGCGAGGCGAAAGCCGACTTTGAAGCGCGGGGATTAGCGGCACACGAAGCTGCTCGCGCAGCCCGGCTGGCGCTCGGAAGCAGTACGGCGCTTCGCGAACACGTGCGGTCTTATGGCTGGGAAAACATGGTTGATGGCGTATTGCAAGACCTGAGATACACGCTGCGCCGCTTGCGCAGCACTCCCGGTTTCACGCTGGTGAGCATCGGAACGCTGGCGTTGGGGCTCGGAGCGACAAGCGCCATCTTCACCCTGATCAACGGTGTGTTGCTGAAGCCGTTGCCCTACTCGCACCCCGAGCAGCTCTTGTCCGTATGGATGACGGCCCCCGGCGTCAAAATTACCGATCTGAACATGGCTCCGTCGGTGTATTTCACGATGCACGATGAGCAGCGAGCCTTTCAAGCCGTCAGCATGTTCGGGACCGGCGGCACGTTCGTTACCGGCAAGGGTCATCCCGAAGAGGTGCAAGCAGTCTTCGCCACGCATGAACTGCTGCCGATCCTCGGCTTTACACCCCAACTCGGCCGATCGTTCGCCTCCGGAGACGATGATCCCGGTGGCGAACGAACCGTTATGCTCTCTGATGGGTATTGGCGCTCGCATTTCGGGGGAGACCGCGCAGTGCTGGGCCGCCGTATCACGATCGAGGCCAACCAGGCCTCGGTCATCGGCGTCTTACCGCCATCGTTCGAGTTCATGGATAAGAAACCTGATCTGCTCCTGCCTTTGCGGGTGACGCGTTCAGGTTTGCATTTACTCGGTTTCAGCTATTTGGGCGTGGGAAGACTCAAGCCCGGAGTAACCATCAACCACGCCAGTGCCGATTTTTCGCGCGTATTGCTCATGGTCCCGAAGCAGTTCCCACCGCCTCCGGGTATCACCTTAAGAATGTACGAAGATGCGCGTATCGCCCCGAATTTGCGGCCGCTAAAAAAAGATCTGATTGGCGATATTGGAAATACTCTGTGGCTGCTGATGGCGACAGTCGGCATTGTTTTGTTGATCGCGTGTTCGAACGTTGCGAATCTTCTGCTAGTCCGAACCGACGCGCGGCAGCAGGAGCTTGCAGTTCGTGCCGCGCTGGGCGCCGCCGCAACGCGTATCGCCAGGGAACTCCTATTTGAAAGCGTCCTGTTGGGCATCGTTGCCGGCGCAGTGGGACTCGCTTTGTGCCAGGCTGCGCTGAAGCTGCTCTCAGCATCCGATCTGGTCCACTTGCCGCGTTCCAGCGACATCAAAATCGACGTTTGGGTGCTGTTGTTCACATTTGCCACGTCAATTGCGTTCAGCGCCTTATTCGGCTTGATCCCTGTTTTGCGCTATGTGCGGCCACGGCTTGCAGACACGCTTCGCAGCGGGGGCCGCTCGATGAGCCACAGCAAAAATCGTCAGCAGGTGCGGAGCTGCCTTGTGGTTCTCCAAGTAGCGCTTGCACTGGTTTTGCTAGTCACGGCAGGACTGATGATCCGCACTTTCCGCAATCTGCACAATGTCGACCCGGGATTCACCAATGCCCACCAGGTGCAGACCCTAAGAGTCGGAATTCTGGATGAAGAGGTGAAGGAACCTGAGCGCGTAATTCGGATGGAACAGGCAATGCTCGACAAGACGAAGGCCGTTAACGGCGTGGTTTCGGCTTCCATAATCTCGTCTGTTCCCATGGGCAGCGGGGAATCAAACGATCCTGTCTACGCGGCGGACAAGACTTACCGAGAAGGAACAATTGCTCCGCTCCGCCGCTACAAATCCATTGCGCCGGGATACTTCGCGACTATGGGGCAGCGAATGCTCGCAGGCCGTGACCTTACCTGGGCTGACATTTTTAACGGCGGCACAGTCGCGATTGTATCCGAGAATACGGCACGCGATCTTTGGGGAGCCCCGCAAGCCGCTCTCGGCAAACGTATCCGTCCAAACGAGAAAGACGACTGGCGCGAAGTCATCGGAGTGGTTGCCGATGAGCACTCAGACGGCGTTGACAAGCCCGCGCCCACGATCGTCTATTGGCCATTGCTTACAAAGAACTTCGAAGGCACGCCGCTCGACGTGCAACGTTACGTTTCATTCGTGATCCGCACCCCACGAGCCGGCTCCCTATCCCTTCACAAGGAGGTTCAGAACGCGCTTTGGAGTATCGACTCGAACCTACCGCTTGAACAAACCGACACTCTGGAAACGTTCTACAACCGCTCGCTCGCGCGTATGTCTTTCACGCTGTTGCTACTGGCGATTGCCGGAAGCATGGCCCTAATTCTGGGGCTTGTGGGTATATACGGCGCAGTTTCGTATTCCGTCACCCAACGCACGAGAGAAATTGGCATCCGACTCGCCCTCGGCGCACCGGTTGCGAATGTCACAACTGCTTTTGTCCGCAGCGGCCTGATGCTGTCAGCGCTTGGCTGCGGATGCGGGCTCGCCGCCGCACTTGCCTTAGCACCATTGATGAAATCCCTGCTGTTTTCGGTCAGTCCGTCCGACCCGCTCACTTATGCTGCGATGTCGGCGAGTCTGATCATAACCGCAGCACTTGCCAGTTACTTACCCGCAAGGAAAGCGACTCGAATCGACCCGGTCGAAGCGTTACGGGCGGAGTAAAAGGCTGCTCACTGTCGAACATATGAGGCTGCAACGCGAGCCGGAGGCGTTCAGCCTCTAAGCTAAGCACTGCTGTTCAGAACGGTTAGTCGGCAATCTGGACATTGACCTAAGGCGGTCGGGATGCGGCCAGTGTCCAGATTGAGCGTGATCAGGCACTACGCCTAAGTAAACTCCAAGCGCTCGCTGCCCAGAGCACCACCGCACTAGCCAATCCGGTGACCACATCGCACAGATCGACGTTTCCGTTCGCCGTCCTGCCAGGCAGAAATGCCGCGAGTCCGCACACGAGGCACATCGCCAGCGCCGTCCAAACGAACACTCGAAGGTGTGACGCCTTCCAGAGCCCGAGAAAATGCAACCCGACGATGAACCCGATAGCGGGCATACGTAACGGCGGCAGTGCATGCTGTTTTATCAGCCACATCGTCCCCAAAATTGCAGCCAGTTGGAACGCGACTGCCATTCCGTAAATACCACCGCTGAAGGCATCCAACGGACGGTGCGTGTAACGAAGACCGAGCGCCAGCATGAGGACGACTGAAATACCAATACTGAAGCCAATAGCCCAGGCTTGCCAGGCTTTCGGCAACATCACAGCTCCGGCGATTTCCCCAGCAGCAGCCAAATACCACGCCGATCATTGGTTCATTCATCCAGCTGGAAATGCCTTTACACAAACAGTTTGGCTCTCCTACTAGACGACAGGTCGCATGGAAATGGTGCCGTACTTGCATGCGAGCGCACACCTGATTTCCAAGCTTGGGCCGTATCGCGGCGATTTGCGCGGACCACTTCCTGTGTCGTCG
>DATAYL010000028.1:0-29526 GCA_036272575.1 Bryobacteraceae bacterium | reverse complement strand
CTGTTCGAGACCTTATGTCCAGTTTCCAGGCTCATGTGACATTCGTGCACGTCACCAGCGACAAAGACACGAGCGAGCCTTCGACTGAACTACGAACGAAGGCTCTACCCATGTTGTGGCTGGAGCAAGCACGCGGCTTATTCGGAAGCTCCGTAAAGCTCCTGAAAACGTCAGGCAGCGTCATCGCTGGGATCAGAGGCACTGCACGTCAGATAGGGGCTGATCTGGTCGTCGTTGGACGCATGCACCCCGGAGCCCTGAGTTTTGGACGACAGAGTCACATATTGAAAATCGATCATGCCGTCCACCCTGTTCTTAGCGTGTGGTAACGCTGCGATTTCCCAGGTTGTCGACCTCATAATTTTGGAATGCCTGTTCGATGATATCGGCGGCCACATCCAGCCCGTGCGTTTTTGAAATCACCTTCTGGAAATACTTGGCCCGCTTGCGATAGCTCGGATCCTGCAAAACTTTCTCGATCAAACCCCTCAGGCGGTCCGTCGTCAGCTCGTCCACTTCTATAAATTCGCCTGTGTCATGATGCGCAATTCTGGCGGCAACTCCTGGCTGGTCGTAGCCTATTGGAATCGCAACCATGGGCACTCCATGCGCCAGGGATTCAAGCGTCGTGTTCAATCCAGCATGCGTGATGCAAAGCGCTGCACGTTTCAGCAATTCAATTTGAGGAGCAGAGCGGACGACAATCGTATTTGAAGGAACGGGGCCCAGATTCTCCGGATCGACGTTGCAACCGACAGAAAGCACCACTTGAAAATCTTGCAGGGGTTGAACCGCTTCGAGAATGTGTTTGTACAGGTCGTGCATGCCATTCACTAGTGTTCCCAGTGAAGCGTAAATAAGAGGTTTGTCCGTCAATTGTTCCCATGCAAACGGTACTGGCTCCCGGCCCTCATCCTCATGAAACGGACCAGTGTAGTGAAACTGTGCGGGCCAGGGGATTCCCGGAAAATCGAATTCCTTCGGCGTCTGCGTGATCACAGCTAGCTTGGAAACGGTCGCGGTGGGATCTTTCCAGTCGATCTTTAGACCCACCTTCTCGGCGTAAGCCATAGGCAAAGGTGCGAATCGGGCAAAGATCTCACCAAGCGCCTTAACTCCTTCGAGATTTCTGGCGAGAGCTTCTGGGGTGCTGCCGTACGGCCAACTGAAATGGCAGGGCGGGGTCGCTCCTGAGAGATCAAAATGAAGGAGATTCCACACCTGGACGTAAGGCATGCTCAGGCTCATCGGGACAAGTTCGAGGAAACTGTGTACCTTGTCGACTACCAGCGCTTCAACGCCAGTCTCTGCTAGCTTTTGAGGCAGATGTTTCGTCGCTGCGCTGAAAAGGTCACAAGCTACCTCGCGGGCGCTCCAACGTGCCACTTCGAGGCCATGCAGCCTTGATATAGGGCTGTAAAGCTTGGCTATGGAACCGGCCGATTCGTTTTCACAAAAAGGCGCGAAATCCAGACCCGCAGCGCGAGCGAAGGGTTCTACATCGGGAACGCCAATAAATACGACTTCGTTGCCGCGCGATTGCAGTCTGCGTGCGAGCGCCGTCATAGGGTTCAAATGCCCTGCCACGGGCATGCTCACAAATCCAATTTTCATGGTTGCTCCTTGTTTTTCGTTCACGTGAGCGCAGCACGGCATGGCTCAGACAATAAATCTCGCCTTAAGTTCAGTGACGAAATTGTGTCCTGCTATAACAACCCTGCTGAGCTGGCTCTATTCCACGATGTTTAGAGACTCAGGCCCAGGAGGCTGGCTTCTGGTGGTGCTGCGCCGAGCCGGGTCTCGCCCCGTCTGTCGAGAGCCCAAGATCCTGTGGCTTTTCCTTGAGAATGGCTGCAAGCGCGGTATGGAAATAAGCACAACCAACGAGCCAAGAAGCGCATACGCCGTGTGCTAGCCGTAGCGCGCAATGAGCCCACGCGCAAAGGATGGCATGATGATCGCTCCGGAACCAATGCCGCACATCATCACACCGGGGGCGAGACCCCTGTGCCGATCAAACGATCAAACCAGTGAGAGATCACGTAGCCATACAGTACTAGCCCCATTCCATGTACCCACAAGCCGAGCGCTGCATAGAACAAATAGCATTTGCCAGAGGGTGCCGGAGAAAGCTTGTTTGACGGCAAAATTACCCCAAACATCGCGGTAGCCGGTAAGATCACCTCAGGAGCGCCACAGCGACCCACGAGCCATCCTGCCAATGCAGTGCTCAGCGCACCAGCAATTTGCTGAAGAGTAAAGGCAAGTGAAACCGCAGCACGCCCAGCGTCGAAATCGTGCATGAGCGATAAACGCCCAAGGAACGATCGTGCCTTGGTGGTTCATCGCGACCTTGACTCCCAGAGGGATCGACCAAGGGCGTTAGAGTGGTCGAGAGATGGATTGGTACGAGGCGGAGGTTCGTGAACTGGAAAGGGCCAGAGTTCAGGAAAGGGTTCCCGAGAACCCTGTCGTCTTCTATGGCAGCTCCACTATTCGTCTTTGGGATACTCTGAGAGAGGACCTCGCGAGCCCGCGTGCCTTGAACCTAGGCTTCGGAGGCTCTACGCTGGAAGCTTGCGCCTACTTCTTCGAGCGGCTCGTAGCTCCGTTTGAACCCTGTTCACTCGTGGTCTACGCGGGCGACAACGATCTGGGGGACGGTCGCAGCCCGCAACAGGTGCTTTCATTTTTCCGTGCGCTCGCGGCCAAAATAGATCGCGACCTGGGCGCTGTCGAATTTGCATTCATCTCGATCAAACCTAGCCCGGCGCGCTTCAACATTATCGATCGCATCCGTATGGCCAACAGGCTGATTCACGAGGATATTGGAATTCGGCGACGCGGCTATTTCATCGATGTCTTTCATGCGATGCTTGATCCTGAGGGAAATCCGCAACGCAAACTGTTCAACGAAGATGGCCTCCATATGAGTCGTCGAGGTTACCGATTGTGGGCCAAGCTGCTTTCTTCATATCGACATCGAATTTTCACGAAAGATTGTTCTTCAATTAAAGCTGACGACTTACCTTCAAACGGTAGTGGATCGTGAATATCACCGGTGGTTCAGCCCAAACCTCAGCCGTGACATGGAATTGCTGACGTTTGGACGCGCGGGCGCCAAAGTATTGATCTTTCCAACACGGCAAGGCCGCTTCTTCGATTATGAAAACTGGGGTCTGGTAAGCGCCCTCACCGAACCCATCGAACGCGATCTCTTGCATCTGTTTTGCGTCGACAGCGTGGATTGCGAAAGCCTATACTGCCGCTGTGTTCCTCCTGCGGCAAGGATTGCTCGACACAAACAATACGAGAAATACTTGCTAGGCGAGGTCATTCCATTGATGCGCTCCAACGCCGCCGACCCGTTTTTGATCGCGCACGGTTGTAGTATCGGCGCATACCACGCGGTCACGCTTGCGCTGAGACATCCTTGCGTTTTCGGAAAAGTAGTTGCACTCAGCGGTCGCTACGATTTGACAGAGCGCTGTGGCCCCTTTCCGGACCTCTTTGACGGTTACTACGACGAAGACATATACTTCCACATGCCTAATCACTTCCTGCCGCAGTTAGAGGACTCCCATTTGCTGAGCGCAATGCAGAGTATGCAAATCGTCCTGGCAGTGGGGAAACAAGATCCATTCAAGGAAACCACAGAAGAACTGAGCCGGCAACTTTCGAAGAAGGGCATCAGCCACACGCTCGCTATTTGGGAGGGCGAGGCACACAAAGCTTGCCATTGGAGAAGCATGGTCCGGTGCTATCTTTAAGATCTCCTCTGAAAAAATTTAAAGGCTTTAGCCCACTTGTGGGCAGTCTCCGGTAGACCTATGCTTTCACGATCGCGTTAAACGCCTATACAGGTGACCTACGCGTGCAGAAGACTGACCTCATCAAGGCCCTGCGTCAGCATGCATTACGCGTGTGCCGATGGAGGCAGCTGCTTTTGGATCGCCCTTCACCGCCGAGTTGGACTGTCACGCAAACGAGAGTTCGACTCGTCAGCAGTTCCGTTTACCACATCATCACATCATCTGAGTTCCGCGCCAAATCTCGAGCGGCTGATCGTTCTGGTGCCGGAACACCCGTGCCGTTGCAGGCGGGGAGATCGCGTCGCGTTTCCCACGATTGAGGGGCGCGCAGACGGAAAAGGGGATCGTTAAGCACGATACAGAGGTTCAATACTTCCCGTGTCACTTCTAGAGTGGCATTCTATTAGCCCAAGCGCCGCCCGGCGGATATCATTCAAGACCGTCCCGTAGGTGCTGCAATCCAGCCCAGGAATTTAGCACCCGAGCGCCCGGCTCAGCAGGGAGTCGGCTCGGGTGACGGGCATACAATGGCCGCTAGTTATGCGACGGCCCCGCGACGGGGCGGAATAGAAGATTTCAATTATGAAGACGACACGGCGCAATTTTTTGAACACAACAGTGGCCGTTAGTGGAGCGATTGCTTTGGGCGCCAACCGGGCCTGGAGCCAAGATTCCGATTGGGGCGCTGAGCTCGATTGGCCAGCGGACCGCGCGCTGCCGCAATTTATGGAACCAGTTCACTTGGATGTGGCCAATATTTCGCAGCTCTCTGGGGATCAGCAGGCGCTGCTAGTGACTCTGCAAGGAGTCGTGAACCGGAAACAGCCTAGAATTTATTGGATCCCGAGTACCGATCCGACGGATCAGACCTGGCTCGAGACGATTCGCATCCCGAATACCACGGCCAGTGATCCATTCAGCATGCTTTCGAAATACCGCGGAGAGATTAGCGGCGCCATTGTGTACGACAGCAACGTGCCGGATACGATCAACGTGGCCACGAGTCTGGCGGGGCTGCAGAATGCGGTGATTGCGACAGCCGACCTGGCCAGTAGCCTCAAACTACCGGTGATTGAGGATTTGCGCGGACAATTTACGGATAAGTTTGCGGCTTATGAGTGGGTACTGAGCAATCACTGGCGCGATTTGACCCACCGGATTGTGACGGCGATCGGACCCAGCAACACGATACAAGTCGCGGGTGTCCCGTGGAAGACGCTGCTGGAGGTGAACGGGCATGTGCACGACGCTTCGAATAAGGCGACGTATACGGCGGATCTTTCCAGTTTGTTGGCCGGCGGGAATGGGACGATTTACGTACGCTATCAGGATGCGTACTCGAGCGATGGATGGGGCGCATCGGTGCAACAAGTGACGGTGCTGGCGGATGGCAATCAGATCGCTTCGTTTCAGCCGGGAACAGCAGCTGAAAAACCGTTTCTTTATGATGCCGACAGCTCGCAGCTAGCGTCGGCGTGGCGCTTTGCCGACGGCACGAACTATTTCATTTACGCCTTCAAACCGCCTGCCGGAACGAAAACGTTGACGCTTGAAACGCTCATGTGGAACCAATACCTGGTGACAGCCACGAACACAGCGCCGGAAGCGCAGGTCGCGAACCCCGAGTTTCGCGACTACATTGTGGCGACGCGCGCGCTCGTGTTCTGGTTGGACCCGAACGTGCCGGAAGAGGCGTCGCTGTTCGCTCAAATCTTAGGCAAAGTAACGGCCGACACGCTTTACCTCGGCTGGTTTCCCAATGGCAACGAGATGCCTGGCGTGACGCTGTGCGCACAACACGGCGTGGTAGTGGGCGCGACTGATGATTTCAACAACGCGACCGTCTTCGCAGGTGTGCGCGCGTCTGTTTCAACGATGCAGCCGCCGGTGACAGTGCCCGCGCTTGAAAACAAAATCTACGTAACGCTCACCATGAGCGAAGGAGACAACATTCAGTACGATCAGCACCGCATGCGCATGATCTGGGATGACCCCAATCGCGGTCGCGTGCCTACTAACTGGAGCATTGATCCCCTGCTGCTGGATGCTGCGCCGAGCATGCTGAGCTATTACCAACGTACGCAGACCGACAATGATTTCCTGATTGCAGGACCATCGGGTGCCGGTTACACCTATCCGGGCGACTGGCCTTCGGCCGATCTCACGAGCTTCACGGAACGCAGCGGACGCTACATGAAGAGCACCGGGATGAATGTGATTTACGCTCTGAATCGTAATGGGAGCACTGATTTGCCGCTGTCGCCGCAAATAGCCGCGGCTTACATGCGTGACATAAACCCGCTTTTAGGAATCCTGTATAACTGGGAAGCCAGCAGCCAGCTAAGCACGCCGAATGGTCTGCCGGTGTTTACGCAAATCGGGATCGGGGCGGTGAGCGACGGGCAGACTGCGCTTGCTAACGCATTACAGAGCTGGGACGGAAAGAGCCCGCTGTTTGTGGCGATTGGGGTACTCGCGTGGAACCTAATGCCCACCGACGTAAACACGCTGGTCGAATCGTTGGGCTCGCAATTCCAGGTGGTGCGGGCCGACGTGTTCTTTGAACTGCTTGCGCAATCGATGAAACCGGCTAAATCATAGCAGCGCAAACGCTTGCTTTTTGATGGGCCAGGGGAGTAGAGTGGGCCTCAGGAAGGGTGTAGCTTGACACGATTCGTTCTTGGTGCGGCTTTGTTGGCGGCGGGGTGTACGGCGGGGCTTTGCCAATCCGCGCAAGCTGATTCGCCGGGTCCGGTAACGTTCGATAGGGACGTAGCCCCGATCGTCTATCAGAACTGCACGGTCTGCCACCATCCGAACGACATTGCCCCGATGTCGCTAATGAGCTATCGCGAAGCGCGTCCGTGGGCGGCGGCGATAAAGGAAGAGGTGGCGCGGCGTGTGATGCCGCCGTGGCACGCCGATCCCAAGGTCGGACATTTTATGAACGACCGTCGCTTGTCGGATCGAGATATTGCGACGATCGAAGCCTGGGTAAGAGATGGTGCCCAAGAAGGCGACCCGAAAGACTTACCGGCGGCGCCTGTGTACCAAAGCGGCTGGCATATCAAACCCGATGTGGTTCTGACGATTCCTGAGGAGACGGTCGCGGCGGGTAACCAGGACGATTATGAATATATTTATGTGCCGACCCATTTCACCGAAGACAAATGGGTGCAAACGGCGGAGGTGCTGCCCGGAGATCGGAGAGTTGTCCATCACGCGACCGTAAGCGTGGTGAGCGCGGACGACGTGAAGAAGATGGAAGCGGAGCACGCCACAAATAAGCAGGACAAGTTTCACTTTCGCACCGGTCAGGTGAACCATACCAAGCCGGATGCTCCGGTTTCCGACGATGGCTGCGCGCCAAGCACGAATCCGGACATCAAAGATTGGAGCAGTGGCTACGTGAATCACGTGCCTGCGATTTACCTGCCGGGGCATTTGGCGGAAACGAGACCTCCCGGTTATGCGCTGAAGATTCCCGCGGGGTCCTATCTGCAGTTTCAGGTGCACTACAGCAATCGCTTGGGGCAAGAGGTAAAAGACAGGACAAGTATCGGGCTGGTTTTTTCAAAGGTGCCGGTGACCCACGAAATGGCGCAATACGAGATCTGGAACAACTGGTTTCTGATTCCGCCGGGCGATGGCGCGCACAAAGTAACGTCTTGTTTTGTGATGCCGAAAGATGTAACCGTGGTGGCTTACACCGCGCATATGCATTTTCGTGGCAAGAGTATGAGAACGGAAGCAATTTACCCGGATGGCCGTCATGAAGTGCTGCTGAATGTGCCGAAATACGATTTCCGCTGGCAGGAGACATATTTCCTCGAGAAACAGTTTGTGATGCCGAAGGGAACGAAGTTAATTACGACGGCTTATTTCGATAACTCGGCAAATAATGGCTTAAATCCCGATCCTGAGAAAGCGATTCGCTGGGGCGAGCCGAGCACGGAAGAGATGATGGGATTCTGGCTCGCGTATGCGGATGTACAACCCGTTCATCAGGAGTCCGTGTCGGCCAAGGTTTCCGGACCGGGGCCTGGCCGCTGAATTTTATAAAGGATAAGCACATGTCTCGATCCCGCCGGAACTTTTTGCGGCAGATGGGCACCGGTTTGAGTGCTCCGTTGATTTTGGGAGCGCAAGTGAAATCAGGAAACAAGAAGCCGGTGCTTGGCAGCGGCGACCACACCTATGAAGTCACACACGACTGGGGCGAACTGCCGGCCGATATTCAATACGGCGACACGCATGGAGTTTGCGAGGATTCGCAGGGACACATTTACATCCATCACACGGTCGGGCCGCACAGCGAAAAGGCTGACACGATGGTCGTATTTGACAGTGAGGGGAAGTTCGTCAAGAGCTGGGGCAAGGAATTCAAAGGCGGCGCACATGGCTTGACCATCCGGCGCGAGGGCAGCACGGAATACCTTTATCTCTGCGATATCCGGCGCGGGCTGGTGGTCAAGGCGACGCTCGACGGCGAGGAGGTCTTCACCCTGGGTTACCCGAAGGAAGCCGAGCCTTACGCGAAACCCGGTCCGGATGGCAAGCCGTTGAAATATAGCCCGACGAACCTGGCAATCGCACCGAACGGAGATTTCTACGTCGGCGATGGCTACGGCTCGAGCTACATCAATCAATACAATGCAGCCGGCCATTACATTCGCACGTTTGGCGGACCTGGAAAAGAGGCGGGGCAGCTGCTGTGCCCGCACGGTTTAATTGTGGACACCCGTCCGGCCGAGCCGATTCTCATGGTGGCGGACCGCACCAACAAACGCATTCAGCGATTCACACTCGATGGAAAGCACGTCGATTTCATTTACGGCACGCCTGCGCCTTGCTACTTCAACGTGTACTCCAACGGCGACGTGGTGCTGCCCGACTTATTCGCGCGCGTTACGCTGATGGATAAGAACGACAAGGTCATCGAGCAGTTGGGTGATGATTCGCAAAGTGACTATATGACCACGCGCAAGCTGACACGGGATCACTTTAAGCCCGGCAAGTTCGTCTGTCCGCACTCGGCGATCTTTGACCATAGCGGAAACATTTACGTGGTCGAGTGGGTGGAAGTAGGCCGCGTAAGCAAACTAACCAAGGTATGACATTGCTGTGCCACGGCGCGACTTTGCTTTGGGAAAGTGCGGCGTTATTGTGATAAACCGAAGGCTTTGGATACAAGGACTGCTGGCCAGCGGACTGCTGTGGGGGCAGCAGCCCGTGCCGGGCAGCCCACAAACGAAGGATTCGACGACACCCGAAAAAGATTGGGTCTGTCCAATGGATCCCGATTACCGTTCTGATAAGCCGGGCAAGTGCCCGCGCTGTGGCATGACGCTGCGGCTGGGCATCCCCGACCGGGTGGAATACGGGCTGGAAGTTTCGCACAGACCGGAGCTGTTGCGGCCGAACGAGAAAGCGGTATTAACTCTGCGAGCCGTTGATCCTGCAACCAAGCAGACCGTAAAGCACTTTGAAATTGTTCACGAGAAGCTGATCCATTTCTTCGTGGTAAGCGAGAATTTGGAGTATTTCGCGCACATTCACCCCACCCTGCAGCCGGACGGCACCTTTACCCAGGAGGTGAACTTGCCCTACGGTGGTATGTACCGCTTATTGGCGGATTTCTATCCATCCGGATCGGTGCCGCAGCTTGCCGTAGGAACTATATTTGTGACAGGCGATAGCAAACCGGGCCATCTAGCGACCGAAATAGCGCCTTCCAAGGCGAATAACCTGACCGCGAACTTGCAGCTCGATCCCGCAAAACCGTTGGCGGGCTTAACCACGCGTCTTATGTATACACTCGACCCAAGCGCGGAATTGCAGCCCTATTTAGGGGCGTGGGCTCATATGCTGGCGGCGAGCGAAGACCTAATTGATTTGATTCACGTGCATCCGTTTCTCGCCGACGGCGGCCCGAAAATGCAATTCAATATTATTTTCCCGCGCAGCGGATTGTATCGAGTATGGGCGCAGTTTCAAAGGGCAAACCAGGTGAATACTACCGTGTTCACCATCCCGGTCGCTAATTTGTAAGTGTCAGCGGCGCGCGACTGAGCTGGGCGCCACCGTCTCCAGTGCAAAACGCAAAGGCGTCGACGATTCGACTACCGTGCCGATAGGCAGATCGAGTGGCTGGCTGAAGGTAAACACCGGGTCGAGCTTTGGATCGTAGCGATAGAGCCAGACCAGCGGTTCAATTCTGCCGTCTGGCAGGCGCGCTATTAGTCGCGCAGAATTGACGAGGCGATCGGGCAACGGCCGAAGACCGGCGGCATGAACTCGCATATTTAGTTCGGCTCGCGTCTGGATCACCACCGCGTCTTTTAGAGCTGGGGGAGTATCGACTGGTATAGGGGAGCCTCCCGGCTTAGGCAGTAGTTTCGGGTCGCCTTTGGGAGCGCCACCGATGACCCAGGCTGAGATGATCATGATTTCTTCCTGGCTGAGTGCGTGATCCGGCGTGAGATTGCCGAAGCCTTTGACGGCGCCCCAGGGCGGCATTGCGCGTGAGAGCACCTGTTCTTTGATGGAGACAGCCCAAGGCCGCGCTTCTTCATAGGTCGTCAGCGGAATCGAAGAAGTCGCGCGGTGGCACGAAACGCAGCGCTGGGCGAAGATGCGCGAGATGTCGCGTGTGAAAGTAAGGTTCGTCGTGATGATGTCGTGCGCCGGTAAATCAAGGGCTAAAAGCAATAGACTTAATGCGAGAAGAAACGCTTTTCGCCGTAAAATCAACACCGACTTTCAGGATACAACCCGGCCCTTCAATACAAGACCTGCAGGTTGTCGAGATTGAGGAAGTTCGTGCTGCCCGAAGACGAGTCATAGAAGACCGTAACGCTGTTGCTGCCTTCCTGCAGATTTGCGTTCATCGAGACAAAGCTCCAGTTGGTCCAGAGACTCGTGTTGGGGAACGCGAGATTTGTGTTCGCCGGAATGCCGTTGACAAATATTTCACGGCTGGCGTTGCCGGCCGCCGCGGCGTAATGAAAGATCAATTGCACCGCTCCGGGATGCTTCACTTCGACGTTAAAGGTGACGTACTGGCCGTCGCTGTTCCAGCAGCAGCGATAGCCTGAGCCGGTGAATCCTGCATTAGTGCTTTCGGTGCCAACATCACTGGCTGCGTCCTCGGCTTCGTAACGCGTGAAAGAAACACCGGCCGGTGCAACGTCAAGACTGGTCAGCGTGAGTGCGCCGCGATTATTATTATCGGCAATGCGTGAGACCGTGATCTCGTTTTGGCCCGCAACCAGGCTGACGTCAAGTGTGGCGGACGTTCCGTAGAAGCTTTGCTCGGTATTCGCCGGGACAGAGTTGACGAGCACAGTGCGGGTAGCCGCCGTAGTCTCCGGGTTGAAGTGGAAGGTCAGTCGATATGTGCCGCTGGTCTGCGCGAATACGGCGAACGCGGAACTGCCGGGTGCATTGGCCGGTGCATAGCTGGCTGCGGGAACTACGCCGTTCAACACGTCCTGTGCGGCACTCTGCCGCGATCCATCGGCCGTATCGAAGGGGCCAGCCCAGTGAAGGCCGAATTGATTGGCGCTGTTGCGATCGTTCGCCCAAATCGAATTGGCATTGGTGACTAGGAAATTGTGCCAGGAGGCATTCTGGTCCGCGGTATACAGGTAATACAGATTCTTGGCGTAGATGCCTTTGAATTGTGTGCCATCATTGCCGCAGCCGTTTGCTTCGCACGGCTCGACAAGAATGCCATTAGAATTTACCAGAGCGGGGCTGGCGGTGGAAGCCGCCGCTAACTTTTCGGCTTCACTGAGCAGCGACGAGTCATCGGTCGCTTTATACAGATCAGTCAAGCCGCCGAGAACGACGCCTTGATTGTAGGACCAGGTGGTCTCGCCGTTGTTCTGGCAGGAAGAAGTGAGTCCATCATTGATGAGATGGCTTGCATTGATCATCCCGCTCGCG
This sequence comes from Bryobacteraceae bacterium, assembly GCA_036272575.1. Lineage (GTDB taxonomy): Bacteria > Acidobacteriota > Terriglobia > Bryobacterales > Bryobacteraceae > Bog-105. Next base: position 17,764 of record DATAYL010000028.1, on the reverse strand, counting down.
GCAAACCACTGCCACTCACGCTGGGCCCAATCGATAAAGCTGCCCGGACCACCATCGCCGGCCGTCCGATTATGTAAACGGGCGGCCACGGTGAGAAAGAGTTCGTTGGCGATCGCATTCTTGTGGGTATGGGCCTTATCCCACCAGATGCCGCCGTTGCACGTGGAGGAATCCCAGCCGCCGGTCATGTCAGTAAAGATTGTTTTGGCGGCCGCCAGATAATCAGTGTTGCCGGTAAGATCATATGCTTTGATCCACGTGATTGCCCACCAGCCTTCGTCATCGTAATAGCCATTAAGGAAATTATTCGCGCGGTTGTCAGTGAACGTTTTAGTGATGTCTTGCGTATAGAGCGTGTTACCGGTGCGGGCCGTGTAGTCGATGGTAGTTTCGAGCGCATTAGCATCCTGCCACCAGCCCGCTGGCGTGCTAAAGAGACCCGTCGAAGAGTTATAGAAATTCTGGAGTGCGGCCATTCCCGCATCGGCGTGCGTGAGTTGACTGGCCGGACTAGCTGCTGCAGCGGCTAAAATGCCGAGTACGGTTACTGAGTTCCACAGATACCTGGTGGCTTGGCGACTTGGCTGCTTCATTGCCGCTACGCTATCAAATCCCGGATCAGAGTGGTAGGCAGCATGCACTATTGCAAGCATGGCCAGTGTATTGGGTCTGGCACGGCAAGCAAATCAGAGAGTTAGACATCGCGGCTGTACCAGCCTTGGGACGAAGTTTTACGAATTCGGACAACGGAGAAAAAACTGATGATTGTGCAAAATTTGCGGTACGCCGTGCGGTCGCTGCGTAAAAGTCCATTGCTGACGGCGACAGCTGTCGCGGCGCTTGCTCTAGGTATTGGCGCGAATACGGCCCTCTTTTCAGTGATCAATGTAGTGCTGCTGCAACGGCTAAGCTATCCGCATCCGGAGCAGATCGTGGAATTATCGAGGGCGTATCACGGCAACTCCGAGTTTTCCTATTTTGTCAGTGCACCTAAGTTTGCTTTTTGGGCCGGTCAGAACCATTCGTTCGAGGCGGTGGCGGCGCATACTTTTACACCCGTCGGTCTGAACCTGGTGGGGCAAGGAGAGCCGCAGCGATTAGGGGCTATGGCGGCCACTGCAGGTTACTTTCAGGTTTTTGGTGTGCGGCCGCTGATCGGACGTACTTACACGGCGGCCGAGGACAACCCGGGGGCGGGACATTATGCGGTTTTGAGTTACGGGCTGTGGCGGAAGCTCTATCATGGCGACCCGAACGTTGTCGGCAAGGCGCTGCCATTAAGCGATCAGAGCTTCACGATTCTTGGCGTGATGCCGAGAGACTTTACCGATCCAGCACACGCGGATCTATGGGTCCCGCTGCAGCTGAAGATTGATCCGAGCGATATCTCCAATAATTATCCGGTAATTGCGCGTCTGAAGCCAGGAGTGTCTTTGGAATCGGCACGTGCAGATATGAGGCTCGTGGCCGATCGTTTTCACCAGACGTATCCGCATCAGCCGTTTGACAAGGACGAGTCCGTTGCCGTTTTGAAGTTTCACGATTTCCTGGTGGGATCGGCCAAGGCGCCGCTTTGGATTCTACTGGCCTCCGTGGGTCTGGTGCTGTTGATTGCTTGCGCGAATGTCGCGAATCTCCTGCTGGCCCGCTCCACGAGTCGGCAGCGTGAAATGGCCATACGAGTGGCGGTCGGCGCAAGTGGTCGACAAATTGTGGTGCAGTCAATGACCGAGAGTTTGCTGCTGGCGCTTTCCGGTGCCGCGGCCGGCTGTTTGCTTGCCGCTTCCCTGTTACCCACGATGTTGTACCTGGTGCCGGCTGACATCCCACAGTTGGGAGCGGCAAGGATCGATTGGCGAGTACTTCTCTTCGCACTTGCCGTGGCGGTGTTCACCGCGATCCTGTTCGGCCTGTTTCCTGCCGTGCAAAGCGCACGACTAGGAATTGCGAACCCATTGCGCGAATCGGGAACCCGGACGACAACGAATGCCGTTTCGCGCCGCGCCCGGCAATCTCTGGTAGTCGCGGAGCTTGCCATCACCTTGCTCTTGTTAATTGGTGCGGCGCTGCTGATCAAAACATTGAGAAATTTGCAAACCGTGCTGCCCGGCTTTGCGGCGAATAACGTTCTCACCTTGCAAATGTCGTTGGGTGACAAATACGCGCAACCGGAGCCACTCGCGCAGGTGACAGAGCGAGTGACGAACCGGTTGAGAACAATTCCAGGAGTAGTTTCCGTCGCCACTGCTGGGATGTTGCCCATGAATGCTATGGTGGATCTGCCGTTCGATGTTGTAGGACGCACAACAAAGGCGGACGATATACCGGATGAGAAGTACCGGTTTGTGTCAGGCGATTATTTTGCGACATTAAGCATTCCGGTTGTGAGTGGACGCGAGTTTACTGAGCAGGATAGAGCGAATGCCGCCCCTGTGATGGTCATCAATCAGGCTTTCGCGAATAAATACTTTCCAAAAGAAAACCCGCTTGGACAGCAGATTGTGATCGGGCGCGTTATGGGGCCAAAATTCACCGACAAGCCACGGCGCATTGTCGGGGTAACAGGAAACGTGCGAGATAGCGGACTGGACTCGCCAGCCCCACCGGAGATGTATATCCCGGAAGCACAAGCGCCCAGTAGTATGCTGGCGCTCGATCTGACCATCTTTCCAGTAAATTTGATTGTTCGGACCACTCACGACCCGATGTCCATGGCCGGCCTGATCCGGCGCGAGGCGCTGACGACTGCTGGTGACATCCCAATGACGGAAGCGCATCCGCTTACTGATGTTCTGCGCGACTCCCTCGCCCGCCAGAAATTCGTGATGACGCTGCTGACCGTGTTTGCAGGACTGGCGCTACTGTTGGGCGTGGTGGGTCTTTACGGAGTGATCTCCTATTCGGTCGCACAACGTACGCGCGAACTCGGCATTCGCTCAGCGTTGGGGGCAAAACGCGCCGACTTGTTGCGCCTGGTGGTGAGTGAAGGTATGCGGCTAACGGGAATCGGTCTGCTGTGTGGGTTAGTTGCAGCTTACGCCCTGACGCGATTTCTCCAAAGCTTGCTCTATGGCGTTTCGGCGATCGATCCGGTTGTTCTCGCGGCCGTAACCTTGATCCTGGCTGGGGTTGGCCTGGTCGCGTGTGTGCTGCCGGCTTATCGTGCTTCACGCGTCGATCCGCTGGTGGCTTTGCACCAGGAATAGCTTCTTACCTGGCGTTTCTAAACAAACCACCTGTACAAAGCCTTGACCATTGGCCGTACCACATGTAATAGTACAGCTACGTGGTTCCTTTCCGGCTGACATTTCAACCCGGCATCCCGCTATTCGAGCAGGTCGTTTATGCGGCCAAGAAGGCGGTTGTGTCGGGACAAATGCGTCCCGGCGAAGTCTTTCCTTCCGTGCGCGCGCTCAGTAGGGAATTTAAGATCAATCCAAATACCGCTCACAAGGTGATTGCAGCGCTCATTGCGGAGGGCCTGTTGGAAGTCAATGTCGGCGTGGGGACGGTGGTCGCCGCGCGCGGGCAGGGAAGCGCAATCGAGAGATCGCGTTTGTTGAAAGGCGAGCTGGAGCGCTTAGTGGTCGAAGCAAAGAAACTCAAGCTGGGCCTGGATGACGTGCTGGCGAGCGTCAGGAAGCATTGGAGCCGACTGGGCGGAGATGAGCTCGGAGGCAAGGAGTAGCGCATGGGCGCGGTGATTCGGACCGACGAACTTAGCAAACGATTCGGTCGCGTGCGGGCAGTGGAACAGCTCAGTTTGGTAGTTCCGGAAGGCGCCATTTTCGGGCTGATCGGAACGAACGGCGCAGGCAAAACGACCACCATCAAGCTGTTGACGAACATCCTTCGAGCGTCCGAGGGGCGCGCCGAGGTGCTTGGTGTGGAGTCGCGGCAGCTATCGCCGAAAGATTGGCAGCGCATCGGGTATGTTTCGGAGAACCAGGAATTGCCGGACTGGATGAGCTTCACCTATTTTCTGCGCTATCTGAAGCGCTTTTATCCCTCGTGGGACGACGAGCTGGCAGCGGAAATGCTCCGCGCATTCGATTTGCCGCCAGCGCGGCCGCTCGGCAAGATGTCGCGCGGGATGCGCATGAAGGCGGCCTTGACTTCGGCGCTGGCATATCGGCCGAAGTTGATTTTTTTGGATGAGCCCTTTAGCGGCCTCGATCCTCTGGTTCGCGACGAGGTTACTGAGACGCTGCTCGAGCGAGCGGCCGACACAACCATCTTTGTTTCGTCGCACGATCTGGCCGAATTGGAAACCTTTGCGACACACATAGGCCATATGGAGGATGGCCGGCTGGTATTCGCGGAAGAGATGACGGCGCTAACGCAGCGTTTCCGGCAGGTGGAGGTCACGCTGAATGAAACGCCCGCGCCCGAGATGAGGTGGCCGGAGCATTGGCTGGCACGAGAGACTTCGCCAGCGCTGGTTCGCTTTATCGAAATCCAATATGAGGACAATCGCACCAGGCGTGAAATTGCGGAGCTGTTTCCCGGCGCGGCCAATATCGAGTTGACCGCCATGCCTCTGCGTGCGGTATTTGTCGCGCTGGCACGTTCGACACCCGACAGGAATAAGGAGAGCTGACATGCGACAGGCACTTTGGATTTTCCAAAAGGACGTGAGGCATCTCAGGATCCAGATTGCGATTACGCTGGCTTTGCAGGCTCTATATGCGTTCTTCGATATTCGATCTTCCGCAGAAAACAACATCGAAACGGCAGAACGAACATGATTTCTTCTTTGCTCGGAGTTCTGCTGGTCCTGGCATGGTGGTACCTGATCGCGCTCCTGGTGCAGGATGAGGCGCTGCCCGGGGACCGGCAATTCTGGCTCACGCGGCCCTATGTGCGGCGAGATCTGATAGCGGCCAAGCTGCTCTTTTTGCTTAGTTTCATCAGCGTTCCCTGGCTCCTGGCCGACTGTGCGATTCTAGCCGCGCAGAACTTGCCGGTCGCGGTGAATTTTCCCGCAATTCTGTTGCGCCAGGTGGCCTGCCTGACGCTCTTTATTTTGCCGGCCCTGTTGATCGCGATGGTCACATCGGGAGTCAAGCAGTTTTTGCTGGCGTTTTTCATTGCCGCGCTCGGCTTCGTTGGGTTATCGCTGCTGCTGAACAGTCACAGCGGCAATGTGGTGATCGGGTCTCAAAATGTCCGCTGGACTGCCGAGTGGATCGAAAGAATCGTCATCCTCGTCTTGGCCGTTAGCTTTGTGATCTGGCTCTATAGCAGCAGACGTACAACGGCCGGCAGAATCGTATTAGGCGCCGTGGGTGCTTGGTTCCTGTTAGGGCCCGGCGTGGGGAACATGCCGAACTGGAAGGTGGTGAATAGCCGCACGCCCAGGGAGATTGACACTTCCGGAATCGGCGTAAGTTCCCGGGCGCAGGACGAAACGCGCAGCTACTCTGGCGGCAGCGCTTATGGACAAGCCGAATACTTTCTGGTGGACGTGCCGATCCGCGTCACGGGCTTGCCGCCGAACGTGGAACTCGGCGGCTACAGCGGTGGAATGACATATCAGCTTTCTAGCGGCGATGGAGCAATCAAAGAGCTTACGCACACCGCCAGCGAAATCAAAGCCGTGAACGGCGATTACCTGCAAGTCATAAACATGCCGGTCAGACAATGGGAATCGTTGAAAATGCAGCGGCTGACTCTGCGGACGTCGTTTCAGCTGACGCCATTTACCGTGAGCGTCGCGACGCGCATCCCCGCGACCTACAAGAGAGCTACTCGCATAGCCGATGTTGGAGATTGCAAAGTAGATCGCGCGAGTTTCGGGTTGTCGTGCAAGGCCGGCGTATGGCAGCCGCAGCGCTTCAGAATTCAGCTTCGCGGCGAGACCACCGATACTGGCGTAAATTTCGAGTCGCCGTATCCGCTGATTGTAGGCTTGAGTCCAGTGCAGAAGTGGGTCGCGCCGTTTACGGCTCTTTCCCAGTCGGAGGTCGCCGGGATGCTGGCACAGCCTCGCGCGGTGATCGAAGTAAGCCCCGAACGGCCTCTCGGAGAGTTTCGGCGGACGCTGGTGCTGCCGAATGTGCGTTTAGGGGACTACGCACCGGGCGCGCGGAATCCCTAAATGCTATTCGTCCGCATCTGGTCCGCCAGATGCTCCGACGCGCGCATTGATAACGACAGAATCGTCATGGTGGGGTTCTGCCAGCCGCAAGTGACAAAGCTCGACCCATCCACCACAAATAAATTCTTCGTGTCGTGGCTCTGGCACCATTTATTCAGAACACTCTTCTTGGGATCATTGCCCATACGGCAAGTGCCGACTTCATGGATGCTGTAGCCGGGAGGATTGACACGGTCGGTCTTCGAAACGATCTCCCAACCGGCCGTATGGAACCACTCTTCGAGCGTGTCGGCAGCGTCCTTACACAGCTTGCGCTCATTATCGGTATCGCGGGCCTCGATGTGAAGGACGGGAATACCCCAGCGATCGACCACGTGCGGATCAATGCGCACGAAATTTTCGTAGCGCGCCACGCGTTCGCCGAAGATCCCGCCCGAAACGCACGAGTTAGCGTAGCTATCGAGCTTGGTCTGTAGCTCCTCGCCATACAGCGGAAAGAAATTCGGACTGGCGCTGCCGCCGCTATTGATGCTGACGCAGTATCCCTTGATGAAATCGCTGCGCTTGTTTTTGTCAAGATTGCGGAAGCGCGGGATGAAGGCGTTGCCCCCCATGAGTCCGGGTGCGGCTTTGCCGTCGCGCGCTTCGGGAACTGAAGCCACCACGGACACGCCGTACATCTGATCGACCAGGTAATGACCCAGGACGCCGCTCGAGTTTGCAAGTCTGGAGTTCAGGAGCAGACGGGTGCTTTCGAGAGTGCCCGCCGCGAGGACCACCACGCGTGCCTTGACGTGCATTTCACGGCCGCTGTGGCGATCGACAAAGTGAGCACCGTCCGCCAGTCCGGTGTTCTTGTCCGTACTGATCTCGCGCACGATCGCGTTCTGCACAATGTCTAATTTGCCTGTATTGAGCGCATCCGGCAGCAGCAGATTGATGGAACTAGCAAGGCCATCTTTGCCGAGCGCGGAGCGCCATTTGGAAACACCCACGCCCTGCTTGCTGGCGATTTCGGTGACCCGCTTGATGGTTTCGGTGTCGGGAGGAAACGTCGATTCCACGAAGTTGCCGTCGGGGAATTGGGGCCAGCCTTCTTTGCGGCCCGAGACACGGAAGATCTGCTCGACGCGCGAGTAATAAGGCGCCATGTCGGCCAGGCTGATGGGCCAGTTTTCGCCGGTTCCATCAATTTCGGCGGCCTTAAACTCGTAATCGCTCAGACGGAAGGACTGGCGTGCCCAGAACAAGGAGCGGCCGCCGAGCAAACGCACGCGCACCCAATTGTAAGGCGCGTCAGACGGATAGGTGTACGGAACCTCTTTTTCGTCTACCCACTGATTGGCATTGAATTCGTTCGCCTGGAAGACGTGCGGCAGCCGTCCCGGTTTATTGAAGCCGCGATAAGGCAGTTCGTAGGCGTGCTTGATAGTGCGGTCCTTCTCGTAGTCGGCTTCCGGGCCGGCGTTCAGCATCAGGCAGGAGATGCCTTTCGCCGTTAGAATGTTGGCGGCCATACCGCCCGAGTGTCCGGAACCGACGATCAGGACGTCATAAGATTTGATAGCCATGTATTATCCTTCGCTGATCGGGTCGATAGGGGCCCAATAATATCCACTGCCGCGAAAGCCGCGATGGAATAGATGTCCGGACTTAGCAGCAGCTTCCGACCATTCACGCGAATTCATGGTGGCGGTTCTGAGATCTTCGTGCACCTGCGCAATGAAGTTCTGAAGTGGGTCTGACGGAAGATCTTCGGGCCAGGGTCGCACGACGAGCAATGGGCGCAGGATCGCGTCAGCTTGCTTAGCGTCCAGTTCGGCAAACGGCTTCTCAAATTTATGCGAGGCTTGCCGGTTGAGATTATCGAGACCCGAACGGTAAAGCGTCTGGCGATCACCCGGCGAAACGCTAATCAAAAAATCGAGAAACTCCGGCGCTTGGGCATCGAGCGCGCCTGGATTATTTTTTAATGGCGGCATTAGCAGCGCGCCCAGTTTCTGTAGCGTCGCGAATTGTTCGGCACTGAAGTAGTGCGGCGCTGGCGCCGACGTGAGATCGACCTGCGTCACCGCTAAATGCGGAACCTCCGGGGGCTGCCTTGGAACTTGCTGTGCCGGTGTGTTGGGCTTCGGCTCAGGCTGCTGTTGCGGTTTCGTTTGCTGAGCAGCGGCGGCCGCAGGGGTGATCAAAAGAGACTGGACAAATCGCCGGCGTTTCATGGTTTGCTCGCCCAATTATTTCACAGCGAATTGTGTCCGTTGCCTGTTCTGCATAATAAGAAGTGAGAGATCCCCAGTGTGTTTATTAGTAATTAGGCAAATGGCGGTACTGAATATTGCATTTCTGTCGGTGACCACCAGTTATTCCGCACAGCTGCCGGACAGTCCGGGCAAAGCCACGATGCAGAAGATCTGCAGTGGCTGTCACGCTCCGGAGATTGTGATTGGACGGCACGATACGAAACAAGGCTGGGAACAGGTCGTCTCGAGCATGGTGGACAAAGGCGCGAATGGCACCGATGACGAATTCAACACCATCATCGACTACCTCGCGGCAAATTTTCCAAAAACAACAGCCAACGAAAAGGGCGGCAATAAAGAGACGAACGCCCAGCCTCATCAGTAGGCAATGAGGCAGAAAGGTGCATACACGAGCCATGAGTGATACTCACACCAGGCGAAGAATTCAATGGACAGTGCTGGCTACTCTGGGCTGCGGCGCGCTTTACTTAGCCGGTGCGGCCATAACCGATCCAGCCAAGCCCGCGGAGAACGTGGTGACAGGCGAAGCGGCCTTCCATGGCTTTGAGGGTCAGAAACCAGGGCTGGTGCGTAAGATCACCGTGGCGGATCTGCCAAAACCGTATGCTACGCAGGGTGTTTCCAACAGCCCGGAGGTGGTGCCGCGTCCAGCCGATGCATGGCCGAAGGCGCCGGAAGGCTTCAAGGTCGATCTATTTGCCGATCAACTCATTGAGCCGCGCGAGATTCGCCGGGCGCCGAACGGCGATATGTTCGTCGCAGAAACCAGAGGCGGCAACATTGTGATTTTTCGCGGTATCACGGGCGAGGGCAAACCGGAACAGAAATCGACCTTCGCGACGGGCCTACATAATCCGTTCGGTATCGCCTTTTATCCGGTCGGCAAGAATCCGCAGTGGGTTTATATTGGCAACACCGACTCGGTGGTGCGTTTTCCGTATCACAATGGCGATCTGAAAGCGACTGGCGGCTCGCAGACAATCATCCCAACGCTTCCGCGCGGCGGCCACTCCACGCGCGATCTCGCCTTTTCGCCCGATAACAGCAAGATGTTCGTGGCAGTGGGCTCTGGCTCGAACGTTGATGATCCGGATACGCATCCGAAAGAATTTCACCGCGCCAACATTCTCGAATACACGCCCGATGGCAAATTTGTCGAGGTATACGGCGCAGGTATTCGCAATCCGGTAGGCATTGCGATCAACCCGCAAACAAAGCAGCTATGGTGTTCGGTGAACGAACGCGACATGCTCGGCGATAATCTGGTTCCCGACTACATTACTTCAGTGAAAGAAGGCGGATTTTACGGCTGGCCATGGTTCTATATGGGCGATCATCACGATCCGCGCTTGGCGGGAAAGCATCCGGAATTAGCGAGTAAGGTGATTGTGCCGGATGTGCTGTTGCAGCCGCATAACGCTTCGCTCGAACTAACTTTTTATGACGGCAAACAGTTTCCGAAGAGCTATGACGGCGATATCTTCGCCGCTGAGCATGGCTCCTGGAACAAAGCGGACCGTGCTGGTTATGAGGTAATCCGAGTCCCCTTGAAAGATGGTCATGCGACCGGCGAGTATGAGGACTTTATCACCGGTTTCGTCACTGCCGATGGCAAAGTCTGGGGGCGACCGGTAGGAGTGGCCGTGGCCCCGGATGGCTCTCTGCTTGTCTCGGACGACGGTTCAAACTCGATCTGGAGGGTCACTTATACTGGCGGTGGCAGTACCCAGACCGCTCGCAATGGCCGCTAGCGGCCTCGCACATAATTTTCGGACAGCGGACTTCAACCGGGTTGCTCTTTACGCCCTGTTCGCGGTCCTCTGCGCTTTTACTCTTACAAATTGGGACGGGGGGGAAATTGCCTCACGCATCCTCTCCGGTCTGGTTCTGGCCTTAGCGGCTGTATTTCTAGCTTCTCCGCAAAATCACAAGTTAATGCTCGGCGTACCGGGTGTTTGCCTGCTGTGCATGGTTGCATACGGCATTCTGCAAACGCTGTTTTTCCCTCAGAAAATTTTGTCTTACGGCTGGAGCGGGGTGCTCTTCTGGTTCACGGCCGCCATGATCACGATCATGTCGGCTCGTCTATTCCGGGCGAGCCGGTACGCCAGTCAGTTTCGTTTGCTGTTCATCATCTTTGGCACGGCGGTTTGCGTGCTCGACCTGCTGCAGCAGGCCTCTCACACCAGCAAATATTTCTGGTTGATTCAGAGCCGTTATCAATTGATCTCAGGGCCATTTAGCTATTGGAATAACTTCGCGCAGTTCGTCGAACTGCTACTCCCGGTGACGCTGTGGAGAGGGCTCGCCAGTCGCAGGCTTGGTGTGCCGTATCTGTTAAGTGCGGCGCTGCAGATTGGGGCTGTGGTGGCTTCGGGATCGCGTGCGGGTACAGTGCTGGTCGTGCTCGAGCTGATTGCGGTAATTGGCCTTGCCTACGGACGAAGTCGCAACAAAACGTTGCTGCTTGGCGCCGGACTAGCGATTGCCCTAAGCCTGATTTTCGTTTACGCCGCCGGCTTCGAAACACTGATTTACAAGCTGCAGCAGAACGATCAATTGACGGTGCGAAGAAATATCGACCGCTCGTCGCTAGCCATGATCCATGTGCACCCATTGGCCGGCTGGGGGCTCGATACTTACGTGCCGGTGTATCGCATGTTTGCGCGTTATGACGATGGCACGTATGTTAATCGCGCACATAATGACTGGCTACAGTGGGCTGCCGAGGGAGGCGTTTTTTTCGCCGGAGCGATGTTGGTTGTGGTGCTGTGGAGCATCCGGCCCGCCATTCGCTCTGGATGGGGCATTGGGTTGATTGCTATTTGCTTACATGCACTCGTCGATTACCCGTTCGCACGTTTTGGTGTCTGTAGCTGGTACTTTTGTCTGTTGGGCATGCTGCTTGCCATGCGCCTGAATCAGCAGTCTCATCAGGCAGGACGGCTGAATGCGACTGATGCGCCTTTCGGTTTGCGGCCTGCTCCCCATTCTTTGTGAGAGCGCTGTGGATAACGTCGGCGGTGTTCGTCACAATCTGGCTACTCGAAGGGCAGACGGGCTCGTCGTCCGCTTCCCGCTTGCCCTCCATCTTCGACACGCCTAGGCAGATCCACGAGCCTTCGGCCAAGGTCGAAGGCGATCGCCTGCGCATCATGACCTGGAATATCGATCGGGGCACCCGGCTCGAGCAGATTGCTGCCGAGATGGCCGAGCATCCAGCCGATGTCAACCTCCTTCAGGAAGTCGATCTCTACACAGCCCGTGTTGCCGGAAAAGACGTAGCGACCGAACTCGCCCACCGTCTCCAAATGAATAGCGCCTATGGCATCGAGTTTGAAGAGCTGAGTCAGGAACAGGGCAAATCCGCCTATATCGGGCAGGCGACCCTCGCACGACTTCCACTCCAACAGGCGCGTGTGCTGCGTTTTAAGCGACAGTCCGGATTCTGGAAACCCCGCAGATGGCTGCCCTCTACATTGCCTTTGATGCAGCGCCGGCTGGGTAGCCGGATCGCTTTGGTGAGCGAGTTTCAGTTTGCAGGCCGGTTGCTGGTCGTCTACAACGCACACTTAGAAAGCCGCAGCGCCGGTCCCATTCAAGCGGCGCAGCTCGATGAAATAGTGAATGACGCGAAGCGTTATCCGGAGGGTACGGTTGTAGTCCTGGGTGGCGACTTAAACACGAAGTATTTGCCTTCCCGGTTTCTTCACAAGCTCCAGCAAGATGGCTATCACAGCGCTCTCGGGGAACGTATCGAACGCACGCATAGAATCGCTATGTCTCTCGATTGGCTATTCGCTAGCGGTCCAGCGCAATGGGAAAACGGTTCAGTCCGCCGAGACAGCGAGGGATCCGATCACTTTCCCGTTTACGCAGAGTTGCTACTGCGCTAAATCGTCCATGGTAAAAAAGGTGAGGCGGTTCCGCACCAGGCGCTATCCTTCATGGCGCACAGGCCTGAACGCTTCCGGCGTGAAATCTCCATCTCTCGCCCGCTGAAGCTCTGTTCCACGGGCGTTCGCCTGTAGTGCGGATCGATATAAGAGAGGAAATCTCCACATGTTTGGACGTGGCAATTGGGCCATTGTTGGCCTTGCGAAGGACTCGCTCGAGACATTCAAAACGAACCTGGAAGACCGTGCGCTCATGCTCGCCGCTTCGCAGTTGGCGGCATTGGCAATCACCCGGCATAGCAGGGTGGATTCGCTCGGCATCAATCCTTTCAGCGCGCCACGCTTGGATGAACAGCACACTCTCGGTTCGGATCAAGAGCAGGAACTCGCGCGATTTGGCGTGTCGAAACAGGAGGCCGGCTCACAATACGCGCTTCCGACGGAGATCCTTGAGTCGGAAAGCTATGGCGTTTACGAACAGGCTTTCCAACTGCACGCTTCGCTGCCCTGGTATGGATTGTGGGCGGTTTCGAACCAATGGAAAGACGTCAGCGATCTGGCTTCCGTTAAAGAGCAGCATTCCTATGCAGTCCTCGATCGCCCTTATAAATTCCTGCAGGCAATCGACAAAAGATCCGTCGATGGTGAGACTCGCGGTATCACCGCGGCCATGCGGAAACAATTCCCAGTGCTGCTGGATTTCAACGAAGGCCGCGTTTATATCGAGAGCAGTAGCAAAAAGGTGATCTACGCGGTCACGGAACTCCTGAAAAGATTGGGCGCCGAAATCCTGCCCATAGCCTGGACCTTTAGTCACTCAAATTGGCCCGCCGAGATCCTCAACAAACTGTACGCGGCTACTCATTTCCAGAACGATTTTCAGAAACGCGCTGACGAAGCCAGCCGTTTCAAAGCGAGCGAGATTGAAAAACTCGATGATAAGGAATTGGAATCGATCGTCGCAAATTACTTCTCCATGACGGAGCTTCCAAACGAAGTCTGGGCCGGAGTCTCTACTCCCGCCCAAGTCCGCCTGCACTCATCCAGTCAGCCCATCGCGGTAAAAGCACCAACCAACGCCACGACACTACTCGGTATGACGAGCGACGCTTGCCTCTTTTCGGGCTCCATCACTTTCCAGGAGCGGATCAGCACTAGAAACAAGAAAGGCGAAGAGCGCACCTTTCGGAAGGATCTCTTAAACGTCGATGTTAACGATCAGATCAACCTTACCGAGGTCGGCGCGGCGATGCTGCGTGGCTTCGACATCCCCGCATTCCGAAAAGATATCCAGCGCGAGATCCGACACACTAAGCAGGTGCCCTCCATTGAGGAGTTCTGGAGCAGTTGGCTGCATCAGATGAGCAGTGCCACGCGGACCATTGAGGCAAGCTTTCGCGAAATACTCGAATTGGATGGGGATGAGAAAGCTGGCATTCTGCCCATGCACGCTCATTTAAACGAAGAGGTCCTGCAGCTCGAGAACGTTTGAAGAAAACTTGTTACTCTTGCGTCCATGGAAAAAGTGAATCTTCGCGAAAAGCTCGGTTTATTCTCGGATCATTGGAATCCCCGCGTGGTCGGCGAACTGAACGGGCAACACGTGAAGTTAGTTAAATTCAAGGGTGCATTCGTTTGGCACGATCATACCGATGAAGACGAGCTCTTTCTTGTTTTGCGCGGTAGCTTTCAAATGGAATTCCGGGATAAGACCGTAATGCTGAACGAAGGAGAGTTTATTGTCGTTCCCCGGGGAGTCGAGCATCGTCCGGTGGCCGAGCACGAAGTTGAGATCTTACTCTTCGAGCCGGCGCAGATCAAACATACGGGCAACGTAGAAAGCGACCTCACAGTCCACGAGTACCAGAGGATCTAACTGCTGGGTGCGGGCGCACCTGAAGAAGGTGCGGGCCGTCCATCTACCGTTCCCGCTTCCATTAACTCTATCCGTGTCCCATCCGGGTCAAAAACGTTCAACTGCCGCTTGCGGTTCTTGCCTACTTTTACTTCGAGCGGTCGGCTGTATTCCTTGCGATATGGCCTGCTGTTCAGCGCCGCCAGGCTTGCCTCAATGTTCGGAGTCTCAAGACAAAGATGGTGGGCGGTGCCGCGTTTATCCGGCTTTGGCGGCTGTTCGTACAGCATTAGCTCGATGTAGTCTTTCCCATCGGGAACTCTCAAATTGATCCACGATAAAACCTTGCCTGTACTGCTGCCGCGCCATATTTCTTTAAAGCCTAAAACACGCGTATAGAAATCCATCTCCGCATCAAGCTTGGTTGTGATAACACCCACGTGCATCAATCGGTGCGAGATGCCGCTGGCGGGCAGGTACTTCCCGAAATTGTGAACGGTCCAGCTATCGCGGCCATATTGAACGATCTCCACTTCATGGCCTTCGGGATCCTTGATCATGAAGTTTAAATTTCCGATACGGCCCGTCGGCACGTGATCCGGTACCTTGACCCCCTTGGATGCCAAGTAGAGCCGCATCCCATCTGCATCATCCGTTTCAAGAGCGTAGTGATTGAGCCGATCCGAGCCAGGCTGCTTTTCCGGAGCCAGCTCGATGTATTGTCGGTCGTTGATTTTGAAGAACGTCATCGAAGGCGAACCATTTGCGTTCTTCAGTGAATACGTCTCTTCAAAACCGAGAAATTCATGGTAAAAGTGCCGCGATATCTCAAAATCGTGGGCGAACAGGGAAATGTGCGCCACGCCGGTAATGTGAGGTCTGGGTATACTTTGCCCCAGCGCTAACGAGCTTCCAAGCAGGGCGTAAAGGAGTGGCTTCATGGCTGGCCGCAAACTTCAAATGTAATGCATCCCCGAGCGGCGCACGAAATTCGTCCATTCCCACCTATTGTGGTCGCTGTCCCGTTTCGTGCACATACCCGCCGCTCAGCGTGCTCTTTTGTTTCGCGAGCGGAAACAGTGTCGGATAAAACTGCACGAACGTCGTATCCACCGCGCCGTGGTCGCGATGGCAGGAATAGCAACTGGCCTCCTTGGGCACCATTTTTGCCGGCGCGGCGCCGTCGAGCTCATAAAATGCCCAGCCGCCGTGTGCCGCGTCCTTGACATGGAGTTCGACCCCCATCAGACTCTCGCTCTGAAAGTGGCCAGCTTTGTTGATCGAGGCGTTACTCTCGGCGCCTCTTATTTCAAGGACAAGCATTGTCTTATCAGGCCATGTGCCTGTTTGTAAGAACGCGCGATAAGCCTCCGGATTTACAAAGACGTTGTCAAACATGGAGTGGCCGGCCATCCCGGCTACACGGGGCGTATAGCTCATGTCGAGACCGCTCGTGAGATAGATCCACTCGCGATAATCGAGCGGCGGACGAAGCTGTCCGTCGTTTGTATACACCGGCTCGGCGACTGCCGGCCTGGCTCTATTTTCGGGTTTTGAACCGCCCAACAGAATGGCGCCTGCCACCAAGCACACGGTGAGGAACAGTATGACACGCAAAGAAAGAGACCTCCCACGATCCCACATACGCTACCTCACGGGTGTTTGTTCCATCGAGACGATTTTCGAGTGTTCCCCTCAATTGAAGCGTGCATGAAAGGCTCAGGGTCGACATTTATTTGCGGCGCGTGTGCCGCGAACGCCTCCGCTAACGGCTGTCGCCCACCAGTCGGAAGGATCATATAAGTTCGGGATTTAAAGGAAAGCCAGGGAAGGGTCTTAAAGGAGATCGACCGGGGCGCGTAGTTGCGAGCGCTACTCCGGATGAGCCCTACGCCGAGCCCGCTCTCGACCAAAGCTAAAAGAGTGATTGGCTCCATTACTCGTTGCACCACTTCGGGCTGAAACCCGGCATTTGCGCAAGCCGCAAAAAAACGATCCTGCTTCTGAGGAGAAGATGCCTCGGACAGCAGAATCCAATGAACTCCATCGAGATCGCGGGGCGCGATCCGGCGCTTTCGCAAGATCGGATGAGTGCTGGGAAGCGCCAACAGAAAGGATTCCTCCGCAACGCAGGTGACTTCGAGATCGGCACTCGCCGAAGGAGTAGAGGCGAAACCGATGTCCGTCCGGCCTGACCGAATCGATTCCAACTGGAGAGCTGACCTCATGTTATACAACTCCACGATTGCACGCGGAAACTTTGCACGAAAAAGCCCCAGAAGCTTCGGCAGAACCCCGTTCCACATCGCAGCGCTTGTGAAAGCCACGGACAATGTGCCGATCTGTCCACGTGAGCGCTGGTCTGCTTCCTGACGAACCTTATCGAAATGCATCAGCAGCACGTGTGCCTGTTTTAGCAGCCAGCGGCCAGACTCGGTCAACCGGACGCGTTGTCGTTCCCGGACAAATAATTCCAGCTGAAGTTCCTGTTCTAACTGGCGGATCTGCCGACTCAGCGGCGATTGAGAGATGTGAAGGCGTGCCGCGGCTTTGCCGACATGCTCCAGCTCGGCAACGGCAACGAAGTATCGGAGAAGCCGCAAATCCAAAGTAAGACTCGCCTCGTCTCAACTAGAGCACAATCTGTCTTTGACAGCAATAACCATCCTCGCGATCCTTACTCAAGGAGGAGGACGAGAATGCAAGTGAGGATAGCTTGCGCCGGTCTGGCCGCTGGCGCGTTGCTGATCGCTGGAACACTGGTCTATTCAGCACAGCTCCCGGTTTTCTCGGGCGTAGGTCCCGATGCGCAGGCGTATGGGGCGGCCGAACATTTTCCCTTGGGTCCGCTCGCAACCGCGTTCGAGAAAAGGTATATGGTTGCCACTTTCAGTCACTTCGATTCGCTTTACCCCGTACATATCGTCTCCCCCGCGTCTCACTCCTGGGCGTTCCAGCGTCCCGCGGCCGTTCCCGAGCTCACTTATGTCCACGCTGGGACTCATTACTCGCTAAAAGACTACCTCGCGCATATGCCTGTCACGGGGCTCCTGATCGCGAAAGACGACCAGATCCTCTTCGAGGGCTACCAATACGCGCGTTCTGATCAAGACCGCTTTACATCTCAGTCCATCGCCAAGACGATTGTCGGGATGCTGGTGGGGGTGGCGGCGTCGGAACACGCGATTACTTCAACGGCTGATCCCGCGTCAAAATACGTACCCGAATTGAAGGACTCCGCGTACGGCAATGCGACAGTGCTGGATCTGTTGCATATGTCTTCGGGTGTGACTTGTCCAATTGAGGATCAGACGTCGGGCACGTTCAGTCTTCAGACTCTCACCCACGAGTGCAAACAGGCCGTTCCACCGGGGACGCGGTTCCGGTACTCGGCTGCGGATTCCCAAGTGCTGGGATTGATTGTGAGCCGAGCCGTGCAGATGCCCCTGGCGCGCTACCTGCAGCAAAAAGTTTGGCAAAATATCGGCGTCGAATCCAAGGCAACCTGGACCATCGATGCCTCGGGTCAGGAACTTGCCTTCTGCTGTTTCAACGCCACGCTGCGCGATTACGGGCGTTTTGCGAGGCTGCTGGCATTTGATGGGGCCTGGAACGGGAAGCAATTGATTCCTCGGCAATGGCTATCAGA
>DATAYL010000027.1:0-5761 GCA_036272575.1 Bryobacteraceae bacterium | reverse complement strand
TACGAGTATTACCGCGACAAGGGAATGAATGCTAACAGCTGGATCAACAACCGGCAAGGATTACCCGTGGCCGACTACCATTACAACGATTACGGTTTCACGGTGGGCGGCCCGATCTATATTCCGGGGCATTTCAATACGCATAAAGACAAGCTGTTTTTCTTCTGGAGCAACGAGTGGCAGAAGCAACTGGTGCCGGAGAGCCAGAAAACGGTAACGGTGCCAACCGCGCTCGAGCGGCAGGGAGACTTCTCACAAAGCGTGGATCAGAATGGCAATCCGGTGACGATCAAAAATCCGTTCGCGGGGGGCGCAGCTTTCCCGGGAAATAAAATTCCATCGAATCTTCTTTCGCCCATTGGGCAGGGAATCATGAATATATATCCTTTGCCGAACGCGCTAAGCGCGGTGAACAAGGGATTCAATTACACGTCGCAGATTTCAGACTCGGAGCCAAGGCTGGAGGACCTGGTGCGGGGCGATTACGTGATCAATCCGAAGTGGCACGTGTATGGAAGTTTTATTCTGAACCACCAGGACGATGTTTCGGCTTACGGATCGTTTGTATTGGCATCGAACATTCCGATCGTTCCGGTTTCAGATAACCGGCCGGGTTACCTGACCAGCTACAGCGTGATAACGGTAATTAATCCGACCACGACTAACGAGGCAACATTCGATCTCGGACACAATCAGATTACGATTGCGCCGACAGTGACGGGAGGCCTGACGAAAACAGCGACCAACCTGACAGGGCTCAGCAGCCTGTATCCTCCCAACGCCGATTACGTGCCGAAATTCACTTTCGGTGGGACACGTATCGGCAACAGTCCATCGTTTGACACCTCAGACGCGCCATTCTTTAACTACGACACGACGATCGAAGTGATCGACAATTTCAGCAAAGTATTGAATCAGCATTCGTTGAAAGCCGGCTTCTATTTCCAGCGGAGCCGCAAGAATCAGACATCGTTTGCGCCGGCCAATGGCGCAATCAACTTTGGGGACGATCCCAATAATCCGCTCGATTCGGGATTCGGCTACGCCAACGCGGCGTTGGGTGTTTTTGACTCGTACCAACAGGCTTCCAAGTATTTGACAGGAGAATATCGCTACTCGAACGCGGAGTTTTATCTGCAGGACACCTGGAAAGCGAGCAGGCGGCTGACGTTTGACTACGGAGTGCGGTTCTCTTACATACAGCCGCAGTACGATGCGCTGCAGCAGACATCCAATTTTTTCCCGAACACTTTTTCGGCGAGCGCGGCTCCGCAACTCTATCAGCCTACGCTCAACGCGGCAGGACAGCGGGTCGGAATGAACCCGGTGACGGGAGCGCTGGTGCCGGGAGTAGATATCGGAACGATTGTCCCTGGTACGGGAAACTTGACGAACGGCATTCTGCAGGCGGGTAAAGGTGTAAACAAATATTTGATGGCGAGTCCGGGGGTGATTCCGGCGCCGCGGGTGGGCTTCACCTATGACCTTACAGGTCGTCAAAATGTTGTGTTTCACGCGGGTGGTGGGATTTTCTACGATCGCTATCAGGGCAACGAGATATTTGGGTTGTTGACGAACCCGCCGGCCACGTTCGAGCCGACCGTTTATTATGGGCAGCTCAGCAGCTTGAACGCAAACAATGCGACGATCGGCGCAAGTTCGCTAGATGCGATCAGCTATAGCGGCAAGATCCCGACCGTCTACAACTACAGCGCGGGAATAGAGGCGAGATTGCCATGGGCGTTGGACCTGGACACCTCATTTGTCGGCTCGCAATCGCGTCACTTAATTGTGCTGCGAAACTTGAACGCAATTCCGTACGGGGCCACATTCCAACCGCAGAATCAGGATCCGACGCTGGTCAAAACAAATCCAAACGCGCTGCCCGGGTCGAATGCCTATGCCGCACAGTTCCTGACGCCATATCGAGGGTACAACGACAGCATCGCCAACATCGATTTCGGAGGCAACGCCAACTACAACTCCTTGCAGGTTTCACTGAAACGGCGCTTTGCGACAGGTTTGTTTTTCGGCCTGGCCTATACCTATAGCAAGTGTATGGACGTGGCCGACAGCGATAGCAGTTACGAACGAATCGACAACTTGAACAAGTACGCA
This sequence comes from Bryobacteraceae bacterium, assembly GCA_036272575.1. GTDB lineage: Bacteria > Acidobacteriota > Terriglobia > Bryobacterales > Bryobacteraceae > Bog-105. The sequence continues at coordinate 3,643 of DATAYL010000027.1, read as the reverse complement.
AACTACGGGGAATGCGGCTTCAACACGACACACAATTTCGAGTTTAACTACGTATATGGAATACCGAACCTTCCGACATCGTTCGGCGCGTTCAATAACGTGGTGACACGGGCGCTCTTCAACAACTGGCAGTTTTCCGGATTGGTCAGTTTTGTGAGCGGATATCCGGTTGGCGTCAACTTCAGCATTCCCAACGTGGGCAATCCTCAAATTACGGGGTCTTATACAGAACCGCCACGAGTAGCGTTGAGCGGAATTAATCCTACCGTTGGGACTTCGAACAGTCCCTACGATCGCATTAACCCGGCGGCGTTTCTGCCACCACCGGTGGGCAGCATCGGATTAGATTCGCCGCGCAACATCCTCACGGGCCCAGGCGTGAACAACTGGAACATGTCGCTGGACAAACGGATTCCCATCACCGAGAAAGCCAACTTCGACATACGGGTAGATGCGTTCAATGTGTTCAACCACGCACAGTTCAATGGACTTGAGAACACGATTAACTTCACCAGTCTAACCAATGCGACACCGACCAATTTGCCGTTCAATTCGTCAGGGCAACTGTCGAATCTGTTTGGCTTCGGCTCGGTAAGCGGCGTACGTTCTCCGAGGATTTTGCAGCTAGTGGCGCGTTTTTCGTTTTGAGTGTGAAACGCGGCGCGATAATCGGCAGGTGAGGGGACTCTGCCTGCTGCTGCTGGTTCAGACGACCGGTCAGGTAGGGGCGCGCGCAGCGCCCCGGCAGCGGGGCATCGTTCGACGGCGGCAGACGCGATTGCAGTGATCTTCACCTCACTTTACTCGGACCACGATGACGGGCGGCTGTCGCAGCAAGCAGAAGTTAGCGGATCGGTCACGGCTAATGCCGTCACCGAGGGATGACGCGGCGGTATACGAATTTTGCGGGTCTCGCGGCCAACGGTAATCCGCGCTACAAGGCGAGGCTCCGGCATAGCGATACATTTACCAGGAGCCTGGAGCGCGCAAAAAAGTCGGGGGTCACCGAGTGTGTAAGTAGCGTAGCTACAATTCCCTTCAAACGTTTGATTCTGCGGGCAGTTTTACGTCAGGTGAACCCGATGATCATTCGCCTCATCTCGGTACCGGACCACCTGGAGCTCCCGAAATTCCATAACGTCATGCGCGCCATTCTCGGATGGGATGGCGATCTGGGCTACATCATCCGCATCCACGGTCAAGAGTTCAACAGCTTTCGACGGAAGACACAGTCCAAAGCCCTGCATGAATTCAAGCTTCACCGGCAGGAAAAGTTCCTCTATATCTACGACGCCCTGCACATGTGGGAGAAACAATCGATGCAGTGGACGTTACGTGGTGCCCATCTATTGCTGCAAACGCGCACCAAGGTCTTGAACAACGAACTGGACGAAGTGTTCCGCCGGTGGTACCCGAGATTCCCATCACAACCGCAAGACCGGGAGCCAGAACGAAAGACGGCGTGACCACCGACTTTTTGGCGCGCTCGACATTGCGTTCAATACGCTAAGGTCAAAAATCGGCCTTGTGTGCCCGCTACTCCGGCTTGCTCGCGGTATTTTGCATCCCGCGCAGGCTTCAGCCTGCGATCTAATCGCCCCGCTTACTCTTTTCAGCAGCTTTTTCAGTCTGCGATTTAGTCGTTCCAGCATCGCGGCGCTGCCTTAAGCTGTAGTTCACGTGGGTTATGCGAGACTGTTCTCAAGCCCATGCATTTATGAACACCCGCCGCGATGCTCTCAAGCTCTTCGCGATTGCGCCCGTCGCGCTACCGGCCGCAGGCGCCGCTCAGGAAACCAAAGAAGTAGAGAGCCAGCCTGGCCATCTCCACACGGGCCCTGCGATCCAAGTCCCCGCGCCGGGTCAACCCACTTTTTTGCAACCCGGCGAGTATCGTGTGGTCGAGGCCCTGAGTGAGCGCATCATCCCGCGCTCGGATACGCCAGGAGCGAAGGATGCCGGCGTGGCGCTGCTCATAGACAAAGCGATTGTCGCCAAGCCAGCGCTCGGGGCGCACTACCGCGCCGGCCTCGCCGACCTCAACGCACTCTCCCAAAGTTCGTACTCCAAAGATTTCACAGCCCTCTCCGAAGAGCAGCAGATCACGCTGCTGACTCCGCTCAGCCTAGAGGAAAACTCTCCGCTCGGTCAATTTTTCGCGCTGGTGAAAGATATGACTATCGACGCGTATTACAAAACCGAGATCGGGCTCAAACAGGAGCTCGGCTGGCACGGCAATACCTATCTGGCGAGCTTCCCCGGCTGCGACCATCCGGAACATCAAACCGCTTAGTTTCCACACGCATGCAGATCCAGCCCAGCCCCCAAGTTCACGACGTTCTGATCGTCGGCAGTGGCGCAGCCGGCGGCATGGCCGCCTGGAATCTCACTCGCCAGGGCGTGAATGTCACGCTGGTCGACGCCGGCCGCAGGTTCAACCGCAGCGAATTCTGGACCCACGTCAAGCCTTGGGAGTGGCAGCAGCGTCTCGATGCCGGTCACAAGCCGCCGCCCATCGTACTCGATCCGGAAGAGCAGCCGTATATCACGCCGCTGGGCCAAGATTTCTCACTGACGCGCGTCTGGGGCCGCGGCGGAAAAACCAATATTTGGGGCCGCGTCAGCCTGCGGTATGCCGACCTCGATTTTGAGGGACCGGCGCGCGATGGCTGGGGCATTGCCTGGCCGATCCGTTATGAAGACGTCGCTCCCTACTACGACAAAGTCGACCAGCTCATCGGCGTTTGCGGCGGTAATGACGACAGCGATTCCCTGCCCGGCAGCCGCTACTTCCTTCCGCCGCCTCCGCTGCGCTGCGGCGAGCACATCATGAAGCGGGCTGCCGGCAAGCTTGGCATTCCGATTGTCCCGATCCGCCGCGCCGTGCTCACCCGCGACCACAACGGACACACCAAGTGCCACTACTGTGGAGCCTGCGGTGACGGCTGCGACGTGGGTGCGTTTTTCAACTCTTCCGACTACCTGCTGGAGCCCGCACTCAAGACCGGACGATTGCGGATCATCGACAATGCCGTTGCCGCGCGCATCCTGGTCGATGACAACGGCCTCGCGAACGGCGTCCAATATTTTGATCGCTACACGAAAGAAGAGCACCGCATCCTGGGCAAGCGAGTGGTCGTTGCCGCTTCCTGCATCGATTCCACCAGGCTTCTGCTCAACTCCAGCTCGCCTCGTTATCCAAACGGCATCGGCAACTCGTCCGACGTGATCGGGCGCTACCTCTGCGAGCAGGTTCGCTTCACGCTACGCGGGTTCGCGCCCGAGCTGATGGGAGGCAAGATCTACAACGACGACGGGATCGGCGGCGCCCATATGTATATGCCGCGCTTTAATCACCGCGATGGCCGCAAGCGCGATTACATCCGAGGCTTCGGCTGCCAGTTCTGGTATACCGGCGCCCAAGCTGATGTCTCCTGGGCAAAAGCGATCCCTGGCTTCGGGCTCGATTTCAAGCGCGCTGTGAAGCAGCGCTACCCGGCGCTGCTCGCGCTTCATCCCTTCGGCGAAGCGATTCCGAAAGCCGAAAATCGCGTGACCGTCAACGGCTCTCCCCTGGACCGCTATGGCGTGCCGGTCGCCCGCATTGCTTACACGACGGGCGAGAATGAGCGCCTGATGTCGC
>DATAYL010000026.1:0-9027 GCA_036272575.1 Bryobacteraceae bacterium | reverse complement strand
ATAGCAAATTCGCGCGTGCGCCAGCTCACCGAAAAGGCGAGGACGCCGGCGACTCCGACCACCGAGATCGCCAACGCGAGGATGGCAAATCCGCCGAATACGATAGCGTTCACGCGGTTGTTCGCCAGAACTTCTGTGCGCACATCCTCCAGCGTGCCGGCGTGCTCTACCGGTTGAGTCGCAGCCAAGGCGCGGATGGTCTTCGTGACGGTTGGAACCATTGCATACGGATCGTTCTTTGCGCGCACCAGCAGGCACGCCCCGAAAAGAGGTCCCTGCGCGAACGGCGAATAGATCGTGATGTTGCGTTGGGGTACGATGTTCGCGTCATCGACATCGGCCAGAATACCCACAATGCGACGAGGAGCAGGACTGATGCCGGCGATCTTGATTAGAGGATCGGTCCACATGACGTGCCGATTTAACGCGTCTTGCCCGGGGAACAACTGCTCAGCCAGACTCTTGCTGACGATCACAACGGGTTCAGCTTCCTTTCGATCGGCCTCCGTGAAATCGCGTCCCTTGAGAAGCGGAATGCCCAAAGTAGCGAAATAGCCAGGAGAAATAAATCGGAACCGAGCACGCAGATCGTCCTTGCTGCCGTCAGTCTTTCGTCCCTCCACTCCGAATTGCAGGGTGAAGGCTAGAAAGCGACGGTCCAGCCATGGCGCCCACATCCCCATTGCGGAGCCTTGCACTCCAGGCAAAGCACTTACTCTGCGCTGGGCTTCCTCATAGAATTGGGCGGCCTGTTGCGGCGTTCGGCCATCGGAAACCAAAGGCAATTCCGCAATAAGGACGCGCGCAGTTTCGAAACCCGGCTGTGCTTTTTGCAGTGAGAGCAATGTGCCCACCAGCACCGCGGCTCCAATTAGCAACAGGAACGATGCGGCGATCTGGACAACGGTGAACACGCGTATCCGCCGGCGGCTCTTGCCCGTGATACGGCTACCGCCGCTGGCGAGTGCTGGCCCTCGCGAAGAATCTCCTGATGGCAGGCGAGGAACAAAGGCAGGGGAAACAGCCGCCACCAACGCTAAAGCCAAGCCCATCCAAAGCACACTGAAATCGACAGTCAGGTCCGCGGCCCTCACCGAAAATCGCAGCGCGTATCTGGCGATTACTTTCACCATCGGGATGGCGATCAACACGCCGGCTGCACCCCCGCTGCCACAGAGAATCAGGCCTTCTGCTAAAAGCCACCTGCGGAGGTCGATTGAGCGCGCCCCCAGTGCTGCGCGAACCATCAGTTCGGATTCACGGCGAACTGTCCGCGCAAGAATCAGGTTTGCGACGTTTGAGCACGCAATGACGAACAGCAGGCCTGAGGCGCCAAACAACAACCACAATACGGTGCTGGCGCCCGCGTTGATTTGGTCCCGCATCAGCTTGGCACTTATCTGATAGTGGTACTGAGGCTTGTAAACGTCGGGGTGCGCCGCCGTCATCGCTGAGTACTTTGTCGCAAGCTCCGCGCGCGCGGTTTTAACTGTAGCCCCAGCCGACAAGCGGCCGAATACATCAGTCATGCGGTGCTCGCGGTTCGTTACCATCGTTGCCGACAGATGGTGCGGGCTCGTGACAATGTTGGAGATGATCTCGATATTCGCGGGATACGGTATCGAAGGCTCTAGCACGCCGACGATGGTCGCTCTGCGCACTTCCATCATGCTGCCCAGCCGTACCACCTTTCCGATCACGCCGCGATCGGAACGCATCGTGGTGGCCCAAAACTTATACGTCAGCACTGCCGCGCCGGCAGCCCCCGGGCCTTCGTCGTGCGGGTCCAGCAGCCTTCCCAATACAGGCTTTAGGCCCATCACCTTGAAATATTCGCCGTCTACCACTCCGGCGTGGATTTCGCGCGGCTGACCGAACCCCTCCGCCGAGAAGTCGACGGTGGAGAACGTGCCAATCTCGCTAATGCTCTTCAAATTAGTGCTTATATCGGCGATCTCAGGAATTGAAAAGGTGGCATTATCCACTTGGAGACCTGGCGCGCTCTGCTGGACGTAAATCAGACGGTCTTCATCGCGATTGATCAATGGACGCAACAGAACGCCTCGTACGACGCTGAAGATGGCTGAGTTGACGCCGATACCGAGCGCCAGCGTTAAGGCCACGGTAGCCCACAACGTCGGGGCTCGCCCCAGAGAGCGGAACGCACCCTTGAAATCGCTCAATAACGCGTCAGCAAACCTGAACACAGAAGTCATTGCTGTCGCCTTCCGTTCTGTTAAATCGGGCGTGTGGGTCGTCATTTCGTCTCCTCTTGCCGCTCTTGCAGGCTACAGGCGAACTGCAAACGTTGCTATGAACGTGGAAAGTCAATCCAGCTTTGCGCACGTGCTTTACCAATGCTAGTCTCTTTTGGACGGCGCGGGAAAACCACAGAAATGAGTACGGTCTGAATGTCCCTGTGGTTCACCCACGTGCGGTTGCGGCACTACTTTTCCCAAACACGGACGCTCGAATCCATGAGCCACCGACCGTGGGGCGAGTACCGGGTGGAGGTGAATGGGATAGCAAGCCCTCGTGGCAACTGCTACGGAACCAGGATCCACTTGGTCCTAGAGTCGCCGTCTCGGGCCGTTACATCGGTTCGTTTTACATTCGACAATTCCGGTTGGCGAAGGTTAAGATCATCCCCCGCGTGTCGGCCTAGTGTCCGGATGGCCGACCATCGTGGAAGTGATCCGGAAACAGCCGAGAAGCGTTCGCCGACCACTTGTCCGAAGAAGGGGATGTGTTCGACGTCCGGGTGAAGAAACAGGGGAAGGGCGTTGTGGTCGAGGCGCTTTAGTTTGCCCAAGTGGCTGGAACCATTACATCCTCGATCATCAGCGTTTGGCTGAATGCGTTGAAAACGGATATGAATACGTGGCCGAGGTGATCGACGATGTACAAGGGGGAGCATGCCGAGTTCACATTCGCTCGAAGTAAAGCCGAGAGTGGACGTTGTCGGCGGTGTGTACCGCGAACGCTGCCGCCTCCCTTCCAATCCAATAGCGATGAGACTTGGGGCAGTGGTGGACGAGCTGCTGCGGTGATCGCGGGACTTGGACTGGATACAACTCTCCACACGGCGATTGACAGACAGACCGAGGGACTGTTGGCCAGCCTCGCGCAGACGTACGGGTTCGAGACTGTCGCCGAGAACGTCGCGGTGACTCGCCAATTTCAGTATGATCACGCGCTTTCATCTCCACTCATCTGGCCGCGGATAAGCCAAGAGACCACGCATCTTGCCGTCGAGGCGGAGAATGTGCTGGTTTTTTGGAATGCTGGAAACTTCGGCGACGGTACGCGCTGCCCGCGTCGTCTACGACCCACAGAGTCCGTTGTCGCCTGAGCCGTTCAAGGCCCGGCCCGGATCTTCGCCCAGGATTGCGTATGTACTTAATGGCACTGAAGCGCGGCGGCTGGCTGGCGTCGAGGATCCGGAAGCAGCTGCGCGTAGAATCGCCGCCGAGTTTGGAGCCGATGTAGTTGTGATCAAGCGCGGCGCGTGGGGGGCCATCGTCTGTGACGGAGGACACTTGCGAACGAATCCCAGCATATGCAACGCAACAAATTTGGCCCATCGGCTCCGGCGACGTATTTGCCATATTTCTCCTGTCTTTAACAAGGCGGCATGGGGCCGCCACACGAACCAAAGTAGAAAGCAAATGAAAACGTCAGGCCCTTAGCTCTTACCGGCCGGAAAGATAAACATTGCGGAAGCGATTTGAGTTGGCGGTGTCCCTAAAGCCCGTTAAAATAAAACCATGGAAGCGGATTTCTGGAAAGATTGTCCTGCAGTCGAGACTGTTCCGGGTCGAGTGGGTGGCCGCCCTGTCGTGAAGGACTCGCGGGTGGCCGCTGACACGATTCTGGAAGCGGAGGAACTTGGCGAGACGGCTGAGGAAACCGCCGACAATTACGGACTGAACTTGCAGGACGTGATCGACATTCGTTCCTACGCTCATCACCGCAACGCCGCGCTCGCGTCTTGAGGCGTGTTCTCTTTGATCAGAACGTTCCGCGCCCGCTACGCCGCTTCCTGAAGGCGTGCGACGTGAAGGTTGCCGACGAAATGGGATGGAGCCAGGCCAAGAACGGTCTGCTTCTGGATGCAGCCGAGCAGGCAGGATTCGAGGTCTTGTTGTCCGGCGATCAAACTCTCAAGTACGAACAAAACATGAGTGGTCGAAGAATTGGTGTCGTTTCGATGTCGGATAACCATTGGCCGATCGTGAGGGATTACGTGCAGGTTATTGCGGAGGCAATCGAGCAGGTACAGTCTGGCGAGCTGCGCCCGGTCTACTGCGGCACGTTCGTCCCGCGAAGATCAGTAAAGTAAAAGCGTTTCACTTCGAGCCGGCTGGGACTTTTCCTCTGCCACTCAACCGCGCACACGGTAGCAGACGTGAAATCGTGGCGGGATGCACCTCGAATAACCTCGCAGCGTCGGCCGCTGTCTTTTTGTCGGTCGTCACCAGTCGAATAATTTCTTGCCGTTGCGTTTGCGTAAGCTTGTGCCGGCAGCCACCCATGCCGCCGTCGCGGCGTGCAGCTTCCAATCCAGCTTTCGTGCGTTCCCGCAACATGGCGCGTTCGTACTCGGCGAAACTCGATAGCATGTGCATCATCATCCGCCCGGCTGGTGTTGTTGTATCAATCGCCTCGGTCAGACTTCGAAAACCGGCCTTCGCCTCCGCTAGTTTCTTCATGATCGAGAGCATATCCCGGGGAGAGCGTGATAGCCGGTCGAGCCTCCACACGATGAGCACATCGCCTTTGCGGAGCTGATCTAAAACTTTATGGAGTTCGGGACGATCCCATCGGCCGCCAGAGGCTTTTTCTCGATAGATGCGCTCACAGCCGGCAGATTTGAGAGCGGTCACCTGCGCGGTGGTTTCCTGGTCCTGGGTCAACGCGCGGGCGTATCCGATCCGCATTGCGTAAATGTATCGCCACTTCCTTGGATAAAGCAATACGTTTCTGCAACTCTGAATTCTCGGAAGTGGAGAGCGTTAGAAAACGTGCATAAACCCTGGATACTGTTGAAAAACTCCTCTGCCTACACTGTGAACCGCATCCAACCAGAGTCCGCGCCTACCGCGAGATGGCCTTGGTCAGGCCATCTCTACCCTCCGCTCTTTGCTTTGGTTCAGGAACTTCACCAATCGTTTAACGTTCTGGGCCGTTGCCGCCAAGATGAATTGCTCTTTTGCGTTGCGCAGACCTCGCATCCGTACCTTGCGAAGCCGGATTTGATTGCGTAGTTCGGAGAACAACGCCTCGATCTTGTCTTAGCGAAGCCCATCTCGCCGCTCGAGGGTCTACACGAAAACATCAAATGTTAGTCGGCAATATTCGTAGCAGCGGGAGGCCTGCTCTCTACGCCTATTCGTTCTCCGCTTCGATCCAGCGTCGGAGCGGATTGAAACAAGCCACAGAGAACTTTTCCACAACCGCGGCGGCCGACGGCTGTTGATATCCACCCTTTTGAGCCAACTCCTTGGCTCGACTATAAGTCGGCATTCGGCTCTTGTGATTTCGGTCTGACAAGCAAGCATCAAAGCGAGATGCGCGTTACACGACCAAGTTGAGCGTCTGCAACACACGGAAACTCATTGGCGCGGTTCGATTTCAATGCGCCTTTGGTCGCACCCGGATGCGCTGGGAGCAGCCGAGATATTCTTCTGTACCTGAACAGAGGCGTGCCCGCGAAGAAACTGGATCTGTTAGAGTTCACCAGCGAACCTACATCCGATGCTTTCCTCGCTTCACGAATGACCACGCGTTTTTTTCGCGCCGTACGACTGCAGAGTCCACTCGGCCCAAGAAGATGTTCAGGCCGGGATTGGGGTTCACGGCTGATGTAATTTCGATGGAGACGCCTCAGATCGGGAGGCGACTGGTTTTTGCAGCAGGCCAATCACACCTTGGTACAGTCGATTGCGCACTTCGAAACGGGCTGACGCGCGTGTGACGTAGCGTGCGACAATCTCGATTCCGTAGGGGCTGGGGCGCAGGCTTACCGCTGGGTCGGCAGTGAAGCGGCTCAACTCGTTCTTCCAGGTAACCTGCTTCCACTCTTCTTCCGCCTGCCGGGCCTCGTGTTCCGTTTCCTTTACCACAGCTTGATAGATGAGCTCGATCACGGCATAGGCGTCGCCGGTCGCCGGGATACTGAACACGATCTCGTCCCACATCCACTGCCCGGTGGTGGAGAAGTTGAAGTACTGGCCTTTGATGGCAAAGCTATTCATAAACGTCACGCGACGTCCAGTGGGATGGCCCTTATCCGTCCAGTTTCCGGTTTCGAGCAGGGTGGTGCGCAGGAGTCCGACTTCGACGACCTCGCCTCCAACGCCGTTGATCTCTACCCAATCGCCGACTCGGATGCCATTCTTACCCATCAGCACGAACCAGCCCAAGAACGCAAGGATGAAGTCCTGCAGGACCACGGTGAGGCCGGCCGTGGTAAGGCCAACGATCGTAGGCATCTGGCGTGGCGTTCCAAAAACAATCACCAGGATCAGAAGGAGGCCTATGAGCTGTATACCGAGCGTGAGGAGGATGCGCCGGGTATACATGCGGCGCCGGTCGACCCCAGAGCGCCGTACGAAATACCGCACGAGGGTATCGAAGAAGATCACGCAAAGGAGAATAAACGCAATCAGCGCAAACGATTGCAGTAGCAGGTGGAGTACGATGCGATGCTGCAGAAGCACCTGAGCGGACCATTTGCTGTAAACGGAGGCGAGCTGTCGTTGGGTCTGGATACGGTCGTCGTAGATGCTGAGAAGCTCGCGCTGCATGGTTCTGCTCAGCAGAGCGCTGAGCATGGAGACCTTGTCTGGCGGGGGAGCCGCTGCGGCGCTTGGGCCGGGTTGTGGTGAATTAATGATGACTGGTGAGGCGCCCGCACTCGCTCGGTTTTCGAGCTGGTCGTGCTGGGCAGTGAGCGCGACCGTATCTGCTTGCGCTTCGTGGAGCACCTGCTGGATCAGCTCGTAGCGTGTACGTTGATCCAGCCAAGCCCTGAGGAGAGTAGCGACCGTTCCTTCCTGCCGAGCCGCAACGAGAGCGAAGGGCTGGGGGCTGCGAACCTCAGCATCGTACTTACGCATGGCGGCCTCATGCGCGGCGAGCTGCCGCTGAATCGTGGCGCGCTCATCACCTACAGCACGAGCCAGATCTCGCTGGGAATCGGCTAGTTCATCCGAATCGAGGCCGAGCTGGGCTTTTGCAATAGCGAGATCGTCACCGCCGGGGGGCGCCGCACGCCCAGCTTTCGAAGAGGGCGACTGCGTGAGTTTCTGGACGGTGGCTTGGTCCTCTTTCACGATCTGCTGAAGGTGCTGGATTTTCCGTGAGAGAGTGAGCGCCGCGCCAGTGAGCGGATGGGGCTTTGCGGCGGCTTCACGGAGAGCTGCAGCGAAAGCCTGGTCGACCTCGTGGTCAGCCAAACGCTCGGCCTCACGCGCGTATTCGGTCTCCTCCGCAGTAACGGCCAAAGCCGCGACGACCTGTGCCGTCTGCCAAGGCCGCACATCCACAGGCGCGTTTTGAGTGACGACACCCCGTTTAGTGGCTTGCCGCTTAAGAAACGGAAGACTGGCCATCGCATCGCGCGTGGTCCACGAGAAGGCCAGGCACAGGACAACGACGGCGAGCAAGGCAACAGTAAGTATGGACCTCAGGCCACTAATGATGCGCCGGCGATGAATGGCATCCGAAGCCTGCGTAGCTGGGTTGGTTGCCATAGATTGATTTTCACAGGTTGACGGGTCGCGCACGATATTGCGTAAGCATGCACTCAATCCAGGAGGTACCCTCTGCGCTCGCTCGAGGTAGTGAAGCTGCTCAAACCAGCATGAGATCGCTTCACTTCGACGTGTTGTCGTTTTAAACCGGCCAATGTTGTAAGTGAGGGGTTAGCTGGGAGTCAGACAAAGCGTGTATCGTCAAAATATTCATGCGGCGCGTTGATAGAACTTGAGTAATCCACCGAGGCGTTCGTGACATGTGATGTGAGGTTGACGGCACGGTGGGGAGACGGGAGTCGGGAAGAGCAACTGATTTCCTTTTCCTTGGTGCGGGCGTTCGAGATGATAATGCTCAACGAATTGAGTTACTGCTCGGCGCAGCGAGCCTTCGCCGAAGAGGATCAGCTTGGATAAACACTCGCTTTTGATAGAGCGAACCCAGCGCTCCGCAAAGGAATTCAGATTTGGGCTGCGGGCCGGTAGAGTGAGCGGGCGAACGCCAGCGGAACAAAGTGTGTCTCGAAAGGGAGCGCAGAACTTGGTGTCGCGGTCATGCAGAACATAACGGACCGGGAGCAAGGAACCGTCGATCGGATCCACAGCCCGGCGAGCCATCTGCACCATCCAGTCTTCGGTGGGATGTTGGGTGATTCCAGTTAGCGTGACGCGGCGCGTCTCCAAGTGAAGGAAGAACAATACATAATAGGTTGCCAAGCCGCGCCAGGTGAGCACCTCGACGGAGAAGAAATCGATGCCTGCCAGCACGGCCAGATGCGAGCGAATGAAGTCGGCCCAACTGACCTGCTGGCGCCGTTTTGGCGCGGGAGCAATACCAAAGCCGCGTAAGATGTTGGCCACGGTTTGATCGGAAACGCGATGGCCGAGAATCTCTAGCAGTGTGCGGAAAAAGGCATCAAACAGGTTACGCGATAAATGTTCTAAGCGTCTTTAACGGTATGCGAGACGGGGACCGGTGTCCTACGCAATAATCCGATCGGCATGCGAAATGAGTGAGTTAGCGGTGAGACGATTGCAAAGATGTTTAACATCTTCAGGCGGCTTTCCAAGCTCGTTCGGAACCTGCACAGGATCGTCAGTAATTGTTTGAGTTTGTTTCGCGAATATAGGGCGCCGCCGCTTGGCTCTGGCAGCGGAAAATCTGTTCTTGCGCAAGCAGTTGGCACTATTCCGGGAACGCGAGAAGAAAGCGCTGCCGACTACCCCTGCCGACAGATTTGTGTTTTCGAAGCTGGCCCGCTGGTTTGAC
>DATAYL010000025.1:0-4839 GCA_036272575.1 Bryobacteraceae bacterium | reverse complement strand
GCCGGCGCCTGGCTAAGCGCTGTCTTGCGAAATGCACTCTCACGCCTGGCAGTACTGCGTTTTAAGATTGTTTTTTCCCGCCTGCATGCGAGACGTTAATCAATGAGAGACTGATTAAGCGTTTGCTCTTGCGGGTAGGAGCGATAGTCGATGCCAGACCGCATCTGGAATAAACAAGCCTCAAAAGAAGTACACAAGGGTAGAGACGAATTGTTCGAGAGGAACGTTTTGCCCTATCTCGGCTCCGCTTACAACCTGGCGCGATGGCTTACGCGTAATGAACATGACGCCGAGGACATCGTCCAGGAAGCATTCCTCCGCGCGCTACGTTCATTCGACACTTTCATACCCGGGCGGGACGCTCGGGCCTGGCTGCTGGCTATCGTTCGAAATTCCTGTCGCACCTGGCATCGCCAAAATCGGTCTCATGAGACTTGCATCGAAAGCGATATTGATTCTCAACCCGCAATGGCAACATGGTCGGATCCGGAGGCAGCGCTAATTAGAAATGCAAATTCCCAACTGATTCGTGAGGCGATGCAACAGTTACCGTTCGAATACCGCGAGATATTGATCTTGCGAGAATTGGAAGAACTGTCTTATAAGGAAATTGCGCAAATCGTCGAAATTCCTTTGGGAACCGTGATGTCACGGCTTTCTCGGGCACGCAAGGAACTTTATGTCCTCCTGGCACAGCCGAGGGGAAAGATTGTGTTATGAGCTGTCAACAAGTCTCCGATTTCCTCGACGCGTATGTTGATAAAGAGCTCGATGTAATTACTGCTTCGCAGTTCGACCGTCATTTGGCGGAGTGCGCTGCCTGTCGGGCAAAAGCGGACCAGTATCGACAGCTGCATGACTCTGTACAGGCTCACATGGAGTACTTTCAAGCTCCGGGAGAATTTGAGCAGAGACTGCGCGCACGCCTCTATCCATCCAGCCAGCAACAGCAAAAGCCGATCCGACGAGAATGGTTTCCTGGTTGGCGGGGGTGGTGGGCGGTGGCCGCCAGCATTCTCGCTGTTCTGTTATTCACAGCCGCTCTTCTCCAAATGACCAGACGACCCTCCGCCTCAGATATGCTGGCTGACCAGGTGGTTTCGAGTCATATCCGGTCCTTGCTGGCAAATCACTTGAGCGATGTGGTTTCAACCGACCAACACACTGTAAAGCCGTGGTTCAGTGGCAAACTTGATTTTGCGCCCGTAGTAAAAGATTTATCTTCCAAAGGATTTCCGCTGGCCGGAGGGCGCCTGGATTATTTGGACAATCGCCCGGTGGCAGCGCTTGTTTATAAAAGACGCCAGCACACAATCAATCTATTCCTCTGGCCCTCGACAGCCTCAGATTCCAGCCCTCGGACACTCACCAGCAGAGGTTACAATGTGGTCCATTGGACGCACGCGCACATGACCTATTGGGCAGTATCCGATGTGAATGCCGCGGATCTTGCTGAGTTCGTCAGGGATCTGGGAACCTAAGGCTCTGGACAAGCTTCGCGCAAAAGAGGATGGAAAAACACCGAAAGAGAATGAACCGCGCAGAAGCAGAACCAAGCATGGTGCTGGCGCTACCTCGATCCGTTCAGCTGCAGCAGGCGGCCTATAACGCCCGAGACTCGCTGCCAATTCTCAGTCCTAGAGATGAGCTGCTTCTGACCCGATTTTGTAAATCGAGTAGAATCGCGCTCTGCGGTTGGATCAACTTCAGCCGCGATAAAGGCGAGCCGTCTATTCACAGCTGTCTTTGCTGAACTGGAACGCACTTTCGAACCGTAGTCTGGCGCCTACCGATATAATTGGCATCGCCTGATCACGCAGGGAGATTGCATGTTGCCTGACTACATTTCAAAAGCTGTACCGAATCCGCGCTCAAATCGTGCGCCCTGGTACAAGAACACAGCGCCTGCCTACGCCGGCGTTTTTCTGTGGATTGTCTTTTACCGGGAGATCGCCAATGGCACTCTGGACAGGGCCGGCGTGGGTCTTTGTCTGATCGCACTGCTGGCCGCCGGGCTCATCAGTTACGCTCTGTTTTATCGAATTCCCGCAACTCTTGGAATGCAAACTGGTTTCCCCTTGTACGTCGTGGGAAGCTCCACTTTCGGCACACAAGGTGGATACGTCATGCCGGGCTTGTTGATGGGACTGCTGCAAGTGGGTTGGATGTCGGTGAATTCCTTTGTCGCCACTTCGTTCATCCTCAACGCCTTTCGCTCAAAAGCTGGCCCTGGCAGTTGGCCGTTCAGTGTAATCGCAGCCGCCTGGGCTTTGGGGCTGGCCTACGTGGGTGTTAAAGGCATTCAATACGTGGCCCGATTTGCACTTTATCTCAACTTGGTTCCGTTGTTGATGATCCTGGTAGTGTTTGCCAGGAACGCGCGAGGCGCAGCTCATTACATGCCGGAGCATCCGAGTCCGTATGTCGGATTTATGATGCTGGTACAGATTGTGGTAGGGTTTTTCGCGACGGCGGGTGCAGCTGGCGTGGATTTCGGAATGAATAGCAGAGACGAGCGCGACGTTCGTTGGGGAGGACTGGTAGGCATACTACTTGCCGTCCTGGTCGCTGGAGGATTCCCTATACTCTCCGTGGCCGGGGCACATGTCCTCTTTGGTGTTCAGGATTTCCACTTCGATTCAGCCATTGCGCAGACCGGCAGCTTCGCCGGAATCGCGTTTTTTCTTTTTGCGATAGCGTCCATTGCACCGATGTGCTTTTCGTCTTTCATCGCAGGAAATAGTCTGGCCACGATGATCCCCGGCGTGCCTCGATTCACCTCGACGATGGTGGGCGCGGTGGTTGCGGCCGTGCTTGCGATCACCGGAGCGGCGGCGAACCTGGTCAATCTTTTTACCATCATCGGTGCGTCTTTTGGTCCCATCTGCGGTGCTATGGCAGCAGACTACTGGCTGGCCGGCAAGAGATGGGCCGGCCCGAGGCCCGGCATCAATTTCGCAGGATACGGAGCCTGGGCAGTCGGCTTCGTGGTTGGCATTCTGCCATTCCTGCCTATTTCCAATAACATCAGTCCTTATTTGCAGCCAGCAGCCGTGTACAGTTTCGTCGTTGGTTTTCTAATCTACGCCCTTCTTGCGAAAGCAGGACTTCAACCCAAACCCATTAACGAAGCCGTAACTGCCGGACCCCAAAATATGCAAGCGAAGGCGTAGCCCGCAAGCTTTTCGGCTGGTCTGTATTGTTGACTTGAAGAATTAAAACAGGGGGAACATCGATGACACGCCGCCAACTCGGCCTTGCGGTGGCTACCGCCGCTCTGGAGTCCAAGCGCATCAGAGCATCGCGCGAGGGAGACTCGCCGACGACGGTCGGAGTCGGACCGCATATGAACGATCTTGATCCCGTGCATTGGACGATGCACAATTACAAAACCTCGCCCTTGCGGCTCACGTTTCAGGCGACGAATAAAGCCGACGCGCAGCTATGGCAGCAGCAGCTACGGGCCAAGCTGACGGAGTTGCTGGGGGGCTTTCCGGAAAGAACATCCCTGACGCCCCATACGCTCGACGTGCGACAGTTTCCAGGCTATAGAAGAGAAAAGTTCAGCTTTGAAAGCCGCCCGGGTGTGGGCGTTATTGGCTATCTGCTGATACCTGCCGCCGCAACAGACGGCCCCCATCCGACGGTCGTCTGCATTCCTGGCCATGGTCGAGGCGTCAACGACATTGTCGGTATCGATGAGAGTGGAAACGATCGTACCGGCAAGCCGGGCTACCAGCACGATTTCGCGCTGCAAGCCGTCGAGCACGGATTGGCAGCAGTCGCCATCGAACCTATGGCCTTCGGTTTCCGACGCGATCCTTTAAATCGCGAAAAGGGTCCGGAACAGAGCGCTTGTCAACCAGCCGCCGGATCCGCGTTGCTTATGGGACAAACCATGATTGGCTGGCGCGTATGGGATGTCATGCGCACCATCGACTGGATCGAGACACGGCCTGAATTGGATCACAAACGCATAGGATGCATGGGCATCTCGGGCGGCGGCACCTGCACTCAATTCTCAGCAGCGCTCGACCTGCGTATTAAGGCAGCCTTTATCAGCGGCTATCTGAACACGTTTCGCGACAGTATCATGAGTGTCTCGCATTGCATAGACAACTATGTACCAGGCATCCTTAATTGGGCCGAGAATTACGACGTTGCAAGCCTGATTGCGCCGCGCTTCCTGTTTTCTGAGGGCGGAGATCGCGATCCCATTTTTCCAGTGCATGCCACTCGCGATAGCTTCGCACGGGTGAAAAAGGTTTATGAGATCTTTGGCGTGCCGGAGCATGCGGGTCAGGAAATCTTCGAAGGTGAACATACATTCCACGGAGTGCAGGGATTACCATTCCTGGCGCGTTCGCTTCGCTCCTCATAGAACCTCCGCGAAGACGCGACCCACGGTTCTATCTACTAGTACCCATCGCTGTGACTAGTGAGGCGCCACGGCCCTTCAATACCGTCGTCATCTCAAGCTTTGCCATTGCTGCGGTAATTCAGCGGGTAACAAGGCAATAAGCTCTCGTGCCGCAGTCGTCTTTCCCGCGCCGATTGGACCTGAAAGAATAGTCACACTCATGTCGATTTATTGGAACAGGTAAGGCCTGAGTCGATCCGGCGCTGCTTGAGCATAAAATGAATTTCGGAATTGCTCAAATGCTGAACAAACGCTTCGAAGCTAAATTGCAAAAGAGTTCGAGTAAAGGGGGTTGGACCTTCTTGATCTGGCCGGAATCAGCCGAGTTTTTTGGAACACGGGGTCTGGTTAAAGTCAGTGGCAAAATCGACGGTCATTCTTTTCGAAGCTCGTTCATGGCTTTGGGCGACGGGACGCAT
>DATAYL010000024.1:0-13066 GCA_036272575.1 Bryobacteraceae bacterium | reverse complement strand
CGACGATCTCGTCGTCTGCTGCAGTTAGAACAAAAGTGGACAGATCTGTTTTATCATGGGTCTGTCCACTTTCACTTTTTGTTCTCTTGTTGAGAACACCGGTGCCGATATGAAAAACATGGCCGAGCCCACCATCTCCTGCCCGAACTGCCGAACCGAAATCAAGCTGACTGAATCGCTGGCGGCGCCGCTGGTCGAAGCCACGCGCCGCGATTACGAACGCCGTCTCGCCCAGAAAGACGCGGAATGCTGCCAGCGGGAGCAGGCTGTGCGGCAGCAGGAAGCCTCGCTGGCCGAGCAAGTCCGGCAAAAGCTCAACGCGGAACGCGCCTCATTGATCGCCGAAGAGAGCCGAAAAGCCAAAGCACTGGTCGCCGCCGACCTCGACGGCCGCACACGCGAAATTCAACATCTCAGCGGCGCGCTCAAAGCGCAGGAGCAAAAGCTCGTAACCGCACAGCAAGCGCAGCTCGAGTTTCTCAAGAAGGAACGCGCCCTTGAAGATCAACGGCGTGAGCTCGAACTCACGGTAGAGAAACGCGTCCACGACGGTCTCGGGCTCGCGCGCAACCAGGCCCGCCTCGAAGCGGAAGACCAGCTCAAATTACATCTTCTCGAAAAGCAGCAAACGATCGTCTCCATGCAAAAGCAGATCGAGGATCTCCGGCGTCGAGCCGAACAGGGTTCACAACAGTTACAAGGCGAAGTGCAGGAGCTCGAACTCGAATCGCTGCTCGCCATCAAGTTCCCCTTCGATCGGATCGAAGGGGTCCGCAAAGGGGAACATGGCGGTGACGTGCTCCAGCGCGTCTGCAATCACCATGGCGGCGGTTACGGCACGATTCTCTGGGAAGCCAAGCGAACCAAAAACTGGAGCGACGGCTGGCTCACCAAGCTGCGGGAAGATCAGCGCGCGGCGAAAGCTGAAATCGCCGTGATCGTCAGCCATGCTTTGCCGCGTGACGTAGAGACGTTCGAGCTGATCGACGGCGTTTGGGTCACCCATCCGAAGACCATGATTCCGGTGGCTTTCTCGCTGCGCCAGATGCTGGTTGAGATAGCTGGGGCGCGCAACGCCTCGCAAGGCCAGCAGACCAAAGCCGAGATGATCTACACCTATCTGACTGGGCCGCGCTTTCGCCAGCGTGTGGAGGCTATGGTCGAAGCGTTTACCGGTATGCAGAAGGATCTCGACCAGGAGCGTAAGGTCATTACCAAACAATGGGCCAAGCGTCAGGAACAAATTGACCGAGTCATGAGCTCGACCGTCGGGTTCTGGGGGGATCTGCAGGGCATCGCCGGCCAGACGATCCAGGAAATCGAAGGACTGGAAATGGAATCCCTGTCTCTAATCGCCTGAAAACGACGTCAACAATCCACGCACGCGATCCGTGATTGCTTCCTGCGCTTTCTTGGCCGGGATCAACTCGCAAGCAGCCGCCATCACGAAGGCATGCCGCGCGGCCAGCGGACACCCTGGCTGACGCAGTGTGGTTTTTCGGTGATGAGCCTCAACAGTTCCTAATTGTAGAGAGCACATCGAGCAAGCGAGCGCATAGAGCAAATAGAAACCCGATAACGATCCAGACCAATCCTCTTCGGGCAGTGCGAACCCCAGCCCAAATGTCTGCGTCGGAAGATTGAATACCATCAACTACGCTCGTCCGCTTTCGATCTTTTGAAGTTTCCCAAGATTTGAATTTCCACACTTCTTTCGCAATCAGCAACACTCCAGCCAGTGAGGTGCCGTCGGCCAGAAATCCTGAGCCCCAGCACAGGTACCTCAAGACCGGATACTGGATGCAAATGGGTGTCAGGAAGGACATTTATGTCCAAGCGGTTCGGATTGCGCCCGGGTTACTTACCTCGGTTACTTACCGTCGAAGCGGGCACCTTGGTCAAGACCGTCCGCCGTAGAGCAACCAAGGCAAACCCAGCGAGTGCCATTGCGAATAATCCCATGCTTCCCGGTTCCGGTGTTGTCACCGGATCAGCGAACGCCGCTGCGTCGCCGATGAAATGGTGATGTTTAGGAGCAGTCTCACTGACGGGCGTGATATCCAGAATACTGGCCGTATCTTTGGTCCAGCTTGGAACAACATTGTAAACGTTTATATCCTCCGCCAAGTCCAGTATCACCGGCCCCGCAGCGGTGATTTTTTCTCCTTTGGTCAAATTGCCCTTGATGGAACTAGCACCATAGACTAAAACGTTTTCGGTGTTGCAACCTCCCAAAGTATTAGAGCAGGTGTTTACGTCGCTCAAGGTGAACACGATCGTGTCGCCACTAGTGACTGGCGAGATCATTGCCTCAAAGGAATAATTTGCAGATACCTTCGAAGTATCGGCGCCGGGTTGAGGAAAGATGGCTGCACGCGCGTGCCCGTCGAATGAGTAGGTGCTATCAATGGTGTGGCTGTTGAAATCCAGGGAAGTGCCGCCTATGGTTGCGTCAGCATAACCGCCGTTTGAAACTAGAGGCTGACAGCCTAACGGGTACTGGTTTCCGCCCGAAGCGTCGCCGCAGGACATTGCCGGAGCATCCGTAAGGGTTATGCTTTTTGTTTCCTGAGCATTGAAAGAGAAGTTAAGAGTGGTAGCAGACGCAATCGCGCCGCCACTGATCGAGACGCATGCAACCAAAATCAGGCGTAAAGGGGTCATAAGCAATGCGAACTAAAGTCTAATCGCCCTATTCTCTGAATGCAACCAGATTCGAACAACGCCGTGACGGTTTAGTACTATGCGAGGCGGGAACGTTAATGTGCTGCCGTTGTCAAGTTGGGAAATTTCAATTGAGCTATACCCTGGTAGAGAAATTCGAAATTTGGCTCGTTGCGCCCCTGCGCCGAACCAAGGCCCACCTGGAAAGAGTAGATCTGTCCAAAGCTTTGGGCGACAACAGAACTGTGCTACTGCACGGCGCAAAAACGCCCAGCCACCGGTCACCCGACTCCAGTAATAAGTGGCCGCGATTTACATGCATGGCGTAGCACCCCAAGGCGGGGAGGTGCGGCTTGCAAGTCATCAACTAAACAATGGGCTAAGCGTCAGCAACAGATTGATCGTATGATGGGCTCAACGGTCGGATTCTGGGGCGATCTGCAGGGCATCCCGGGCCAGACGATCCAAGAAATCGAAAGTCTCGAAATGGAATCGCTTTCGTTGATCGCCTGAAAGGGTCCATACCCTACGTTAACAAGCCCCGCACTCTATCCGTGATAGCTTCCTGCGCTTTCTTGGCCGGGATCAGCTTCTCGAGTAAACCGAGATCGGCCTCTACCGTTACGTCCTTATCCGTGACGTCGACAAACCCTTTAATGGGCGTGCTGATGAACCCTGCTTTGGCGTCGAAGGAAAACGTTAATTTTGATCCAGTCCAGCGCCTATGCTGATTCACGATCTGGATAGACATGAACCCCGGTCCTTTAAACAGATCATCAAAAGACCGATCGACCGACCGCATAATTTCTTCCTTCGGCCGATTGTGCGAGACAATAACACGCATGACCCTAGCATAGGCCCGCTGCAGGCGGCCGATCATTAAACTAGCTTCGCCGTAACGATACAGGCCAACGCCTGCCATGTGATTCTGGTTCTCGCCCAGCGGCGTTACCCATACATCCGACTCGCGCATTGATACGTTTGTAAACTGCTTTGATAATGGACTGAAGCGCTGAGCAGCTGGCGATCTGCGTGGGGGGTCTGCCGCTTCGGCTTCGTTCACGTGGGTTTAGTAACTGTATTCCATTTTCCAATCGCCAACACCGCGGCTTATGATGTGAGCCTTAGTTGGCGGATAGCCGCTCCAGCGCCGGCGAGATTGGCTAGCATCATCTCGGAATACTTGCGCGACAGAATAATGCCATCGGCCCCGCCGTGAAATGCCGCAAGCACCGCGTCTTGGGTGCCTTTAGGCGTGCATTTGCTGTGATTTGCTGCCGTGGGAATATCGATATCGATTCCGGGCCACAGCAACGCTTTGGTATCCGCAAGGCCGGCTCGAGCCCGCTTAGTTTCCCGCAACACATAATCGCTAGAAAAGCCGGTCTGAGGAATCTGGTCGTAAGTTCCTTCATCCCCGTAACCCAGAACACGGTAGTGAACCTGGAGTAACTCATTGCGGGGTACGTCTCCATATTGCGTCTCACTTACACTATTGATATAGCTTGCCATGCGCTCGCCGGCGCAGTTGTGATACATGACAATTTTCAGAAAATCGGAATAGGGCGCTATCCGATGCAGGTCCTGCTCGGCCCGGTATATAGGGCTGAACGAATTGTTGTGCCAGATATGCCAGCCGACACCTAGGGCCGGATTGATAGATTTCACTTTTTTGTAAATCGCCTGATACGTATCACGCAAGCTGTCATGCCACAAATTTTCCCAGGCGAGCAGCTCCGGGTAGGTCAACGTGAGGCGCCAGAGCTCCACATAATAACCATCGACCGGGCGCCGGCCCGAGCGCGCTTCTCGAACAAATTTCTCGAGCTCGAGAAAACCACTGCGGGCGCGCTCCACGCGAATACCTTGTGCGGTGGCCCTGTCGCGGCAGAATTCGCAGAAACAGGTCACACGTCCTGGATCTCCGGCCCCGCCACCGTGATGAGATCCTAACGCATTGGCGAACGCACCCTGGCGCTCCGATCCCCACATGATGCCATCCAGATCCCAGGACCGTGCGTAGTCTTCCACAAGATCGAGCAGAAAGTTTCGATAGCCGGGATTATTCAGGCACAAGGTAGAGGCCTTGCGCCCGTGAAGGTCCCGTTCCTGCAGCTGCTCGATACCGGGGATGTCGGAGCGAAAGACATCTTCGAACCAGGCGACATTTTTCATTCCGCGTTTCCGTGCAACGGGAAGCACCGTTTCGAATACGTCGAAGGAACCGAGGTCAGGCGCCCGAAGATTCTTGAGTGGCGTGTTTGCGTAGTACTGCGAATGAATGGCCGCGTAACTGCCGCCATGAAACGTGCCAGTGTCGTACTCCTGTTTCCCGTGATCGGGCAAAGGCTGCCCGGGAACCTGCCGCCCCGCGATGCCGCGCCCGTACGTAAATGCCGCGATAAACAGGGTGTTCACTGAGGCTTTCTCCTGCAGGACGTCCAGTACCGGCTCTACGCCCTCGTCTGCGAACGAAACGGCGCCAATCTGGATACCGATTGTTTTTTTCGCCTTCGACCAACGTGTCTGCGGTTCGGGGGCTGTGGTGGAGGCTAGAGCTCCTGCCGATTGAACGAGGAAATCACGCCGTGTTGTTTCAGACAAGTGGGGTCACCTCGTAGCCTGTTACTCCTGGAATTGCGAATTCGATCATCTGTTCATTCTCTAAAAACGCAAAATTTTTTCCGGTGCGCGACAAATTTCCCTATGAGATTTCGGCGCCTGACAGCAATCTCATCGTGCTTTCTGAGATTTACTGCCTCAGGCAACAAGCCAAAAGAACCGCTTCAAACCACAAGACGGAAGGAGTTCGCAGTTTCTGTACGGGCATGGAAGCAATCGCCCACTCCGTCACGAGGTGACTACATTCAAAAACAGATGGTCGCGTCCCACGACAAGGCACTCAAATATCAACAGGCGCCTTCGGTGGCCCTTATTAGTATTGTAGAAAGGATTCGACAGACCATGAACCGACGCGAGTTTCTGCAGGCATCGGCAAACGGAGCATTGCTGGGGTTAAGCAGCACAGGGTCATCCGCACAGCCCGAGATGCAGGCGCAGCCCGGATGGTACGACCGGCCGATGCGATGGGCGCAGGTGGCCTTCGTCGAGGATGATCCTGGAAATTACGATCCGAAATTCTGGTTTGACTATTTCCGCAGGATTCACGCCGATGGAGCTTGCTTGAGCGCCGGCGGATGCGTGGCCTTCTATCCAACCAAGATCCCGATGCACTATCGGAGCAAATGGCTGGGCGACCGGGATCCGTTTGGGGAGATGGTGAAAGGCTGCCGCGATCTTGGAATGAATGTGGTCGCGCGAACCGATCCGCACGGAGTGCATCAGGATATTTACGATGCGCATCCGGACTGGATCATGGTGGATGCAAACGGCAACAAGGTACGTCACTGGTCCGATCGTGACTTTTGGGTGACATGCGCGCTCGGCCCATACAACTTCGACTTCATGACTGATGTCACCCAAGAGATCGTGACGATGTACCGGGTAGATGGGGTCTTCTCAAACCGCTGGGCCGGTTCCGGCATGTGCTACTGCGTGCATTGCCAACGGAATTTCAAAGTGTTCTCGGGAATGGACCTGCCCCGCACTCGCAATCCGCAGGATCCGGCCCGGAAGCAGTACCTCATCTGGAAGCAGGAGCGCCTCTTCGAACTGTGGCATCTGTGGGACGTGAAGATCAAAGCTATCAATCCCCACGCCAGCTATTTTGCCAATGCAGGCGGCGGTGCTTTGAGCGAGCTCGACATGAAGACGATTGGCGAAATCGCGCCCACGCTTTTCGCCGACCGGCAAGGCAGACATGGTGTGGCGCCGCCCTGGACCAATGGCAAGAACGGGAAGGAGTATCGCGCCACATTGGGACGAAAAGCGGTCGCCGGCATCTTCAGCGTCGGCATAGAAGACGAGAACCGCTGGAAGGATTCGGTACAGAATGGCGATGAAATTCGGCTGTGGGTTGTGGATGGGATTGCCAATGGCTTGCGCCCATGGTTCACCAAGTTCAACGCGAAGCCGATCGATCTCCGCTGGCTTCCCGTAGTCGAGGAGCTCTATAGCTGGCATCACCAAAACGAGGGCTATTTGAGGAATGAATACTCCCTCGCGCGGGTGGCGATGGTTTACTCGCAGCAAACGGCGACCTTTTATGGAGGGGAGAAGGCACGCGCCAAAGTAGAAGATCCGGCGCTCGGCTTTTATCACGCCCTGGTCGAGGCGCGCATCCCTTTCGAAATGGCGCATGACGGGTTGCTCGACGCTCCGCATCTAGCGCCGTTCCGCACATTGATTCTGCCGAATATCGCGGCGCTTTCGAATGAACAGTGCATTCAGATTGCGAGTTTCGTGAACCGCGGCGGCAGCGTTATCGCGACTTACGAAACTTCCCTCTATGATGAGTGGGGCGTGCGCCGAGCCGATTTCGGGTTAGAAGGTTTGTTTGGTGTGTCGTTCGACGGACGGACCGAAGGCCCAATGAAGAATTCGTATCTAACGCTCCACAAGGATCCGTCATCAGGCCAATTCCACCCATTGCTAGCCGGCCTCGAAGACGTCACTCGCATCATCAATGGAGTAAACCGGGTAGTTGTAAAGCCTGCGATGCCCGCGTCGTACACTCCGCTCACCGTTGTCGCGTCGTATCCGGATCTTCCTATGGAGGAAGTATTTGGCCGCCCCGCGAAGACGGTGGAAGCAGGCGTCTTTCTCAGCACAATTGGGCGCGGCCGCGTGGTTTACTTCCCCTGGGATCTGGATCGCACTTTCTGGGATGTGCTCGATGTGGATCATGGGAGGTTGATTCGAAACGCGGTTCTGTGGGCAACGGACGAGGAGCCCCCAGTCTCGGTGAAAGGCTCGGGCGTACTAGATGTTACAGCTTGGGTGCAAAGTCAGTCGATGACTGTTCACCTAGTGAACCTGACGAACCCGATGATGATGAAAGGACCATTGCGCGAGATCGTTCCCATACCGGGCCAGCAAATGCGCGTCCGCGTGCCGGCGGGAAGACGGGTTGTCGCAGTCCGGTTGTTAGCAGCGGAGCGTGAGATTCCCTACAAGGAATTGAACGGCGCAGTTGAACTGGAAGTGCCGACCATTGGCCTTCACGAAGTGGTTGCGCTCGATTTTGCCACGTAGCTTTCCTTTCTTCCGCAACCCTACAAGCCCATCAGCAGAATAAGACCGCTCACTCTTGCATTGATAACGCTGATGCTGCCAATCGTGAATGCACCACATGCCTTCCTGAATTTCACGCGCCGTTACCCAAACTCTTCGAAACTTACAGACGCAATGGCAGTTTTTAAGCTGCTGCCCGGCCGCGTCGGCCCGTACTCGCCTATGACGTCCGCAACGAGATTTAATAGTTAGACGTAAAACCTCGACCAAATTACTGGAAAGCAAAAAGCCGCTCATGCAAACCGACCTGAAAAAGAGACGCTTGTTACTGAAATGGATGGCCGCCGCTCCGATTTTCGGAGCGATCGCGTGGCGAGAACTATCGCACAAGGTCTCGGGCGCTACGCACGGAGGCAAGGGGAACGTCTATGAGCGAATTGGTGTTCGTCCTCTGATCAACGCACGTGGAACTTGGACGTACCTGAGCGGATCCTTAATTTTGCCGGAAGTTAGGGAAGCAATGGCCGCTGCTTCAAAGCAATTCGTAGACCTCTTCGAGTTGCAAGCCGCGGTCGGCAAGCGCTTAGCTGAGCTTTCCGGGGCAGAATCTGGCATGATCACATCGGGATCTGCAGGTGCGATGGCGGCCGCTACAGCCGGGTGCATTGCAGGAACAGACCCCAAGAACATCTGGCAACTGCCCGACACGACCGGCTTAAAGAACGAAGTTGTCATGCTCGGCGGTCGCATCGCGTTCGATAGCGCAATCCGTCTTACAGGAGCCAAGCTCGTTTTAGCGAAAAACATCACAGAACTGCAACCCGCCCTGAACGGGCAGACGGCCATGGTCTACACGACGTGGCGGGATCAGAACTTGCACAATGCATTGGAGATCACCAGGGCGGCGAACGTTCCTCTACTTCTGGATGATGCCGCGGGCATTCCGCCATTTGAGAATCTCTCCCGCTACGCAAAGCTGGGGGTGGATTTGTACTGCTTCAGTGGCGGGAAAGGCATGCGCGGGCCTCAGTGTTCTGGCGTGCTTCTGGGCCGCAAATATCTAATTGATGCAGCGCTAAAAAACTACAACCCCTACGAGGGCGCGGTCTGCCGTCCTATGAAGGTGGGCAAGGAAGAGATTATCGGGATGCTCACTGCCATTGAGACCTGGAAGAACCTGGACCTGAATGCACTCAATCGAGCATGGCATGAAAGGGTGGAACGAATCGCCAAGCTGGTGGAAACCGTGCCCGGAGTTTCCACCGAGATTTATGTTCCTGAGGAGGGCAACAGCTATCCCACGTTGAAACTGAACTGGGATGAGGAGATATTTGGGCTTACGGTCGCTCAGTGCGACGAGCAGTTGCGCGCCGGAGAACCGCGGATTGAAGTGTTGACGAACACGAACCCCAGCATCGTGCCGGCCGTTCAGGAGGGTCATGATGCCAAGCACATAGCGCCGAAAAACCGGCTTGAGATTATCTCAATGACTCTGCAGGAAGGTGAAGATCTCGTCGTCGGCAAGAGGCTCCGTACCATCCTGAGCAATGCGAGGAGTCGCCGGACATGATTCTCAAAAACATCTTGACTCTTTTCGCGATCTGTCTTTCCTGTGGAGCTGCTGAAGTGAACGCCATCCGACCAAAGAACGGTATAGCTCCGATTGGCCCTTACTCACCGGGCGTCTTCGCCGGCAACTATCTATATGTGTCCGGCCAGGGCGCAAACAGGCCAGACGGAGAGATGGCCGGTTCGTTCGAAGAGCAGGCCCGGCAAACCATGCAAAATGTGAAGGCAGTCGTCGAAGCGGCTGGACTGACAATGCAAAACGTGGTCTACACGCAGGTGTACCTGGACAATATGGCGAATTTTCGCGTAATGAACCGCGTCTACGCTGAGTACTTTCATGACACACCACCGGCTCGAGCAACGCTAGGTGTCGCTATGCTACCCGGCAACACGCCGATTGAAATCAATGCTGTGGCAATCCGAGATTTATCCGAGAAGAAGGCGGTCTCAGTTAAGGGTTTGTCGACCGACGAACCGCTTTCTCCCGGCATTCTCACGAACGATCGCCTATTCATTTCGGCATTGCGGAGCCCAGCATCGGATCCTGAGAAGGAAGTGGAACTAGCACTCGATAGCATGCGATCCGTTCTGGAGGCTGCCGGCCTGAAGATGGAAAACGTTGTGTTCGTAAACCCTTATCTGACCGGAAAGATCCCCTCGAAGATAATGAACAATTCCTACGCAAAAAGATTCGAGTTTGGAAATACCCCGGCCCGCGCAACGATCAAGGTCACTAGCCTGCCGGAGAATGCACAAATCGAATTTACCGGCGTGGCGGTGCGGAACATTCAGCTCAGAAAGGCAATCCGACCGAAAAATATGCCTCCGAGTCCTACCGCAAGCCCCTGTGTCTTCGCGGGAGACACGTTGTATTGCTCAGCGAAGAGCGGCTTTGTTCCAGGTCCGAATGGAGGTGTCTTTACGCCGGCCGTAGACCTGCAAATTCGTCAATCCATGCGCAACTTGCTCGACAACCTCGAAGAAGCTGGCTTGACCTTCGAAAACGTGGTATCAACGAACGTTTATTTAGATGACCTTGCGGACTTTAGCACGATCAACGAGATTTACGCGAAGTATTTCACGGGGATCGCTCCAGCAAGGACCACAATCAAACAGGTCGCATCCGTTGGGAGGAGCAAACGTGCAGACGGTACGTATGCTGAACTCGAGCAAGTCTCCCTCGTTGCAGTTCAAAACAAGTCTCACCAGTAGAGCAGGTGATGAGCGCAATCTTTCAACGGTCAGCTGAGGACGTTCAGCGCAAAAGCGCTTTCCAAGCGACGCCCTCCTGGAAATTGCAGCCGTTCGAAAGATCAGACTCTTGCCCGGCGAGAACCAGCGTGAATATGTTGCTCAGTGTTCAGGGCGAGGTTGCTTCCCCGGCCCAGCTCACCGCTGCTATACCCTGTACCGATTATTATTCTCGACACTGACATCCGGCCGGAAGAGTGCCATCGGCTACTGAGCGCGTGGTCTTGCTGGCCGGGGCAACGCCCGATCTCCATGCCGGGATCTGCTGGGCGCATGCGATTGCCGCGGGACATTTGAGGGATCGGGAAGCCGCGCAGGATGCGGCAAGGGCTTACGAGGAAGATCTGGCCGCGGTGAAGAAGAGCTCGTTTGCCTATGTGGCGGATGCGATGCAGAACAGCCGCGATGAGACACATGCCTGGGTTCAGTTTGTGGAAGGCCACTCGACGGGCGCGATTGCGTTGCTGGAGCGAGTAGCGGAGCGACAGGATGCGACTGGGAAAGGCGAAGTGGAGATACCGGCTCGCGAAATGCTGGCGGATATGCTGCTCGAGTTGCAGCGGCCGGAAGAGGCATTAAGTGAGTATCAGAAGGCATTGCGGACCGATCCGAAGCGATTTAACGAGCTGTATGGGGCGGGATGGGCGGCGGAGAAGGCGGGTAAAACGGCACTCGCTCGGGAATATTTTCGGGAGCTGGTGAGGGATTGCCCGGAGGCGGACCGGCGGGAATTGGCGCATGCCAGCCAAATGGCGCGCTACTGAGGTTTGTTTGCGCAGTCGCGCGCAACTGCGTTTCGCGTTCCCGGTTCGGGTTTGCAGGCAGGATCGGTGACCTCCTCTGCCTTGGAGCAACAGGGGAGGTCACCGAGCGTCGATAGGGCTTACTTGCGAAGCCAGTGATTGTGGTTTGCTTGATAATCGTGCAAGCGCGCCACATCGTCGCTGATCACCTCTCTGTCGCGCGGCCCGAGACGATCATCGTTTGCTGACTTTCGCAGGGAGTCGATGACATCGTTTAAAGTGCCATTATCAAAGACGCCCTGGTCCAGCTTCGACTGAAGCGCGGTCAGCTCTTCCTTCGTTTTGTCTAAACGACGTTTTTCTTTGTCACTGGTCGCTCCCACGCTGTAGATGTGATCGAGATCGTCCCGAACGCTCGCAAAGACCTGAGCGCGCCACGCCTCGCCGTGGAAACGGGCGTCGCGATCGTGATACCAATCCTGTGCAGCGGCGCCCAGTCCCAGGGAGAACGCCATCACCAGCCCGACCTTTAGAATTTGGTTGATCTTCATATTTGAACTTATGAACCTCTCGTATATTGACCAGTTACAACCCATGATTGTGACTAAGTTCTTAATAGGACGGTGGATCCTGAGTTGGTACGGTACTTACTACCCCAGTGACGAGCTCGAGCCTGAGTTGGTATGTGGAATCAGCATCTTCTTAATAGCGCCAGGTTGAGGTATCGGCTGCTTTGGGCGCGGTCTTGAGCATGTGATCGATCATCAGCGGGAGGATGCGCTCGATTTCGGTTGGGCCGGAAATGCTCATGGGGACGTTGGGCTCGCCGGTGTAGCAGTGAGGCATGCCGGGGCCGTAGTCGAAGGTGGCGTCGGAGTGAGGGTTGCGGGTTTTCGCGAGCATGATCTGCAGGCGATGCACGGCGTTATTTAGGAACCAAGTATCGCCGTCACCTACCGCGAGGTGCAGTTTACCTTCGAGCTTTGGGCCGAGGGTTGGCCAATCCCGTTCGAGGATGGCGGTGAGGTCATAGTGATCGTGCCAGTAGCGGACCACCGCCGGGTCGATCACGCCGGTTCTTTTGTCGTAGACGGGTTTGGGGTAGCCGTCGGGTCCGGCGGGTGAGAAGACAGCTTGCCAGATATCGAACTGCTCGGCCGAGCGGCCGTGCGTACCAAAGACATACTCGCGACGATTCGCAGGCTCCATGTTGGCGAGGATCGAGCCGTCGGGCTCGCGCATCTCGGCGATGGGAATGGCGCCGAAAGGGCCGCTCCGAAAATAGGCGTTTTTGTCCTTGTAGAGGTCGACGTTTTGATAGGCGTGGAAATCGACGGGATCGGGGCAGCTGGACCAGGTGCCGTTGTAGAAGTCAGGATAAAAGATCTGGGAGGCGAGTGATTCCCAGCCGCCGGTGGAGCCTCCGAAAGTGGCGCGCGCCCAGCCGGCGCTGATGGCACGGAACTGCTTCTCGATTTCCGGGATTATTTCCTGTGTAATGGCGTCGCCGTAGGGGCCGAGGTTAGCGGAATTTACGTTGTAAGAGTCATCGAAGTAAGGATTGGCGTCCTGGATGTAAAGGATGATGGCGCGCGGCAGGCGGCCGGAGGTCCAGTCCTGATAAAACTTGAAGGCGTAATCGATTTGGTTGCGCTGCGACTTGGACTCGGCGTGATGCGGGGTGGTGTGGAAGCCGACGCCGGCGC
>DATAYL010000023.1:0-44682 GCA_036272575.1 Bryobacteraceae bacterium | reverse complement strand
GCTTTGACGATCTCGGTACGGGAACCGTGTTCGGCAGCCTAGATTATTCAACCGACAGCACGGACACAAATCAATCTATCGTGCTAAACAACGCTGGAGTTTCGGCGATCACTGCCGATAGCACGTTCGGCGTTGGAGGGCTGATCGCGAACCTCTCGGCGGATGGCGTATCGGACCAGTATCTGTTCGGGGAGGATGGCATCGGTGACGACAGTGCAGTACTCACGATTACCACTTCGGACAACTCAGCAATGGCAGATCCAGAGCCGGCGGCGTTTGGATTATGCGGTCTCGGGCTGGCCGCGCTGGGCTTGCTTTGGGGCGGCTGGTGGGATTTGAACCCACGACATCCAGAACCACAATCTGGCGCTACTACCGACTGAGCTACAGCCGCCGTATCAAACGATTTTAACATTCGGGTCACAACAGGCTGATCGGATCGACATCGATGATCAAAGCGGTTGCTTTCCAGCGTTCCCTTTCGGCGAAGCTGCGCAGAGTGATGAGCAACTCGCGCAACACTGGGCGTTTGGCGGCTTTGAGGAGCAACTGATAGCGAAATTCGTTTCTGACACGCAGGACCGGAGCTTCGGCGGGCCCCATCACACGGATGCCCGGCGGCGGAGGGGTGAGCAGATAGCCTAGCTGCGTCGCCATACGGAGTGCTTCTTCCTGTTTTTCGGCGCGCACCATTACGCTTGCCATGACGGCGAACGGCGGATAGCGAAGCCATTTGCGGAATTCGATTTCCTTGCGATAGAAGCCCTCGTAATCCTGCTCAGCGGCGAAGCGAACCGCGTAATGGTCGGGGTTGAGCGTTTGGATCAGGACACGTCCGGCCGTATCGCCGCGGCCAGCGCGCCCGGCGGCCTGCGTGAGGAGTTGAAAGCTGCGCTCGGCGGCGCGGAAATCGGGAAGGCTGAGGCCGATGTCAGCGAGCACAACACCAACGAGTGTCACGTTGGGGATGTCGTGGCCTTTAGCAATCATTTGCGTGCCGACGAGGATGTCGATGGCGCCATCGCGAAAGCGATTGAGAATCGCTTCAAAAGCGCCTTTGCCGGTGGCGCTGTCGCGGTCGAGACGGGCGATACGAGCGGCAGGAAGGTGGAGATGCAGTTCGTCTTCGACACGTTCTGAGCCGGTGCCGAGGAACTGGATGTAGTCGCTGCCGCACTGGGGACATTGGGTGGGTATTTTTTCAGCAAATCCGCAGTAGTGACAGAGCATGCGGCGGTCGCGGCGATGATGGGTGAGCACCACCGAGCAATTGGCGCAGAGCATGCGTTCGCCGCAGGCGCGGCAGACCAGGAAACTCGAAAAGCCGCGGCGATTCAGCAGAAGCATGGTTTGCTCGCCGTGTTCGAGGCGCTGCTGCATCTCTGTCAAGAGACTGCGAGAAAAGGTGGACTGCTGTTTGGTTTCGAGGAACTCGAGCCGCATATCGATCACTTGCACCTGCGGCATGGGGCGTTGCGCGATGCGTTCGGGCAAGGTAAGAAAGCCGTACTTGCCACTTTCGGCGTTGAAGCGTGTCTCGATACTTGGCGTCGCCGAACCAAGCACCGCGACGGCTTGAGCATTTCTTGCGCGTACCAGCGCGACGTCACGGCCGTGATAACGGGGTGTTTCACCTTGCTTATAGCTGCCATCGTGTTCTTCATCGATGACAATGAGGCCGAGGTTCTGCACGGGGGCGAAGACACCGGAACGAGTCCCGACCACGACGCGCGCCGAGCCGCTGCGAATGCGACGCCATTGATCGGCACGCTCGGCATCTCCGAACGCGGAGTGAAGAATGGCGACCTGTTTGCCGAAGCGATGAAAGAACTGTCCGGCTACGGCCGGGGTGAGAGCAATTTCGGGCACCAGAAGCAGTGCATTCTTCCCTCGAGCAAGCGTGGCTTCGATGCTGCGCAGATAGACTTCTGTTTTGCCCGAGCCGGTGACTCCCTGAAGCAGAAATGGTTTAAATCTACCTTCCTGCAGTGCGGTTTCGATCACGTCGAAAGCCGCCTGCTGGTGTCCATTTAAGACGGGCGTGGGTCGTTCATAACCAGTTGGCGCGGAAATGTTTTCTGTTTCGAGCCGGATCAGTTGGCGCCGCGCCAAAGAGCGAGCTGCTTCGCTCGCCTGCTTGATTTTTTCGCCAAGCTCAGCCACGTTATGGGTGCCGGGATGCAGTTCGAGAAAGGCGAGCAATTCGCGTTCGCTCTTCTTCAACTTGATAGCGGAGAGGGGGCGCGCGAGGAAGGAGGCGCGCAGCCGTTCGGCGCGCGCCCGCAACGGATCGCGGTCGAGGTCTTCTTCATCAACCGTAATCCAGCCGCGTTTAAGCAGATTGCGTATGGCCGGCTTGGGGTTCGAAACTTTGGCCGCGAGATATTCGGCGGAACGCGGTCTGCCGGCGAGCAGGGTAAGCAATTCGGTGGCGGCATCGTGATGCGTAATGCCGGTAAGCTGCCGAGCTATGTCATGACCAGCGGTGGTAAGTGTGTAACGCGATGTGCGACGTGTTTCACCGCTCAGTGGCAGCATTCCTTTTAAGACTTCGCCGATGGGTGCGCAATAATATTCGGCGATCCAGCGGCCCAGGTCGAGGAGTTCTTCATCGAGTACCGGTTCTGAGTCGCGCAGGTTGAGAACCTCACGCGGTTCCTGGGGAGGAGGCGAGTTGTGGATGCGCAGAATGACGCCGGTCAGTTTGCGGGCCCCGAACGGCACGACGGCGCGCGATCCGGGCTGGGCGCGGTGATGAAGGGTGAGTGGCAGCCGATAGGTAAAGAGCCGGTCGAGGGGGACAGGTAACGCGAGATCACAGAAGCGGGGCTGAGAGTTAGCTGTCAAGCTCGGCGATGGCCCCGAAAGTCAATTTTAGAGCGGGATAAAGCGAGCAAAAAACCCGGTAGCGTTTGCGATAAAACGCGACGGATTCGGGATCAGGATCTCTTACGCTCACTTCATGGACTGCGGCCCGAGATGCCTCCCGGGCGGTCGCGAAGTGATCGGTACCAACAGCGGCAAGCAGAGCAGCGCCGAAGGCAGAGCCTTCGTGCGTTTCGAGGGTCGTGACACGACCGTCGAAAATATCGGCAAAAAGCTGATGCCAGAGCGGGCTTCTGGCTCCGCCGCCAGAAAGTCGGGTGACGACGGGGCTTGCGCCGAGACCTTTGATGATTTCGAGAGCGTCTTTCAGGCTATAGCAAACGCCTTCAAAGATGGAACGAATGAGATCGCTCGCCTGGTGCTTGTTGGTGAGCCCGATCCAGGCAGCGCGCGCATTCGCATCCAAATGAGGGGTTCGTTCGCCCATTAAATAAGGAAGCCAGAAAAGGCCGCGAGCACCGGGCGGGGAAAGCGAGGCATCGGCGGTCAGTTCGTCGTAGTCAGACAGGTGCGCAAAGCGATTGCGATACCACTGGAGGCTGAGTCCGGCGCCCTGCGTGACGCCCATCACGTGCCAGGCACCTGGAATAGCATGGCAGAAAGTGTGGACGCGCCCACCGGGATCGTAGGCCGGCTGAGCGAGATAAGCGAAGACAACACCTGAACTGCCGATGGTGCAGGACACATTGCCGGGTTCAACAATGCCATTGCCGACGGCACTGGCCGCCTGGTCACCGGCGCCCCCGACGACGGGTGTTCCCGCGGAAAGTCCCGTTGAGTGGCCAGCGGTTTGTGAGACTGCTCCGGTCACGTCGCTCGATTCGTAGACTTTTGGCAGCCAGGAATGGTCGAGATCGAGACCGTTAATCATTTCGTGTGACCACTTGCGGTGCAGTACATCGAAAAGGCTGGTGCCGCTGGCATCGGAGACATCGCTAGCGAAGTCGCCAGTGAGCCGGAAACGAAGGTAATCTTTGGGGAGCAGGACATGGCGGACACGGCTAAAGAGATCCGGTTCATGGTCGCGGACCCAGAGTAGCTTGGGCAGTGTAAAACCGGTCAGTACGGGATTCGCCGTGGCACGCAGAATGTTTTCGGGGCCAAGCTTGGCGTTAATCTCGTCTACCTGCTGCTGGCTGCGCTGATCGCACCAGATCAGGGCGGGGCGGAGAACCCGCTGCGCGGCATCGAGCAGGACGAGGCCATGCATTTGGCCGGTGAGGCCGATTCCGGCTATGGATGAACCGTTGATGCCAGCCTCTTTGAGTACGCCTCGGATAGCGATTTGAGAAGCGTGCCACCAATTGTCGGGATCCTGCTCGGCCCAAAGCGGTTTCAGCATCTTCATTTCTTCGTGTGGAGAAATGAATGAAAACCGCACGCGGGCCTTTTCGTCAATCAATAGCGCCCGGGAGCCGCCTGTTCCGACATCAAGTCCTAACCAGTACATGATTTATTGGATGGTCGCGCTCAGACGATGGAGACAAAGGGAAGATAGGCAGCGCCAATTAGCCCGGCGTCAGCGCCGAGGAGGGCCTGTTCGACGCGAGTCCCGGTCCGCGCGAAAGTAAAGGAGCGACGATTAATCTCATTGAACATGGAAGGGGCAAAAAAATCCCAGGCCGGCAAGGGACCTCCGGTGATGAGGTAGAGCGGAAAATTGAAGGCGTTGATCAGGTTGGCAAGAGCAATTCCGAGTGCGCGGCCCATGGATTCAAAGACGAGCTTAGCGCGGTCATTCCCCTCAAGAGCAAGAGCATGCACGTCAGCAGCGGTTTTGATTTCACTACCAAAGTGCATCATGCGGCCCATGGCGGCGATGGCCGAAGCGGAGGCGTGTTTTTCCAGACAGCCATTGTTGCCGCAGCCGCAGGGATTGCCGTCGGGGAAGACTGTCATATGCCCGAACTCGCCGGCCATGCCCATGAAGCCATGGACGACTTTACCCTGGCTAACGATACCGCCGCCGATGCCTGTGCCGAGAGTGAGTAGGATGAGATCCTTGACATTCTTGCCGGCGCCTTTCCACATTTCACCGAGGGCGGCGGCATTGGCATCGTTCTCGAGAAGAATGGGCGTGCCGAGATGTTGCTGAATACAGTCGCGAATAGGAAACCCGGTGAAGCCAGGCAGGTTGGCGGCTCCTAAAATGATGCCTTTATCAATATCGATATAACCCGGCGAGCCAATGCCGACTCCGAGCAATCCAGTGCTTGAGATCTGTTGGCGTACAGCATTGACCAGACGGGCAATCTCGCCCGAAACATGGTCGGGCCCGGCTTCATAGTTTACGGCTTCGGAAATTCTAGCTAAAACGTGTCCTTCCGCGTTGACGGCGGCGGCGCGAAGGTTTGTGCCGCCGAGGTCTACTCCGATCGAGTACGCATTCATGCGCCTGAATCATAGCAGACGAAAGGCGTTTAGCAGCTGGCCGACTGAGATGCGGCGGGAGAGTTCAAAAAGAATTCGGCGGCCGAACGGATGGTGTGAAAAAACGAGTCAAGGTCCGAGGGTTTGGAGAGGTAGCAATTGGCTCCGAGACGATACGCTTCATTTATCAAATCTTCGGTGTTGGAGGTTGTCAGCACAATCACAACGACACTATTCAACTCGCTGCTTTCCTTGATGAAACGGAGAATGGTTCGCGGATCGACTTTGGGGAGATGGTAATCGAGAAAGACGAGGGAGGGGCGAGGGGCGGTGGCAAAATTGCCGGTTCGGGAGAGAAAATGCATGGCCTCTTCCCCGTCTTCGGAGACGTGGATACTGACTGGGGTCGTCAAAAGACGGAGTGCTTCCCGGATCAGGCGAACATCAGCTGGATTATCTTCGGCGATCAGAATTTCTTGGATAACGACCTCGACGGCAAAGCACGAGCTCTACCTTGTTTGTTTTAGACCAGTCTAACGGTAGTGCCGGGCGCGGCTCGGAAGATCTCAGGTGAATTACCAGTCTTGAGGGGAACCTGCGACAATGACAGACCAATGATGAGACGCGTCCTTCTGTTCTGTTGGCTGACAGCAGCGATGGCCGGTGCGCAGCAAAACACTTCGGAGAATCGATTTGCTGCGCTTACCGGGCCGGCGCATAAATTGGACGGATTTCAGCCCTTGTACTGGGATGAGCATAGCGGCAAGATGTGGCTTGAGATTGACCGGTTCGACCAGGAGTTTCTCTATATAACCGCTCTTTCGGCGGGGGTGGGGTCGAACGACCTGGGGCTGGATCGCGGACGAATGAATGAACCGAAGGTGGTCGAATTTGAGCGGAGCGGGCCGCGGGTGCTGCTGGTCGAGAACAATTATGGGTACCGGGCGACAAGCGGCGATTTGCCCGAGAAGCGAGCGGCGGCCGATTCGTTTGCGCGGTCCGTGCTGTGGGGCTTCGAAGTGGCGGCCGAAGATGGCTCACGCGTGCTGGTGGATGCCACTGGTTTTTTGTTGCGCGATGCGGTGGATGTAGCGGACGACCTGACGCGGCAGAAGCAGGGTAGTTTTCATTTCGATCCGAGCCGGTCGGCGTTCGACATGAGCCTCACAAAGGCGTTTCCAAGAAACACGGAAGTGGAAACGACGATCACGGTTACTGGCCATGGGGAAGGCAAGTATCTGCGTGAGGTCACGCCGACAGCGGATGCCGTAACTGTGCGAGAGCATCAGGCGTTTGTGGCGCTGCCACCGCCCGGTTACAGGCCAAGGCTGCAGGATCCGCGAGCGGGTTACTTCTCGGTAAATTTCATGGACTTTTCGGCTCCAGTCGATGAACCGGTAGTGAAGCGATACATTGCGCGGCACAGGCTCGAGAAAAAAGATCCAGGCGCGGCGCTGAGCGATCCGATAGAGCCGATTATCTATTACATCGATTCGGGGGCGCCCGAACCGATCCGGTCGGCGTTGCAGCAAGGCGCTGGCTGGTGGAATCAGGCGTTTGAGGCGGCCGGGTTTCGTAACGCCTTTCAGGTGAAGACCTTACCGCCGGATATTGATCCGATGGATGTACGTTACAACGTGGTGCAGTGGGTGCACCGCTCGACGCGCGGATGGTCTTACGGGAACTCGCTGGTGGACCCGCGGACGGGCGAAATTGTTAAGGGAATCGTGACGCTCGGTTCGCTGCGGGCGCGGCAGGACTTTTTGATTTTCCAGGGGCTCATGGCACCCTACGGCGAGGGTGGGGGTGGCACGAGCGCTTTGACGGATGCGGTGTATGCGCGGCTGCGCCAGTTGGCGGCACATGAGGTGGGGCACACGTTAGGGCTGGAGCACAACTTTTTGGCGAGCACCGAAGGGCGGGCGTCGGTAATGGATTATCCGGGGCCGCGGGTGGAGCTGAAAGGGGATTCGCTCGATTTATCGGACGCGTACGCGGTCGGGATTGGCGATTGGGATAAGGTTTCGATCCGCTGGGGATACTCGCAATTTGCCGAAGGAACTCAAGAGCGAGCGGCGCTCGACAAGATTCTGGTGGATGCCGCTCAAAGGGGCCTGACGTTTATCACGGATGCGGACAGCCGGCCACCGGGTGGTGCGCATCCCAAGTCTCATCTATGGGATAACGGAAAAAATGCAACGCAAGAGTTGAAGCGTGTGCTGCGAGTTCGTTCGGTAGCGCTGGCCCGATTCGGGGTGAACAATATTCCGCCGGACGCGCCAATGGCGACGCTGGACGAAGTGCTTGTGCCGCTGTATTTTATGCACCGATATCAGACGGAAGCGACAGCGAAGGTGCTGGGTGGGAACGAATACACGTATGCGTTGCGCGGGGATGGCCAGAAACCGACGGCGATTGTGTCGGCTGCGGAGCAACGCGCGGCGCTTGAGGCGTTGCTCGAGACGATTCGCCCAGCTACGCTGGCCATTCCGGAAAGTATTTTGCAGCTGATTCCGCCACGGCCACCCGGGTATATGCGAACACGGGAAACGTTCCCCAACCAGACGGGCGTCACGTTCGATCCATTGGCGGGGGCGGAAGCGGCGGCGAATCTGACCGTCAGCTTGATTTTGAATCCGCAACGAGCGGCGCGGCTGGAGGAATATCATGCGCGCGACAGCGCGAATCCGTCGCTCCGGGAAGTGGCGGACCGGCTGGTTGCTGTGACTTGGGAGGCGAATCCGCCGGGCGGATTGCAGGGTGAGATTGCTCATGCCGTGCGGTATGTAGTACTAGGGCAACTGGTGCAGTTGGCCACGAACGAAGCGGCGCCAATGACGGTGAGAGCCGTAGCCCAGGAGGAAATCGAGAGATTGAAGACGGAGACTCGGGATGATCGCTTTGCGGTGAGCCTGATCGCCGCCTTCGAACGCGATCCCAAACAGGTGCAGTTACCGGCAGAGGTGCAGGCACCCCCTGGACAGCCCATCGGCGAAGACGACAACCCGTGGGTTCAGTGACGAGCTGAACTATTTCCCTCTAGGCACAAGCCCCTGTAGGGCAATTTTGGCAGCTTCATCGGCGAAAGCGGGACTCAGGTCGCCATGCCCGGCCATGAGGCGAAAATAGAATCCGCCGTAAAGGACATCGAGGAGGGCCTCCAGGTCAACGTTGCCCACCATTCTACCGGCCCTTTGATGACGTTTCAGACGTTCGCGGGTAAGCACCCGGCGAGGTTTGATCCAGAGTTCGCGGTAGGCTTCGGCGACCTCGGGATCGCTCTGGGCGGCGGCAATGAACGCTTTGAAAGTACGTCCACGCGGTCCGGTTAGAAGTTTTACGAAATTCTGCAGTTGCAGATTGACATCCTGCTCGAGATCGCCAGTATCGGGGAAGGGCAATTCCTGAGCGGTGGCTTCGCGTAAAGCTTCGATGAAAACAGCGGCTTTGTTGGGCCACCAGCGATAGATGGTTGCCTTACTTACGCCGGCGCGCTCGGCAATGGCGTCGACCGTGGCATTCGGGAAACAGGTATTCTCCAGGACTTGCAGGGTGGCGTCGAGGATGCGCGCGCGCGCCTCTTCATCGCGCGGACGACCGCGCCCCCGGGGTGCTATTTCCTCGCTTGATTCTTTAATCAACGTGGCCATACCGGCAGACATACCTCACCTTAGCTGACGACACTGCTGGCTGAATGTGAGTGTCCTGTTTCTAAGATGTAACGATAGCAAACTAGTTGCACATTTTCGAAACTTTAGGGTATCGTAATTTCATCAGCAATATTGAATGTGGATAGTCAGAGTTGCCCTCCAGCGTCCGTATACGTTCATAGTTCTAGCGCTGCTTATTCTGATTGCTAGTCCGATTGTTATCTTGCGGACTCCGACAGAT
Organism: Bryobacteraceae bacterium; assembly: GCA_036272575.1. GTDB lineage: Bacteria > Acidobacteriota > Terriglobia > Bryobacterales > Bryobacteraceae > Bog-105. Next base: position 35,535 of record DATAYL010000023.1, on the reverse strand, counting down.
ATTTTTCCGAACATAAACATTCCGGTGATCGCATCGATCTTTACCTATACGGGGATGAACCCGGAGGAGTTCGAGGGTCGGATCACGTCGGTGTATGAGCGCGTGCTTACGACCACAGTGAACGATATCGAGCATATCGAATCGACGACACTGAATGGGACAAACGTCGTCAAAATTTTTCTTCAACCGTATGCCGATGTGACGACCGGCATCGCGCAAACCACGGCAGTTTCGCAGACGATTTTGAAGCAGATGCCGGCGGCGATCAACCCTCCGTTGATTTTGAGTTACAGCGCGTCGAGCGTACCGATTCTGCAACTGGCGCTTTCGGGGAAGGGCTTGCAGGAGCAGGATCTCAACGATCTGGCGTTGAACTTTTTGCGCACGCAATTGGTGACGGTGCCGGGTGCGGTGGTGCCGTATCCCTACGGCGGCAAGCAGCGGCAAGTGATGATCGATCTGAATCCGGCCGAATTGCAATCGAAGGGACTGTCCCCATTTGATGTAGTGACGGCGGTTTCCAATCAGAATCTGTTGTTGCCGACGGGCACCGCCAAGATTGGGCAATTTGAATATGACGTTGGGATGAACTACAGTCCCAAGAAGGTCGAGGAGATCAATGATTTCCCGGTAAAAGTGGTGGGGAACTCGACGATCTATGTGCGCGACATCGCCAACGTCCGCAACGGGTTTGCGCCGCAGACGAACATCATCCGGCGCGACGGGCAGCGCGGCGTGCTCGTGAGCGTGTTGAAGGCCGGCAGCGCTTCCACGCTCGATGTGGTTTCTGGGGTGCGCAAGATGCTGCCGCGGGTGGCGGCGACACTACCGCCGCAACTGCAGATAAAGCCGCTGGCCGATCAGTCGATCTTTGTACGCGCTTCGATCAATGGGGTGATCCGCGAGGCCATCATCGCCGCATGCTTGACAGGCTTGATGATCCTGCTGTTCCTGGGGAGCTGGCGGAGCACACTGATTATTGCGATTTCGATTCCGCTTTCGATATTGACGTCGATTCTCGTGCTGAGCGCGTTGAAAGAGACGATCAACATCATGACGCTGGGTGGACTGGCGCTGGCGGTCGGAATTCTAGTGGACGACGCGACAGTAGAAATCGAGAATGTCAACCGCATCCTCGAAGAGGGGCACGAGACCGATATCAAGGAGGCCATTCTTCATGGAGCCCAGCAGATCGCTGTTCCTGCCCTCGTTTCAACGCTGTGTATCTGCATTGTGTTCTTGCCGATGTTTTTTCTGAGCGGCGTGGCGCGGTATTTGTTTGTGCCGCTGGCCGAGGCGGTGGTTTTCGCGATGTTGGCATCGTATTTCCTGTCGCGCACACTGGTGCCGACGCTCGCGATGTATCTGCTGCGGGTCCAGCAGCACGGCACGCGCACGCGGAACCCGCTGGTGATGTTTCAACGGGGCTTCGAGCGGGGATTCGAACGCGTCAGGACTTATTATCAGGCGGTGCTCACGACCGTGGTCTACCGGCGGTTCGTGTTTATTCCGATTTTCCTTTTGCTCTGCGCATCGGTCATGCTGCTCCTGCCGTTTCTTGGACGTGACTTTTTCCCAACCAGCGACACGGGACAGTTCAAGCTACACGTGCGCGCAAAGACGGGGACGCGCATCGAGGAAGTAGCCCGGCTCTGCGACTTAGTGGATGCATCGATTCGGCGGCACATTCCGAAGCAGGAACTGGAAACGATTATCGACAATATTGGTCTGCCATACAGCCAGATTAATTTGTCGTATAGCAACACGGGGCAGATTGGAACCGGCGATTCGGACGTGCTGGTGAGCTTGAATGAGAAGCATGGCCCCACGGCGAATTATGTGCGGGCATTGCGCCGCGATCTGCCGAGAGAGTTTCCAGGCACGACTTTTTATTTTTTGCCGGCCGATATCGTGACACAAATCCTGAATTTCGGGCTGCCTTCGCCGATCGATTTGCAGATTGTCGGCAACAACATTGAGGGAAGCCGAGCGTATGCCAATCGAATCCTGCCACAGCTCGAGAAGATTCCGGGAGCCGTGGATCTGCACATCCACCAGGTGTTCGATGAGCCGAAACTGCAGATTCAAGTGGATCGAACAAAGGCGGCGCAGAGCGGGTACAGCCAGATCGATCTGGCACATAGCTTCCTAACATCGTTGAGCGGCAGCTTCCAAACGCAGCCGACATTTTGGCTGAACCCGAAGAACGGCGTGAGTTATTTCCTGGTGGCACAAACGCCGCAATACAGTATTCAAACGCTGCAAGATCTGCAGAATATACCAGTGAGCGGTCCGGCGCAGAAGCAGCCTGACATTCTCAGCGATATTGCACAGATAGAGCGCGAGACGGAACTGGGAGTGGTGACGCACTATAACATCCGGCGCACGGTGGATCTATACGGATCGGTGCAAGATGCTGATTTAGGATCGGTGGGTGCCGGGATTAACAAAGTGCTAGCGGCGAATAAGAAGTATCTGCCGCGAGGTAGCGAAGTGATTCTGCGCGGGCAGGTGGCGACGATGCACGACTCGTTTGTGGGCTTGCTGGCGGGCCTGGTGGGTGCCATCGTGCTGGTTTACCTGTTGATCGTGGTGAACTTCCAATCGTGGCTCGATCCGTTCATCATTATTACGGCGCTGCCGGCCGCGCTGGCGGGGATTGTGTTGTTCCTGTTTGCAACGCACACGACGGTAAGCGTACCGGCGTTGATGGGGGCCATTATGTGCATGGGGGTGGCAACAGCCAACAGTATTCTGGTCGTGAGTTTCGCGAAAGAGCAGCTGGCGAAGCATGGCAACTCGCTGGAAGCGGCTCTCGAAGCGGGGTCGAGCCGCTTCCGGCCGGTGGTGATGACGGCGCTCGCGATGATCATCGGCATGGTTCCGATGGCGCTTGGTCTCGGGGAAGGCGGAGAGCAGAATGCACCGCTGGGGCGCGCGGTGATTGGCGGACTTTGCTGCGCGACAGTAGCGACCTTATTTTTTGTGCCGTCGGTATTCAGCCTGCTACACGGCAGGAAGAAGCCGCTGGAGACGTTGGAAACGCCCGAACCGAAGGACTCGCAGGTTCACGCGTAGGGGATGGAGAGCGAAATGGTGATCGAGCAAGAAGAAGCTATAACAAACGCAGTGTCGAAGCCTCCGCACGAGCCGGCGAGGCCGCCGAGCACGGTGTGGCGCTGGTTGTCGATTTTCCTGTTGCTGGCGGTACTGGGCGTGGCGTACGTCATTTATTCGGGAATTACCGCTCGGGCGAAGGCGAACACTGTACTCGAGAAGACCACGGCGGACGAATCGATACCGACGGTTTCGGTGATGAAACCGCTGGCGACTTCCCAAGGCCAGGAAGTGGTTCTTCCCGGTAATATGCAGGCGTACGTGGACACGCCGGTTTGGGCGCGTGCCAGCGGCTACATCAAGGCATGGCACACTGATATCGGGGCGCGCGTAAAGCGCGGGCAGTTGCTTGCCGAGATTGAAGCGCCAGAAATAGAACAGCAATTGCAGCAGGCCAAGGAGAATCTCTCGACCTCGCAAGCGAATCTGAAACTTTCGCAGATCACGGCCGAGCGCTACACCGGCTTGTTCAAAACAGATTCGGTGGCGAAGCAGGATGTCGATAACGCGGTGCAGGATGCCGAAGCCAAGACCTCGACGGTGAGTGCAGCCAAGGCAAACGTCTCGCGGTTGGAACAGCTGGTGGGTTATGAAAGGGTGTATGCGCCCTTTGACGGCGTGATCACGGCGCGCAATATCGATGTGGGTACGCTGGTCGATGCTGATGCGAATACGGCGGGCAAAGAGCTATTCCATCTCGCAGCTAATCATACCCTGCGTGTATTTGTGAGTGTTCCGGAAGTATATTCGCGGGTGGCGCAGCCAGGAGTGAACTCGTATCTGACACTGACCGAATATCCGGGAAGAAAGTTCACCGGCACGATTGTAAGAAATGCGGAAGCGATTGACGTGAATTCGCGAACGTTGCTGGTAGAGGTCGATGTAAAGAACCCGACGGGCGAGCTATTACCGGGATCTTACGTGTCAGTGCATTTCAAGCTGGGTTCAAAGGCTAATGCGGTGACACTTCCATCGAATGTATTGCTTTTCCGGTCGCAGGGTTTGCAAGTGGCGCTGGTGCGCGATGGCCGGGTTGCCCTGGTTCCAGTGACGCTGGGGCGCGATTATGGGGATTCTGTCGAAATCATTTCGGGCGTGAAGCCGGGTGACGTGGTTGTGACGAATCCGAGTGATTCCATCGCCTCCGGTCAACCGGTTCGAGTGACGAACGCATCCGCGGAGTGAGAGAGAAGAGGAGAGAGATGAGTCGAGGGGTCGGCCTGGCGGCGCTGGCTTTTGCGCTGCTGTTGTCAAGCTGCATGGTAGGGCCGAATTACACCAAGCCGAAGGTGGCGGCCGCGCCGTCTTATAGCGAGCCAGCGCCGCAAAGCTTCCAGGAAACGTCAGGCTGGAAAACGGCCAAACCGAGCGACGCCCTGTTGAAAGGCCGCTGGTGGGAGGTTTTCAAGGACCCGGATTTGACGGCGCTTGAGGAGCAGGTGGGGCCTGCGAACCAGAGTCTACAGATAGCGGTCGCAAACTTCCGGCAGGCTCAAACGCAGATTCAAATTAACCGGTCGAATTTGTTTCCGACGATTGGCGTGGGCCCCGGGGTTACCGGGAATCGCCTATCAGGAAACGTGCTGAGCACTACGCATCCGGGTTCGGAATATGGGTTGTTCACGCTGCCTGGGAATTTGTCGTGGGAAGCGGATCTATGGGGGAGACTCAGACGCAATGTCACTTCGGCGCGAGAACTGACGCAAGCCTCGGCGGGCGATTTGGCGAATGTAAAGCTGGAGCTCGAAGCGGAGTTAGCGACCGATTATTTCGAAACGCGCAGTCTGGACGCGCAGAAACGTCTACTGGACGATACGATGGTGGCGTACACGCGTGCGCTGGAGCTGACGCAGAACCGGTACAACGGCGGTGTGGCGTCCAAGGTAGAAGTGGAGCAGGCGGCGACGCAGCTGCAGCAGACGCAGGCGGCGGATATCGACCTGGCGGTGGCGCGAGCGCAATTTGAGCATGCGATCGCAGTGCTGGTGGGCCGGGTGCCGGAGAATTATCATCTGCCTCTCGAGCCGCTAACGCAGACGCCGCCGGCGATACCCACCGGAGTACCTTCTGAATTGTTAGAAAGACGGCCAGATATTGCATCCGCGGAACGAAGACTGGCATCGGCCAACGAGCAGATTGGGATCGCGCGAGCGGCCTACTATCCAACTCTAACGATTAGCGCGACCGGCGGCTTCCAAGGCGGCAGCATCGTGAACTGGTTTACCTGGCCCAGCCGGTTTTGGGCGGCGGGTCCGCAGCTCTCGGAAACCGTCTATGATGCGGGAAGACGGCGGGCTGTGCTTGAAGGAACAGAGGCGGTCTACGATGCAAATCTGGCGAACTATCGGCAAACAACCTTGACAGCCTTCCAGGAAGTGGAGGATAGCCTTTCGTCACTGCGGATCCTGGAGCAAGAATCAGGGAAGCAACATGAGGCCACGCTTTCGGCGGAGAGTTCCCTGCAGCTTTCCCTGAACCGTTACAAAGGCGGACTGGTTACCTATCTCGAGGTGATTACCGCGCAGACCATTGCCCTCGCGAACGAGCGAACCGATGTGGACCTGATGCGGCGGCGGATCGATGCGAGCGTAGAGCTGATTAGAGCGTTGGGCGGTGGTTGGGATACGTCGCAGCTGCCGAAGGTGTAGCGGCGTTTGCCTGGTGACGTACAATCAACCGATCGAACCAAATGAAGGCGAAGCCGCTTCCGCTCGGTTCCAAAACCGGGTCGAAACCGGGTCAGCCTGATCTTTTCCCGTTTGTGGTTTCTGAACGGGGGCAGAGTGCTCCCTCGCCATTTCGAGAGAAGGTCGGAAGCTCGGGGAGTATGCAGGAAGCCTGGTCGAGAGTGCTATGAGCGCAAACGCGGAGCGGGTGATCACCGAAGATGGCGCTGTGTGGGTCCATTGCTTTCCACGTAGCGCGTGCAAACACCAGTACAGATTTTTTTTTGCCCCAATCGTTGTGCGGGCATGGACGTAGTCGATGCCGCAGTGAAAAAGGGGTCAGAGCCGTCTGCCTCTTTATCCATTTAGGAAACGGGAAAGGATCAGGCTGACCCGGTTTTATACTTACGCCAGATCCGAAAGACGTCCCGGAAGGCTATGAAGAAGTCGGCGGGCTGGACCTTTGAACCGGCAACATCGGTCCAGCGCTCGAGTGGAAATTCATAGATCACATCAGACAGGCGCCGACTTTCACGGAAAAAAAGCTGGTGGTAGCGGGCGATGATTTCGACATCGAAGACCCACTTCGATAGGAACGGTTCGGCGAAGATTTGTCTGGTGCCGGATGTTACGCGGAAGAGTTTAGCCCCGCATTGGGTGTCGTAAATGGCTAGACGAAGGGCGACGGAAACGGTGGTGGCGAATATTCTGCCAAGGTAATGGCGGGTAGCGCTGCGTTGGACATGACGACCGAGTAACTGGACGCGAGCGCCGAAAACCATTTCGATCTCCGGCTTGACGACAAGAATCGCAAGGAAATCGTTCAGGGCATTCAGCGGCGTGGCCAGATCAGCATCCCAGAAACCAATGATCTCCGGTTGGATGCGATCGAGAGCGTACAGAATGCCATGGCGCACGGCTTCGGCCTTACCGCGGTTCTGCGGCAGCCGGAGTACGTGCGCGACGTTTGGAAAATCCACCGCTAACCGCTCCAGCACATCGCTCGTGTTGTCCTTGCTACCGTCATCGACAAAGAGCAAAAACGTATCGTGATCGAACTGAAGAAAATCGCGAAAAGATTGCAGATTAATGCGCCCCGCTTCGTTGTAGCAAGGAATGATCAGGCAGACCTTACGGTCCGCCGGATGGCTATTGCTCATGTGCGGCGATCAGTCAGAGAGGGGTATTTTGACGGTGCGGCCGGTTTGCGCAGATTGACGCGCGGCATCCAGGATCTCGCTGACGGTAACGTTGGTCTGTAACGAAGAGAGGTCTCCACCCTCAGAAATCTGGCCGTGAATGACCGCCGCCAGATAATGCAGCGGATCGTCGTACGGCGGCGAGAGATGAGCGGCCTCTTCCATTTGCGACTGACGCTCTCTTGCCTTGCGGACTTCCACGCGGTTGTTGAGGACGGTCTTGGCGTAGCCGGTCGCGCCGTAGACTTCCATGTCCTTGCGATCGAACGGCCAGTTCCAGGAGCCTTGCAGGATGGCGACAGCCGAACGGTAGGCCACGATGACGTTCGCTTCATCGTCCACTTTGGGATAGATGTCCGGCTGTAGATGCTGGGTGACGGCGGTGACCGACTGCGGCGCTTCGCCTTTCATGAGCCAGGTCATGAGATCCGCGCCGTAACACCCGAAATCGTAGAGCGCGCCGGCGCCGTTCAGTTTGGGATCTGTGAGCCAGGCAAAGAACTCCGGTTGCACATGGATCATTTTGGGTCCGGCGTGGCCGTCGTGCACGACGACTTTGCGCGCGGGACCGAGAGCGCCGCCCTCAAGCAGATCGTAAGCGGCTTTATTGCTGGAATACCAGCTAGTTTCATAATCGACCAGTACATGAACGTGACCGTCGGTAGCGGCTTTTCGCATGAGCAGAGCGTCATGATAGGTGACGGCCATGGGCTTTTCCATGAGGACATGCACGTGGTTGCGGGCACACTCTTCGACGACGGCCGTATGGTCGTGCGTGTTGGTGAAGAGAAGAACGGCTTCCGGGTGCACGTGAGCGATCATCTCTCCGACGTTGGCGAAGTAGAGGGACGGTGAAAGGTTCTCGCGATCGCTGTATTTATTGAAGAGTTTCCGGTCATGCTCAGCGATGCCGACGATCTGAATGTCTGGACGATGCAGAGCGCCTCCCGCCGGTACCAGCGCGCCGCCGTTGAGAAAGCCAGCTACGTGACCGTGCGCCAGGCCAACAATGCCAACCCGGAGTGGCGCACAAACCAGGGCCGGCACGGAGACACTCAAACACAACACGAGTTTAAGGAGCGCGGAATGACGGGAAGTGAGCATGAATATTCTCATTATGCGCAGGTTCGATGCCCGCACAATCGAAGAACTGATCCGCTCTCCGAGTTTGCTCCATTTGCGGACTGGACCGGCTGAACTCCGCCCCTAAGGTATAGACATCCTACCCCCTTGAGTGTAGAATCTCTACAGGCATGCCCGCGAAAGAGAAATACAAGAACCGTATCGAGCTGCTGCAAGGTACGCTCGATCTACTGATCCTGCAAACATTGCAGTGGGGCCCGCAGCACGGATACGGCATTGGCAATGCCATTCGCGCGAATTCCGGAGAGCTGCTGCAGGTGGAAACAGGATCCCTGTATCCGGCTCTGCATCGGCTGGCCAAGCAGGGTTGGGTAAAGCCGGAATGGAAGCAGACGGAGACGGGGCAGCGGGCGAAATATTATCAGCTAACGACGGCTGGTAAGAAACAGCTACTTTCAGAAAGGACTCGCTGGTCGCAACTGGTAGGGGCAATCGCGGGGGTACTGGACCCGAGAAAAAAGGAGGCGTAAAGTGCGGCTGCCGCGCTTGTTCGGGCGAAGAAACGAACAGGATTTAGAGGACGAGATAGAGAGCCACCTGCGCCTGGCGGAGACTGACAAGCTCGCGGCCGGTGAAAGCGCGCGACAGGCGCGGCAGGCGGCATTACGGGAATTAGGAAATGCCGGCTTGATCAAAGACGCAACGCGGCAGGTTTGGGGATGGAGCCGCTTGGAGGCGGTTGCCGCGGACGTGCAATTTGGAGCCAGAGCTTTTGCGAAGCGACCGGGCATCAGCGCGCTATTGGTGGCGACGCTTGCGCTTGGAATCGGCGCGACCACGGCGGTGTTCAGCTTGCTGAACACGGTGCTCTTGAGCGGGCCACCTTATCCAAACGGAAGCGGGCTGATATCCCTGTTTCAAAGCCAACCGGAAGCTGGCGAGTTCGATCTTGGAGCTTCGACCGCGGAATATTTGGATTACAAGACTCGGAACCGGAGTTGTGTCTCGTTGGCAGGGTACGAAGAATGGGATTACGACCTCACCGGGAACGGGCAGGCCGAGCGAATTACCGGCGTACGCGCGACGGCAGATCTGTTTTCAACTCTAGGCTCACGGCCGGTAGTAGGCCGCGGGTTCAACAGAACGGACGATACTTACGGCGCGCCTCCGGTGGCGGTGTTGAGCTTCGGTTTTTGGCAGAGCCGCTACGGAGGCTCGCGGGAAGCGCTGGGTAAGACGCTTCGCCTGAACGAGAAAGAGTACACCATCGTGGGCGTGATGCCGCGGCGCTTTTCTTTTCCCGCGGCACAGACGAATCTGGAAATGCCACCCGCGTTATGGATTCCGATGCAGTTTTCGCCGGACGAGGTTCGGGATCGGGCCAGCAGCTACGACGTGAACGTTGTCGGATTGCTTAAGCCGGGAGTGAGCGCGCAAGTGGCGGAGGAGGACATGCAGCGAGTTGCTCACGAGTTTGAACGTGAACATCCTGACGTGTATAGCGGGAATCTCAAAACACGCGCCCACATAGAGCGGCTGGGCGGCAGGAAGGCCGAACAGCAGAGGCCGGCGCTGATGCTATTGGCAGCCACTGTATTTCTGGTGTTGCTGATCGCCATCGCTAACGCTGCGAATCTGCTTCTGATACAAGGCAACGCGAGGCAACGTGAAATGGCAGTCCGGAGCGCCTTAGGCGCCGGCCGGCTGCGCCTGACGCAACAGTTTCTGAGTGAGGGCATTCTGCTAAGTTCACTGGCCGCCGCATTCGGGTATGGAATTGCATCGTTGATTTTGCAGCTTGTTGCAAAGTACGGTCCACATGCCGTCTTCAGCGAGCGTCCGGTACTGCTCAATGGGCCGATGCTGGGATTTGGAATCTTTGTAGCCGCCGCGACCGGGATCTTTTGTGGACTCGTGCCGGTGATTCAGGCAAAGGGGCGCGATTTAAACGAGGCATTGAAAGAAGGCGGGAGAGCCAATTCGGCGGGAGGACGCAGTGGTACCACACGAGGTCTGTTAGTGATCATTGAAACTGCGTTGGCGACCATGCTGCTGATAGGCGCGGCGCTGCTGATTCGCAGCTTCACATCTCTCCTGCAGGTTAATCCTGGTTTCGATCCGCAGAATGTGGCGATCGTCCGGACGTCTTTCAACAGATCCCGCTACGCCAACGAGGAGCACCGGCGCCGTGCGGAACACGAGATTATCGAGCGGATCCTGCATGCTCCATTTACCGAAAGCGCAGCCCTGACTTCTCATATTCCGTTGGCCGACGAACGAGCGATCGGATTTGTCATTGAAGGACGGGATCCAAACCAGTTTCACTGGGCGCAGAATGCTCTGGTTGACGGAGCCTACTTTGAGACCATGCGGATAAGGCTGCTCGAAGGCCGCAGGTTTGATGCACGGGATATGCCGAACGCACCGACGGCCGCGGTGGTAAACAGGACCCTTGCGGATCAATATTGGCCAGGCGACGATGTACTCGGAAAGCGGGTTCATTGGGGCGGCAGAAGGTTGACGATCGTCGGCGTAGTGGACGATGTACGCGTGAAAGCACTCGATGCGCGTCCGGAACCGATGATCTACAACTCTGTTTTTCAAGTAGAAAGCGGCGCGACTTCAAGCGCGGTGTTTGTAATCCGCTACCGCGGCAGCATGCAGGAAGTCACCCTCGCAACGAGACGGATCATTCAGTCAGTGGATAACGGGTTGCCCGTGTTCTCGACTCGAAGCATGGGAGATGTTTTGCTGCATTCCCTCGCGGAACGGAGTTTTACGGTGTATCTGTTGAGCGGTTTTGCGCTCTTTGCGTTTGGTCTCGCGCTGGTTGGCTTATATAGCGTTTTGTCTTACGCAGTGCAGCAAAGACGGCGAGAGCTCGGACTACGATTAGCGCTAGGAGCCGAGCCGTGGCGACTAGTAAAGCTGGTGGTTCGCGACGGGCTCTCGCTGACTCTGGCGGGTTTGGGTGTGGGTATCGTAGCGGGAGGACTGCTGGCGAGGGGGATGGCGCGCTTCTTGTTCGGGGTCAAGCCGCTCGACGCGCAATCATTTGCCGCGGCAGGACTATTGTTGCTCCTTGCGGCGCTGCTGGCGAGTTTTGTCCCGGCATTGCGTGCGGCACGTGTGAATCCGATAGTGGCGTTGCGTAGTGAGTAGGCGAGGCGATAAATCGTCAGGCACAATAGTACGCATGCTCAGTTTTCGATTGATGAGTAGTCTCCTGCTTACTATGACGGCGGCTACGAGCCTGTTCGCGCAAGACGAGAAGATACGTATCATCGCTTTCGGAGCGCATCCGGACGATTGCGATATCAGGGCGTCGGGAACCGCAGCGCTTTGGGTAAAGATGGGCTACGCCGTCAAGTTCGTATCGGTGACAAATGGGGACGCGGGACATCAAACCATGCACGGGAGCGAGCTGGCGCGGCGCCGGTTGGGCGAAGCCAAGGAGTCAGCGCGCAGGCTGGGCATCGAGTACGACGTTCTAAACAATCACGACGGGCAGTTGCTGCCGACATTAGCGGTACGCGAGCAGATTATTCGCGAGATCAGAAGCTGGAAAGCAGATGTTGTGCTTGCTCCGCGGCCGAACGACTACCATCCTGATCACCGGTACACAGGCGTTTTAGTGCAGGATGCGGCGTACATGGTGGTGGTCCCGAATATTACTCCCGACGTTCCGGCGCTGCGCAAAAATCCAGTTTTCTTCTATTACCAGGATCGTTTTCAACGGCCGAATCCTTTCCGTCCGGACGTCGTGGTTTCGTTGGATGAGGTGATCGACCAGAAATTGGACGCACTGGATGCCCAGGCGTCGCAATTCTATGAGTGGCTGCCTTGGGTGGATGGCAAGTTGAATGAGGTACCGAAGGACCACGCTGCGCGAAGGGAATGGTTGAAGCAATGGATCGCCAGTGATCCCCCTCCCGCCGTGCGGGCACGACTAGTGAAGTGGTACGGCGAGCAGAAGGGCAATGCTGTCAAATATTACGAGGCGTTTGAGATTTGCGAATATGGTGCGCAGCCGGACGATGCGCGCATTAGGCAATTATTTCCTATGCTCCGTTAGCGAGTTAGACATAGCTCTTCTCAGCGATCTGAATCCAGACTATCCGGCTGCTTGCGGTCAAGCCATCGTTTGAGCGGCAGCAAGCAGCGGAGTGTAAACAGGTTGAGGAGAGCTAGTGTGAGCGCAACGCCATAGTGATTCATCGCGATGGCCGCTCCGATGACGCCTGCATTCCAGACGCTGGCGGCCGTCGCGGTGCCTTTAACGGTGACGCCTTCTTTCAGGATGGCGCCGCCGCCGATAAAGCCAATGCCGGTGATTAAACCCTGGAGTAAGCGAGATTGATCGGCAGTATTCGGCTGAGGCCCAAGCAGAAGCATATAGCCGCAACTCGCCATTCCCACGATGGGAAAAGTCCGCACACCGGCGCCGTGTGATTCGCGTTCGGTTTCCCACCCAAGGCTGGCCGTTAACACGTAGGCGATTGCCACGTGCGCGAAGTTAACCCAAAGGTACTGCCAATTGCCAGATAACTGCATCATGTATTGAAGCCAGTCCAGTTATTGTAGAGGAGCACCAGCTGCCGCTGCCGAGTTAGAGGTCAGCGAGCAGTGTCGAGTCGATTTGATCAGCGAGTTCGCCAGGACACAAAGTCTTGAATGAAGGATAGGTTCCATCCTCCAGGCTGGCTACCTTTATGCGCACACCCAGGACATCGGCTTCGACAGCGTGGGGTAGGGCTCATTCCGAGCGGAGTGCGACGGTCGGATCGATGCGCGTCGCGCGGAAGGCGGGCACGAGGCATGCCAGGGCTACGACCAGCGCCAGCAGGACGGGCACGGCCACGAAAGTTACCGCGTCAACCGATGAGATACCGACTAACATGCTTTGTAAGATCCGGGAACAAGCAAAGGAAGCGATCAGGCCGGCTCCGATTCCGATTAAGGCCGGCCGCATGCCACCGAGCAGGATCAGGCGGCTCACTTCCGCGCGGCTGGCGCCGAGAGCCATGCGTATGCCGATCTCTGAAGTTCGCTGGGTCACGGCGTGCGAGACGACGCCGTAGAGACCCACCGCCGCTAGCAGCATGGCCACGCCGGCGAATAAGGATAAAAGACTCACACTGAAGCGGCGATTGCCGGTCATAGTGCTGTTGATCTGTTCAAAAGTTCGGACGTCGTGGACGGGGATATCCGGATCGAGCTTATGAACTTGCTCCCTGATTCGCGAGAGGAGCGGGACTGGATTTGTGGAGGAATGGACGACGGCGTAGAAATCGCTGTCACCGCCATCAAAGATTGGGCGGTAAATTGTAGGTTTGATGCCGTCTTCGATACTGACGGGTACGTCTCCGACAACGCCAACAATCTGGTAGGTGGAATGCGGGTGGCCGGAGGGATCGGGCGGCAATCCTACATCAGTGCCGTACTGCAGACGCTGGCCGATCGGATCGATATTCGCAAAGAATTCGTGAGCCGCAGACTGGCTAATCAAGACCTGCCCGATGCGGGGATGCATATCGTCATAACCTTCGCCGTCACGGGCATTTAAGAAGCGGCCTTTGAGGAGAGGAATTCCCATGGCGTGGAAGTAATCGGGATCGACAGCGCGATTAACGAGATCCATCATGGAGCCGGGCGGCAAGGGATGGCCTTCGATGTGGAAGACGGAGTCGTCTTGAGAGCCGGATAGCGGCGCGTAATCGATCAGGCCCATGGTAGTAACCCCGGGCACGGCGCGGAGGTTTTCAGCAAAGAGTCTGACGAAATTGCCAATCGCTTCACGGTTCTTGTAAGTGGCTTCGGGAAGCGACACGGCAAAGGAAATTGAATTTTCCGTACGAAAGCCGGAGCGGGTGTTGGCAACGTGAAAGAAGCTGCGCAGCAACAGTCCAGCGCCGACCAACAGCACTAGTGAAACAGCAACCTCGATGGCGACAAGTGTGTTACGAAGGCGTCCATGAGCGCGGCTGGGGGTGGTCGAGCGCGAAGTATCCTTCAGGCCGTTTAGTAAGTCGATTCGCGAAGCGGCTAAAGCGGGAAAAAAGCCGGCCGCAATACCGGTCAGGATCGCAATAACAGTCGTAAAGAAGAGGACTGCTTGATCAATCCGAATGTTGGCGGTCTGGGGGAGTCGCTCCACGCCGGGAGCATGGGTCGCGAGAAATGAAGTCGTCCAACCAGCAACGATCAGACCAGCGATCGCTCCTAGCAGCGCGACGGTAGTGCTCTCGATCAATAACTGACGAACAAGCTGGGTCCGGCCGGCTCCGACAGCCGAACGAATGGCGAGTTCACGCTGGCGTCCGAGCGATCGGCCCAGTAAGAGATTCGCAATGTTTACACAGGCGATCAGCAGCAGACAACCCACTGCGCCGAGGAGAATCAAAAGAGCAGTTTTGAAGTCGCGTACCAGGTAACGGTCGAATTGAATAACCGTGCTAGCGCGGCCCATCACCTCGCGCGGATGGGTGCGGCGGGCGCGTTGCAAAATAGCGCTCATTTCCTGTTGTGCTGCAGCCACTGAATAACCGGGAGCGAGGCGGCCGATCAGGTCGAAAAAATGATTGCTATAAGTGCTGCGGTTGTACGGTTCGAGACTACGCTCGAAGGAGACAAAGACGTCGGCAGGTTCGCCCGGAAAAATAAAAGACTTGGGCAAGACACCCACAATCGTGTAGCTGTTGTCATCGAGATGGATTTGTTGCCCGAGGATGTTGCGCGCGGCGGCGAAGTGGTCTTGCCAAAACCCATAGGAGAGGACGGCCGCGCGCGGAGCATCCTGCCGGTCTTCGCTGGTGGAAAGGAAGCGGCCGAGTTCGGGTGAAACTCCAAGAATGGATGCGAAATTCGCGGAACAGGCAATCCCTTTGACGCGCTGTGGAGTAATGGCTTGGCTTTTGCTGGCGAGGTTGAACGCGGTCCGCCGAAAAGCGGAAAGGGCGGGGACAGAGTGAGCCTGCTGTCTCCAATCGTGGAAAATCGAGGGACTGACTGAATTGTAGTGATCGTCTTCACTGTCACCCACCACGTCTTTTTCGAAAACGCTGACCAGAGTGTCGGGATGTGGATAGGGCAACGGTTTCAGCAGCAGTGCGTTTACCACGCTAAAAATGGCGGCGTTAGCGCCCAGACCCAGAGCCAATACAACAACGGCGATGATCGTGAAGCCGGGGCGCTGCCACAACTGCCGTAAGGCGAATTTACAATCTTTCAAAACACCATTTAGCAGGAATTCGGCCATCGCCTATATTGTGGTGCAAATGACTGACCGCTGCAAAGCGTTGCAAATCCGTCCCGATTCCCTGAAAAGGGTGCGAAAGCGGGACCACCTTGTCCGTATGCGGAATATCCGGTTTCGCACTGCATGAACTACCGGATGTTTATTTGAAGAACAGCATCGGAGTGATTGTGCCGCCAGTCCCAATAGGCGTCTCGCTGACTTTCAGAGGCGCGATCCCAATCGATATACCGTCGGTGCCGCTGTTGCCAATAGATCCGCCAGGCACGTTCTTCATGATCGTCAAAATCGTGGTAGTCCTTGTGGTGCTTGTCATAGACATGATGACGATCATCGTGGTGATCATCGTGATGATCATCACGATCCTGGGCCAGCAGGTTCGTCGAGACAAGCAAACCCAGGCTCAACGGCAATATCAGAAGTATAGGTTTCATTGTTATCCTTCAGGGCTCTAACTATCACGTTAGATTCCCGAAGAAATTTGGCGGTTTCGGCCGGCGTGATTAAGATCCTGCAATGCTGGCAGTCAGCCGTGCTGAGCGAACAGGACGCGCGCCTGGTTCGAGCAGAACCAGCTCAACAAACCGTTTGCAACCACCAAAGTGACAAACGAGTAGGCCACGCCCTGGTACGGTTCAGCCGGGAAATCACGTTTGTAAATGCGGTAACCAGTACCGGCCGCAACGAATAAGAAAGCGTACTCGTGCAGCAGGAAGCCTAGAACAACACAAACCAGCAACAGCGCCAGGCGATGTTGCCGGCCGAGCGCGTTCATCGCGGCTCCCCCGTCGAAAATGGAAACCGGAATCAGATTGATCAGGTTCAGCCATCCGGCAAACTGCGCGACAGCGAGCCAGACGCCTTGGTTGGTATTGAGGAAAATGCCGTAGGCGATCAGGCCGGAAAGGAATCCGAAGAATGGTCCAGCGAGCGAGATCTGCGCTCGAACGCCGGCGTCCACGTTAGCGCCTTGCCATTTGACGTAAGCGCCCAAGCCGGGCAGGAACATGGGCAGCTCCGCTTTAAAACCGAAGCGGCGCACCATGACGTAGTGCCCCATTTCGTGCAGCAGCACCGATCCGGCGAGGCCGACGGCAAACCACCAGCCGAAGAGCGCCCAGTAGAAGCCGACGAAAGCCAGCACGCTAAAAAGAAACTTGCCCTTAGTGAGAAGGAGGAGAGCAACGGTTTTGAATTTTGCCAGAGCGGCGATTATGACACCGAAAGGACCGAGACGTTTCGTCCAGGTGACTGCGGGTTTAGGGGCAAGCCGGCCATCGATCCGCTGAATTTCGCGGAGGACACCTTGACGTTCCGGCACATCGTTCGGCAGCAAGTCAAGGACAGCGACCCAACGAGCGCGCGCCGCTTGCAATTGACCAATGGCTGCCAGTTGGCGGGCTTGGTTGGCAAGCTGCTCAATTTGGGCGGTCACTTACCTTTAGTCTACTGTTTGGCCGCCAGGATCACTCAACTTCGATGTCTTCATCGAAATCCGGCGCATCATCGCGTGACTGCGAAGCGAGAAAGACTGCCGCAATCGACTCCAGACCGTCTTTGTCTTCTTCATCGAAGCGGTTCATACTCGCACTATCGATATCGAGCACGCCCACGGTATTACCCCAGTTGATCAGCGGCACCACGATCTCCGACTGAACTCCGGTGTCGCAGGAGATGTAACCGGCGAATTGGTCCACATCCGGCACAACGATTGTTCTGCCCTCAGCCGCCGCAGTTCCACAAACGCCTTCCCCGAAGGGGATTCTCACGCAGGCCGGTTTGCCCTGGAACGGTCCAAGTACCAGTTCGTCTCCCTCCGCGACATAAAAGCCTACCCAGCTGACATCCGGCAGAAGCTGGAATAGGAGGGCAGAGGTATTGGCGGCGTTGGCGACAAAACTCTTTTCATTGCCGAGCAACTGATCCAGTTGCTCGCAGAGCTGCCGGTAGAACACGCCCTTAGTACCGGGCGTTTCGGCACGAGTTGAAGATTGCATTTTGCAAGCTAGTGTAACTCGCTCTGAGCGCTTCTCAAAATTGTTGGTTCCTCCTGGTTATTTTGTTTTGCGATGATAAGGCTTTTTAAGGTAGGCGCCAGCCTCCGCCGCAATCTCGGAATGAGGAGCGGTGGAAATGGCCGTTTCGTAAGCGGGACGGGCCTGCTCGGGCCGATCGAGGAGATCATAGACCTGCCCGAGGCGTAACCAAGCCATAGCGGCGGTGCCCAAGTCCAATTCGTCAGGCCGGCGGGTCGCATCTTTGAGATCCCTGAGTGACTGGTCCAGATCGCCATACCAGAAAAGTAGATTTCCCCTGGCATACTGGACCCTCTCAAGCGGTACTTTGGCGAAACCGGGCTTGCCCTCGCGCAATGCCGTCTCAATCTGGGCGAGCACATGAAGCGCCGCCTGCTTGTTGCCGAGATCGCTGTACATCTGGACCTGTTCGAAGCGAAACAAGTAATTCCGGGGAAAAGTCGCGGCCAGCATATTCAGTAGGGGAATGGCGTCGTTTGGGCGATGCTCGCGGCGATAGATGGCG
The DNA here is from genome assembly GCA_036272575.1 of Bryobacteraceae bacterium. Classification (GTDB taxonomy): domain Bacteria; phylum Acidobacteriota; class Terriglobia; order Bryobacterales; family Bryobacteraceae; genus Bog-105. The sequence continues at coordinate 17,674 of DATAYL010000023.1, read as the reverse complement.
GCCAGCAGTATGGCGGCATCGAAGCGATTTCTGGTGCCCGATTTAACCACCAGTTGGATTTGCTCGATTCCGTCTTCTTTGTTGGCGTGAAAACCGTTTATCGCGCCTAGCATGCGCAGGTAAGCCGGCATGCAACCGACAACATATTCGCTGACCCCGTGCAGCAGGTGAGCATCGACAACATTTGGCGCGAGTCGCAGGATTTCGTCATCGGCCTTGCGGGCTGCCATGGCTTCGTGAAGCGCTTGCATCCAGGCTTTTTCGACCAGAAAGGCAAAGTTGGCGCGCAACCCGTGAGCCACGGCTTGCGAGAAGAGCGCGTTGATATCCTCGTCGTTCTGTTTCAGTCGGGCCTCGCTCAGCGACAGTGCACGATTAGTTGCATCCAGAAAACGCGCCTTGTCCTGCGGGCTGACCGCCATTTTGGGACGGCGCAGGAAGGAGTTGGTTCCGGTAACGAGCTGGCTTTCAAGCGAACCGTTACGGTACATCTCGCGATAAAGGATGGCTTGGGCTAGATCATTGTAGTCGTCTGCCTCGTTCGGGTGAGCATTTAGGTCGTTCTGGAAAATGGCGAGCGCCTGATCGTATTCATTGTTGTAGAAATGCACGAAGCCGGGATTGTGTAACGGATCTTGGTCTGCTGGCCTGGCTAAGCCAACAGTGATCAGCGTGAGGCAACACAGGCAGAGTGTTCGCAACCGCGTACCTCCTGTTCCAAGTGTTGCCGGGCTTGGGTGGCGGACGCGGCCACGAGCGGATCTGAGTGATAGATCAGCTGACTTAAAGGCTCGAGGAGCGCAGCATTTCCGGAGTTGCCCATCGCCCAGGCAACGTTGCGCAGGAAACCGGAATACTTGGCCCGCCAGACCGGCGAGTTCCTAAAAGCATCCCGGAAATCCTGTTCGCTGAAAGAGGCAAACCGTTCGAGCGCTGGAGAAAATTCAGCTGGGGAAAAGGCGGGTTCTGCGGTGAGCGGGGCACGCCCGTTCCACGGGCATACGTCCTGGCAAATGTCGCAACCGAACAGATGGTTCCTAGTCTGAGAAGCGATTTGGGGTGCGATCGCTCCGCGCTTCTCGATGGTCAGATACGAGATGCAAAGGCGGGCGTCTATCTGCCATTGGCCAGTCTCATCCGGAACGATGGCCGCCGTGGGACAAGCTTCGATACAGCGGGTACACGTTCCGCAACGGTTGGGCGCAGGCGAGTCGGCGGCTAAGGGAATAGAGAGCAGCAGTTCGCCAAGAAAAAACCAGGAACCGCTCGCCTGGTTTATTAAGCAGGTGTTGCGGCCGATCCAACCCAAGCCGGCTTGGCGGGCGTAAGAGCGCTCGAGCAGCGGGGCTGTGTCAACGCAGATGCGGTAGTCGAAGGGTTGATCGTGCTCGCCGGCAATTTTGCCGATCAGGCGGGTTAACGCGTCGCGCAATACATCGTGATAGTCAGCGCCCCAGGCGTAGCGCGAGATCCAGCCGTTTTTCGTCCCAGTCTGGTCGGTAGAATACGGATCCGCGGTGTTATATAGCTTGCCCACGCAGACCATCGACTTGGCGGCCGCAAGTAGATTTTTAGGATCGGCGCGCAGATCACCCCGGCGATCGGTTAGATAGGCCATCTCGCCGGCGCAACCGGCCGAGCGCCACGAATCGAACCGGGCAAAGTCTTCAGAAGGGACAGCCGCCGTGATACCCACCAGTTCAAAGCCGCATTCGAAAGCGAGTTGTTTAATGCGTGACGCCGTGATGGCCAAAATAGGAGTTTGGTACCCTCTGATTTCATTTTGATCTCTTCCATACTCGATTTTCAGAACGTTTTCGTACAACGCGGTAATTTGCTGGCCTTAAACGGCTTGAGTTTAGAGATAAAGCAAGGCGAACATGTAGCGATCCTGGGCCCCAATGGCAGTGGAAAATCCACGCTGATCAAGACGATCACGCGCGAGTGCTACCCGCTGCTGCGGCCTGAGACGAAGATGCAGATTATGGGCCAAGAGAGCTGGAACATCTTCGATTTGCGTAGCCACCTGGGAGTAGTGAGCAACGACCTGATGGCGCGATGCACCCGTGAGATCACCGGGCGCGAATTGGTGCTTTCCGGCTTTTTCGGGTCCATCGGCGTATGGCCGAACCACCAGATCACGAGCGAAATGGAAGCGGCCGCCAAAGCGTCGATGGAGCGACTGGAAGCCGGGCATTTGGCCGCACGCTGGCTCGACGAACTGTCATCCGGCGAAGCCAGGCGGCTACTGATTGCCCGCGCGCTGATTCATAATCCTTCAACTTTGCTATTAGACGAACCGACCACCAGCCTGGACTTGCCCGCGTTGCGCGAGGTTCGGACCCATCTGCGCTCGCTCGCGTCGAGTGGCGTAGGCTTATTGCTGGTTACACATCACCTGGATGACATCATTCCGGAGATCGACCGAGTGGTTCTGCTGCGGGATGGCGCTGTTCAAAGAGACGGCCCCAAGGACGAGGTGCTTACGTCGCCTATCTTGTCATCCGTTTTTCGGGCATCACTGGAGGTGTTTCAGCGGGACGGATATTATCATGCCTGGTAGGGCAATTAGCCGTTAACCTGCTGAAAATAGAAGAACTTGCAGGGATCGGCAGCTCTATTCAACTGGCCAATGCTCCCATACAACTGGCAGATATCGCCGTTCGCTTTCATCCGATTTTCAAGAATCAGGTTGTCCCATATACTGGCGTTAGTTGGGGCGTCCTCCGCCCCTAGATAACGGGAGACTATCGAATCTTACGGTTCACTGATCATGCATAAACCAGTCAAGTACTTCGAAAAGGTCATAACGGTCGGCGCAAATGCTGCCTGGCAGATCTTCGATCGGGTCAATCAAATCAATCAGCACGAGTCGTTCACTCCGAAATGGTCTGACAAACCGCTTCTCAAGAGCCATCAGAAAATGAAGCCGCCGCTGGGGTGGCCGCGCGAGACAGATTCGCTGTGTCCTAAGTGTATTCCTGAGATCCGCCAACGGATTGTAGACGGCGAAGTCGACTACCAGATCCTGATGAACGAACCGGTAGGCGAAATCAAGGCGAAGATCGTCGAGCGGGATGGCAAGATCCTGATGGTGAAGGAGTGCCCGATCCATGGCCAGTTTGAGGATCTGATGTCGATCGACCCGGCGTTCAGCAAACACCTGGAAGACGTATTTCCGGGGCGTGACATCCGCGCTCACAGCGATGAAAAGTTACACAACCACGGCACGAGCACCATCACGCACGGCCGCGGTTCTGTGCTAACGATCGATTTGACGAATCGCTGCAACATGATGTGCGATCCATGCTTCATGGATGCTAACCAGGTCGGTTTCGTGCATGAGCTGAGCTGGGAAGATATCAAGACGCTGCTGGATAACGCGATTTCGATCAAGCCGCGGCGCCAGATGTCAGTGCAGTTTTCGGGTGGCGAGCCGACCCTGTCTCCCTACTTCCTCGATGCCGTTCGTTACGCCCGTAAGGTCGGCTACAACAGTGTGCAGGCGGCGACCAACGGCATTGAATTTGCGAAGCGTCCGGATTTCTGTAAAGAAGCAGCCGAAGCCGGTTTGCGTTACGCCTACCTGCAGTTTGACGGTATTGGTAATGCGGCGAATTCTCATCGCGCGGTTGGCAACCTCTTTGATGTGAAGTTACGCGCCATCGAGAATCTCTGGACCAACGGCGTGGATATCGTTCCGGTGATTACCATCATCAACGGTGTCAACAATGAGCAGGTGGGCCGGGTGGTCCAGTTTGCCCTGGATAACCCGAAGAAAATTCCGTTCCTGTCGTTCCAGCCCGTTTCGTTTACCGGCCGTGACGAAGCCGTCACTGAAGAACGGCGTCAGGCGCAGCGTTACACGCTGTCCCACCTGGCGCATGACGTGAAGAATCAGGTGGGCATCGGCGAACCGGTGCGCGACTGGTTCCCGATCAGCTTCATGAGCACCTTCTCCGACTTTGCCGACTTGGTACACGGGCCAAACGCCGACTGGGGCCAACTCAGTTGCGGATGTCACCCGAATTGCGGAATCGGTATGGCTGTGATGTGCGACAAGGAAACCAAGGAGCACGTTCCGGTCACAGCTTTCCTGCATGCTGACCAATTGGCAAACGACATCGCCCGCATCAACGATGCCGCGCGCGGACGTTCACTCTCCGTGTTTGGTGTAACGCTGGCGCTGCTTCGGAACTATGATCCATTTCAATCACCGACGCATTTTAAACTTACTGACTTAATCGCGAAATTCGATAAGTGTTTTGGCATGTCGAAAAAAGATCACGGGAAGGTCTACGGCAAAGTGACCGGCGATCGCACGATTGAAGACATTAAGAAACGCCGGGCGGATCGTTGGAATTTCTTGTTTGTCGCCGGCATGTGGTTCCAGGATCTTTTTAATTACGATTTTCGACGCACCGAGCAGTGCATTATTCCGTATGCAACGCAGGAAGGCGAAATTTCCTTCTGTGCATACAACACCGGCGTCGGCTGGCGCAACATTATCGAGAAAATGCATATGACCGCGACGCTCACCAAATGGTACGAGGAAAAGGGACGGCATGAGATTTTTGCGGGCAACAAGGCGGTTCCGTTAGCCAGCAAGGAACACAATCTGGTACTGGTCGAAGAGCATGTCAAAGCGGACCGTCAGCATGATCTGGATGACAAGGGGATCGCTAAAACCGCGCGTGAGGAAAAGGCGCGGAAACGTGACGAAGCTCTGAAGCAGAAGATTGAAGACGAAAAGATGGCGCGGCTCTATCGCGAGCATATTCTTGGCGAGAAGAAGGTCGAGGGTTTTGTTCCACTTGACGGCTTACTGGGAACGACAAGTAAATCGGCTCCGGCAAAGGTGGAGAAGCAGGAAGAAGTTGGCGCGATGGGCGACTAAGTTGAAGCGGTAATTAGCTACTTACAAGGACACTTACAAACTCTAAAGCCGTTCAGTGTGAACTGGACGGCTTTTTGTATGTTCGAAAACTGGCATTACTGGTAGTACCGGTATCGCTTGCACCTACCGGGGCTCCTCACCCTAGAATCGGATGGAATGCTCAAGCGCACGGCCGTGGCAACAGCCTATTCGGTCGCGAAGAGTTGGGGGGTTGAGCGAGCGGTGAGTAGCAGCGGCTGGAGAGGCCGCCGGCTCCTCATTCTTTGCTGGCATGGTATTTCGTTGGACGACGAGCACCGATGGGATCCCTGTCTATATGTATCTCCTACGGTCTTTCGCGAACGCCTGGAAATCCTGGCGCACGGTAGGTACAATGTACTTTCCTTACACGAGGGTCTGGAACGCCTGAGGCGAGACGATCTACCACCGCGTAGTGTGGCCTTAACTTTTGACGACGGGTTCTATGACTTTTCGGTTCACGCCGCTCCCGCCATGGCGGCATTCGGCTTTCCTTCGACCGTATATCTGACAACTTACTACGTTGATCATCAAGTCCCCATTTTCAACCTGATGGTGAGTTATCTGCTGTGGAAGGGCCGCGGCGCGGGTAAGTCGCTGCCTGACGGAACTCCCCTTGTCACGGAAGCAGATGCACGGCTGGCGAGAAAGAGATTTCTCGATGCCGTGGAGCCTGGTACTTCAGCCCCCCAAAAAGAGGGAATCGCGCGCCAACTGGCGAGGGACCTGAATTTAGACTACGGCGCGTTTTCGAAGAGCCGGTTGCTTCATCTTATGAACTCGGACGAGGTGAAACGTCTCGCTCAGCAAAATGTCACCTTCGAAGCCCATACGCATCGTCATTGCATGCCTGCCCACCCCGAGTTAATGCGGCGCGAACTGCGTGACAACATGACGCGCATAGAAGAATTGGTCGGGCGGCGTCCGCGACACTTTTGTTATCCGAGCGGTAACTACCGGCGCGAGTTTTTCCCAATTTTCGAGGAAGAGGACCTGTTGTCCGCAACGACCTGTCTTGCGGGCATAAGCTCCAGGGCGGACGACCGGTTTCTCATGCCGAGATTTCTCGATCATACGGGCGTTACCCGTCTCCAATTTGAAGGATGGCTGAGCGGACTCTATGCAGTGGGTCGGTCGGCCACGCGCTAGGCAGAAACGTTAATCGAACGCGAAATGGGCCTGATAACGCGAGGCCCATTCGAGCATCTCGCGTCGCGGCCAGAGTACGTATGCATCCGTAGGGCGGTAAAGTCCGTCTTCATACAATTTCCGGCGCTCTTCGCTTCCGGTCCTAAAGCCCGTATCCTCAGGTACGAGCCCTGTTGAAGCGACAAAAGCGCCGTGTCGCAGGAAGAATTCCCGAAGCCAAGCCAGTTGTGGAGTGATTCTCCCGGTGCTTTCGCAAAACAGCCATCCAGTGGCGAATAGGCCTTTAACCTCAGGCTGTTCCTTCAGGGTTTGGGCGATCAAAAAGTAGCTACGTAGCCCCTCGGATTCCGTCAACGTGAGGCGATTTCTGCGGCGCGCATTAACGTGAATTTCGATCAACGGGGCAAAGCCGCCCAACTTCGTAGCGATGAATGCCAGCGCGTGAGGCCGTCTCCGCCACGATGTGCGAGGAATATGCATCCGAGGAAGTCCGGATAATTCCCAATGGAACTGTCCGGCAGGGAAACGCTGCAAAGAGATAATCCGTGCCATTTCCCGAAAGCGCACGTGGTCTATGGCGAAGATCGACGTTTGGGCTGAAGCCGGCTCGGTCAGCAACATTGCTTCGGCCGCCCACAACGCTTTCACGCCTGCACAGGCGGGGAATACGGCCAGCTTCGGGATAGCTGCCAAAGCTGAGCGAAGCAGGATCCATTGCTCAAACTGATTTGGCTCGGCGGCAGTATCTGCCGCAAGGGCCTTCAGCGGCGTCACACTCGCTGGCGAGTACGTTACTCGGGAAAGTACAGCCAGGCAGTCTTCCGGCTTTGCTAGACTGCTTGGTACACGATCGCTGACCTTTCGAAAGGCTGAGTCTTCGAGCATGCTGCGACAAGCGATCTCGCTTTGTTGTAATCGTTCTTGCCAATCCACCGAGAGGGTCATACGGAAGAGAGCTTTGACTGGAGATAGTTTTCGAAATCCGCAAAGCTAAGCAGCTCCCCCGCGGTTCTCTCCGGGATGCGAACTTCAAATTCCTCTTCTATCGATTGCAGCAAAAGGAAGTGACGGGTGGAATCCCAATCGGCAATTGTATCGGGCGTTGCCGATAACAGCGAAGCGCCAGGCTGGGCCGCGAAAACAGAGTGGAAGCATTCCAAAAGACGGTCACGCATCGTCAGCTGCCAACACCTACCGTGAAATATCGTTTGGGTTTCCTGGCGTCCAGGACCGATTTAGTAAGCCGAACATCGGCCACCGGGGTTGAACCGGTAACCTGCTTCAGGAACTCCCGGAGAGGTGTATTACGCTGGGTAGCCCGGAACTGAAAAACGATCTCATCCACAGATTCTTTCTCAAAAATATGTTCGAGCATGGCATGCTCTATTCTGCGCGAAAACGCCCGACAACTCATTACCCAGGCGCTGACGACGAGCTCATGGTTACGCAGATGCCCGGCAAGCACCGCTATTCTGCCGAGAGGCCCAAATTTGTCGCGGTAAGAAGCCAGCCACGCTACTGCCCCCTTGCTTTCCAGAAGGGCTAGCCATTCGGCCTCGGTATATCGTTTACCGTTTAAATTGAACTGATTCGTTTTATTGAGCAAATCAAGTGCTCTCGGATCTGGCGGAACGGTAATTGGAACCAGCGTCAGTTCTCCGCCGCTAGTCTGGAGGACGTGTTCTTCCGCTGCTTCGTTGACCGCGACCGCAAATTTTCTCGCCGTGCTGCCGCGAATGCTCTCAATCCTCAAGAGGTCTTCTTCGCTGCGTTCCGCCTTCCCGAATAAATCGTTCAACTCGCCTAGGAAACTCCAAAGTGCATCTGGATCGTCGACCGGAAAGAGCCGGCAGCGCATGGTCGGAAAAGCAGCTCGGACGGACTCAATCTCGAGCGCATTATCGTCGATGAAGACCACGCTGTCAGCGCCTACGTTCCAGGTCTCCAGAATGCGCGCGACAGAGTGCACTTTCGGCTGCCAGTGAGCTTCCACAGGAAAGATCGATCCAGGGCGGACGAGCATGTCACGGCGCCGTAGGCATTGCTCAACGAGCTCCTGGTCGTTCTTACTGGCGACGGCGACAAGCACGCCGTCTTCCGCCAGGCTCTGTAGAAGTTGCTGGTAGGCGCCATGCATGGTCGCATGATGCTCCAGATCCCATTGCACGCCGTCGACTCCTACCTCCCCCAGAATGCCCGCCCAGAGGGTATCGTCGAGATCTGTGATCAGACCTTTCGCTCGATCTCCAGGGGCGAGGGCGGTCGCCATCCGCGCTCCGAGTTCCGAGGCGAACGATAGCTGGTAGGGAAAGCCGGCCTGCCACCACGACTTAAGATCCAAGCGGTCCTCAATGCGGTATTTGAAGGAATCCGTCCTAATCACGCGTACCCGCGGGATGGCGACGGCTCGGACGACAAAGTGGCCCAGCAGTTCTTGGCATCTTGCATCCAATTCGTTCACCTGCCAGCCAGGCACGGAAAGAACCGGGGCGACCGGCAGGGTCGGCGGAACGATGAGAATTGAAGGCCCCCTCGGATTACTTTCAATGCTACGAAGCAATCGGTCGAGGCCGACTTCCACGGTTTCGAGAACGTCCGGCACAATGCTGCGGCCCCACCCGCCGCTTTGCCGCATACCCAGCCGGGGATCGAGGTCGGCCCACTCGACCAGCAGAACTCCCGGTTCCTTCGCGGTGGATAAATAACGATCCAGATTGCCTGCGAGGTCTCCGAAAAGTCCCGTTTTTAAGACAACGCGGCAGCGGGGCAAACGCTCTTGGAGGTAGGCGGCAAGGAATTGCGCGAGAGGTTCAGCCGTGCTGCCGGATAGCAACGAAACAGGGTAAAGCTCCGCGGCCACATCTACACGACCGAGGATACGGAGAGCTTCTCCCAGCTTCATCTGTTTATTCACCGTTTATTTCTGTTCTACAAATATAACGGAACCGGACGACTGCACATCCGGATAAAGCTTGGTTACAGGGGACATTCCGGGAAAACAGGCCGGCTATTTTTAAGTTGAACGTTTCCGATTTGGAGTAACTCCAGTTTTTTGCGCTTTCCAGAGCCACGGAGCTCTAAGGCTGCGGTCCACCCATCCAATTTTAGAGGATGCCTGCCTGACTCGCAACCTATTGTCCCGTAAGCTTAATCAGGTGATCACACTGTTCAGTAGTGCGCAAGATCGGACTGCCGGGACGTCGCACTGTGGAATATCCCAGTTCGCGGGATAATACAACGAATGCAGTGTGCTCCGAAAGAAGAACTCCAGCGTAAATGCGCCGGCGCCTGGAATCCTTACGAAACAGCGGTCAGAGAATTGGGTTACCGCCGCAAAGGGCTCGCCCGCTCGTAGAGAACGGAAGAGGAGGCATCTTCTTACCGAGTCTCTGAAGGACTGGGTGCCAGGTTACGCCGTGACTGGCTCAGGTTTTTCATCCTGAGATTCCAATTTCTCTTCGTGATACTCCTGCTCGGTGTTGAGAGCCCAGAGATTATCGCGACTGCGCACGTTCGCGATGATGTTGTCCACAGCCGTCATGGCTGTAAGCATGGAGTGATCCTGATTGTTGTATTTATGCATGCCATTGCGCCCAACCAGGAATAGATTCTCAATTCCGTTGGCCCACGAGATTACCTCACCAAAACGATCGTAGGTCCCGAAATAGGCCGGGTACGTTTTAGGAACACGAATGACCGTCGCGTCCAAGACGTGTTCCGGCTCGAGGATATTCATCGCCGCGAGCTCTTTCTTAGCGAGTTCGATCATCTCGCCGTCGCTGCGCTGCCAGAGCGCGTCGCCCTCATTGCAGAAATACTCCAGACCGATCCAGATCTTTGAAGGATCAGCCACCATGGCGGGGCTCCAGTTATTAAAGATCTGTAAACGGCCAACCAGTACATCGGGTTCCTGGATGTAAATCCAGTTGTCCCGTACCAGTTCGCCGGAAGCTTCGCGGAGCTTAATGCGGTCGCATAAGACTCCGACTGTAATGAAATCGCGATACATGAGACCGTCCGAGATTTCGCGGATCGCGGACGGCGCAGGCGGTTCCATCTGAGCAACCAGCTCCTTGACAGGCATGGTGGAGAAAAAGTAGTCTCCCTCAAAGCGTTTGCTTTCGCCGGTTGACTGATGGCGGGCGATCACCGCCGTAACCACGTCGCCGCGGTGCTCGATCCTCTCTACCGCCCATTGCATGAGAATCTTGCCTCCCATGTGCTCGACGCGCCGCGTCACTTCTTCCCACATTTGGCCGGGTCCGAACTTGGGATAGAGAAACTGTTCGATGAGCGAGGTCTCGACGTCTTTCTGCGCGATGTCAGCCTGCTTCTTCGGCTTGAGCTTCTTAAGCATGTGCAGAATGGTTTTGAAGATCGACAGACCCTTGATTCGTTGGGCGCCCCACTCGGCGCTGATGGAATTGCAAGCAATGCCCCAAACCTTTTCTGTATAGGATTTGAAAAAAGTCAGGTACAATTCGCGGCCGAAGCGATTAATGAAAAACTGCTCGAGATTCTGCTCATTGCGAATGGGAAACAGAACCGACCGCACATAACTGAACCCGATCTTCATGGTCTTGAAGATGCCCAGTTTGCGAATGGTATCAGCGCTCAGAGCAATCGGGTAATCGAAGAATCGGCGCATGAAGTAGATGCGGGACTTGCGCTGGCGCACGAGCATGACACGGTCGTCCGACGCCGCATTGGCCGTACGGGATTGCGCGGGGACAGTTGCCGTCTGGCGCTGGTATGTGATCTGTGTTTCGCTTCCGCCGGTTGACTGCATCGGCATGATGTTCAACCACCACTGCATGACACGATCGGATTTGGAGAAGAAACGGTGGCCGCCGATATCGATGCGATTGCCTTTGTAGTTAACAGTCCGCGAGATGCCGCCGACGCAATCACTCATCTCGAGCACAATCGGCTGGACATCGGTCCGCGTTAACAATTCAAAGGCCGCGGTGAGGCCGGCTGGCCCTGCACCGACGATCACAGCTCGCTTACCCATTTGGGCGGTTGACGTCATGAATCCTCCTATCCAGTCTAGCGAAGGTGGTTACTCTAAAGCGAATTAATTCAATGAGTTTGGCCCACATAAAACAGGGTTAATAATACGCAACAACGCGGTAAATCCGCCATGTCTTGCAGAGCGGATTTTGGGCCGCAAGATGCTGATTTAAGAAGAGGAATGGCCTATCCTTGTACGTCGTATTACAGTCGAAAAACAAGCGCATTAATCTCTGAAATCGAGACTGTAAGCGAGGAGATTGGTTTTTGCAGGTTCAAGTCGTGGGTAACGGCTTAGCTACCCGAGCGCGGCTCATCCCCAAGACGCCCCAAAGAGCGGTGACGACATACTGCACCGCCTGCGCGAGGAGAATATACGCAATCGCGTCGGTTTTTGAGAATCCAAAAGGAGCGAGAATGCTAACGGCGACAAATTGATAGATACCGACGTAACCGGGAGTGGCAGGAAGAGCGCTACCGAGCCCCAGTCCCGTAAGCAACAGCAACGCTATCCTTAGTGTGCAGTGAAGTCCAAGCGCCACCATGCCGAAGACGACTCCGTAGCCGTCGATAAACCAAATAGAAGCTGTACAAGCAAAAAAGGTCAGGAGTCTTTCGCCATCATGAAAGCTCCGCATGCCAACCATCACCTGAGTCAGCGTCGTCAAAAGTTTGGACTTCCATAGCTGCGGGCAAGGCAGCCGGTACAAGACGGAGTGGCACTGGTTCTCTATCCTGGGGAGGAAAGCGATCAAGCCGGCCCCACAAAACCCGAGAATGGCGAAGGGAGTGGCCGTATCCGCAAACCAGCCGGGCTTATGCGCCAGAGTGAGCAGCACAACCGAGCTGATGAGCACCAGGCTGATCGCGTCGGAAAGTCTCTCGGCAAGCGCGGTTGTCAAAACAAAGGTCCGACGCAGCCCGGCGGCTGAGCTGATCATGAAAGAGCGGATTACCTCGCCTGCGCGTGCCGGCAGAAAGTTATTCGCGAAGTAGCCCGCCGACGTGGCCCAGAAAGCGGTTGGAACGGAAACTTCGCCGGCAGTCAAGAGCAGCACACGCCAGCGAATGGCCCGCAAAAATAAAGCCGCGGTAACGGATAATCCGCTCGCCAGCACGTAAATAAAGTTGGCGTGAATCAGAGTCTGCCAAACGTTGCCCCAGTTGATGCCGCGCAACGAAAAATAAAGCAGAACAGCGGCAAAGAGAAGCGAAGTCGCCCAATATAGATAGCGATAAGAGCGCTTGCTGGTAGCGCTGTACGAACTCATAAGACCGGCAGTTTCGATAAAATGGTGTTATGTCTACCGAGAGTTTGGCTGTTCCGCATCTGGCTCAATTTGCCCGTGACTACAAGTCTAGGCTTTCGCAAGCGGTAGAGACGATTGATCTGGAGGCGGTTAGCCGGGCGATTCAGCTGATTGAGAAGACCCGGGATGAGAATCGCCACATCTTTGTGTGCGGCAACGGCGGTAGCGCTTCGACGGCTTCGCATTTCGTAACCGACATGGTGAAAGGCGCGAGTTTCGGACGCGACTCTCGCTTCCGCATCATGGCGTTGACTGATTCGATGGCTACCATTACCGCCTACTCGAACGACGTAAGCTATGACTGCGTTTTCTTGGAGCAGTTGAAAAACTTTGCCGGGGCGGGCGACTTAGTAATTGCCATTAGCGGATCAGGCAATTCGCCGAACGTGGTGAACGCAATCGAGTATGCGAACAAGACCGGATGCCATACGATCGCGCTCACCGGACGCGATGGCGGAAAGCTGGGCGCCGCGGCAGAGCTCGAAATTCGCGTGAAATCAGACCACATGGGGCGCATTGAAGACGGTCACCTGATCGTGTGCCACATGATTTGTTACTACTTCATGGAAAACTGAGGCGGCGCGATAGGATATGGGGGTTACCGATTTATGCCTGGTTCCCCCACACCCCGTTCGCAAGCAATCGACCTCTCCGGAAAGACTGCGCTAATTACCGGCGCGAGCAAAGGTTTGGGACGCGCCATGGCGCTGTCGCTCAGCGAGGCAGGCGCGAAGATCGCCCTGGTATCGCGCGATGCCGGTAAATTGTCGGCCGTCCGGCAGGAGATCACCGCAAATGGAGGAACCGCGGAGACCTTCACAGCCGATGTGCGCGCTGAGTCGAGCGTGGATAAGCTCGGGTCTGAAGTACAGAGCAAGTTGGGACCGGTACAGATTCTGATTAATAATGCCGGCATCAACATCCGCAAGAACCTGATCGATTTCACGCTGGACGAGTGGGAGAGCGTAATCGACACCAATCTGACCAGCGCCTTTCTGATGTGCCGCGCCTTTGTTCCGCAAATGAAGGGTACGGGCTATGGGCGCATTTTGCAAATTACATCGATCATGAGCCACGTTTCGATGCCGCAGCGGAGTGCCTACTCGTCCAGTAAAGCGGCTCTGCTGGGATTGACTCGCGCACTGGCGCTCGAACTTGCACCCGAGGGCATTACGGTAAACGGCATCAGTCCGGGGCCCTTCAGCACTGAGATGAATACGCCAATTTTGCAGAATCCAGAACTTAACTCGCAGTTCTTGACCAATATTCCGGTAGGCAAATGGGGCAAGCCGGAAGATATTGGAACGTTGGCCTGCTATCTGTGTTCGGAGGCGGCCGCTTTTATCACAGGAACCGACATCCTGATTGATGGCGGCTGGTGCGCCCGTTAAAAGGACTCTCTTACGACGCCTCCTCTTTCGTCAGCCGCTGTTAGTGAGTTTGAAGAACGCACGTACCGCAAGGTGACGTGGCGCATCATCCCGTTTCTTTTTCTCTGCTACGTGTTTGCTTATGTGGACCGGGTGAACGTCGGGTTCGCCAAGCTGCAGATGCAGCAGGATCTGGGGATCAGTGACGCAGTCTATGGGGCGGCCGCCGGGATATTTTTTGCGGGCTATTTTCTTTTTGAAATCCCGTGTAATATCGCGTTGCAGAAAATCGGCGCGCGGTATTGGCTGGGACCGATCATCATTGTGTGGGGTTTTGTGTCGGCCTCCACCATGCTGGTGAGAGGCGCGAATTCGTTTTACGCGGTGAGATTTCTGCTGGGAATCGTTGAGTCTGGTTTCTTCCCGGGTGTGATTCTTTACCTGACCTTCTGGTACCCCAATCGCCATCGCGCGCGCATGGTGGCGCTTTTTATGACGGCTATTCCACTATCCGGCATTATCGGCGGTCCTATATCGGGCTGGCTGCTGGACCGGATGTCTGCTGCGGGCCCTCTGCGCGGCTGGCAATGGTTGTTTCTGGCAGAAGCAGTTCCTTCACTCCTGGCAGGCGTGGCCGCGCTATTTTTTCTGCCCAATGGTCCCGGGGAGGCAGGCTGGCTTAATGCTGAAGAGAAAACGCTCATCAGCAAACGTTTGGAAGAAGAGGAATTGCAGAAGCGTTTGCAGGCCGGCTCGACGCACTCCTTCGCTGGAGTGTTCAACAGCGGTAGAGTTTGGGCGCTCTGCTTCATCTACTTCGGATATGTGATGGGCAACTACGGCCTCAGTTTTTGGCTCCCGCAGATTCTAAAAGACACTCTGACCAAAGACCCCTTCAAAATCGGCCTTCTTACAGTGTTGCCCTGGGCGGCGGCGGCCGCCGCGATGGTGCTGGTGGGCCATCACTCCGACAAAACGGGTGAACGCTGCTGGCACGTGGCCATATCCGGCTTCGTGGGGGCGATCGCTTTTGCCGTCTCCGCAATCCCGGGCATCTCAGGTGTTGCAGGACTACTCGCGCTGACTGTCGCTACTGCCGGCCTCGCGGCGGCGTACACTACGTTTTGGGCGCTGCCTAGTGCTTTCGTCGGCGGCATGGCTGCGTCTGCATCTATTGCGTGGATAAACTCGGTCGGGAATCTGGGCGGCTATTTGAGTCCTTTCCTGGTGGGTAAAATCCGCGACGTGACGCACCACACGACGCCGGCGCTGCTCATGCTTTCCGGCTGCTGCGTAGCTTCCACGCTGCTAACGATTCTTTTTTTCCGCAAACGGCCCCAGCGTTCCTGAGCTATTCGTACAATCATCTGCATGCGCCGCGTCGCTCTGCCCTTTCTCCTTCTACCGTTGCTGTTGCGTGCGGTATCCGCCCAGACAATCCAATTCGAAGAAAACCGCAAATTATGGCTGATTACGACTGAGCAAAGTTCGTACGCCATGGGTATCGCACAGGATGGACAACTGGAACACTTATACTGGGGCGCGCCCTTGTGGCGCATCGCCGATTTGCCAGCCGCCGTCACCCATCACGACATTTCTTCCTTCGATCCGCACGAGATGATCGATAACGAAGAGTATCCAGGATGGGGTGGTCCTCGCTACTATGAACCAGCGTTGAAGATCAAGCGCGCGAATGGTGACCGCGATCTGGTCCTGCACTATGTGCGCCAGCACATCGAGGGGGATGAGCTGACGATCACGCTCAAAGACATTCATGACGATATTGAAGCGACGCTCCATTACCGTGTGTTTCCAACGACGGGAATCATCGGCCGCTACACGGATATCCGTAACGGCACGAACGAACCGCTCACGATCGATAGCGCACAATCGGGAACCTGGTATATGCCGCCGGGTGACAATTATCAACTCTCTTACTTGAGCGGCCGTTGGGCGGCCGAAACGCAACTGAATCGCGAACCGATTCAAGAAGGCATGAAGGTGCTCGAAAGCCGGCTGGGCCATACCGGGCACAATTTGAATCCATGGTTCGCAATTGATGCGGGCGATGCGAACGAGACCAGCGGCCGGGTTTGGTTCGGCGCTCTCGCCTGGAGCGGCAATTGGCGCATCACAGTGGAGCAGACCCCCTACAAGCAAGTGCGCGTGACGGGCGGCTTCAACACGTTCGATTTCTCTTATCTGTTAAAGCCGGGTGAATCGCTTTCGACGCCAGTTTTCTATGGTGGATACTCGCAGCACGGGTTCGGTCAGGCGTCGCGGCTGTTGCATGACCTCGAGCGCGCCGATATCGAACCACACGGGCTCGAAGCTCGCGTGAGGCCCGTGCTTTATAATTCCTGGGAAGCCACGGAATTCAACGTAACGGAAGACGGGCAGAAGGCGCTGGCTCAAAAAGCGGCGAAGCTGGGCGTCGAACTCTTTGTGATCGATGACGGATGGTTCGGCAAACGCAATACCGATCACGCCGGGCTGGGCGACTGGGAGGTGAATCCGGCGAAGTTTCCGCACGGACTCAAGCCGCTGATCTCTTACGTGAACGGCTTGGGCATGGATTTCGGTCTATGGGTGGAACCGGAAATGGTAAATCCGGACAGCGATCTTTACCGTGCGCATCCGGACTGGGTGATGAACTTCCCGGGGCGGCCGCGCAGCGAATTGCGCAATCAACTGGTGCTTAACCTGGCGCGGGAAGACGTGAAAGAGTACGTCTTTGGATTCCTGGACAAGCTTGCCAGCGAGTACAATATCCGCTACTTCAAATGGGACATGAATCGCACGTTTTCCGAGCCCGGCTGGCCGGAGTTAGCGCCAAATGAGCAGCAGGAGATCTGGGTGAAGTACGTGCAAAATCTCTATGACATTATGGCGCGGCTACGAGCCAAGCATCCTAATCTTGAAATCGAATCTTGTTCTGGTGGAGGCGGCCGCGTAGACCTGGGCGTATTGCGTTATGTGGACGAGTTCTGGACTTCCGATAACACGGAAGCTTTCGACCGCCTCGGTATTCAGGAAGGCTTCTCCGAAGCCTACGCAGCAAAGTTCATGTCAGCCTGGGTCACCGATGTGCCCAACCAGAATGGGCGGAGTGTTTCTCTGCAATATCGTTTTCTTGTCGCCATGCAGGGCGCTCTCGGCATCGGCGCGAATCTGAACAAGATCTCGCCCGAGGATGCCATGCTAGCCACTCAGATGGTGAAGTTCGACAAACGTATCAGGCACACCGTGCAGTTCGGAAATCTGTACCGTTTGCTATCGCCGCGCACCAATGACACCACGGCAAACGAGTATGTGGCGCAGGATGGTAAGCAGGCCGTCCTATTTGCGTTCCGCCATTCTCAGCAATATGGCACCCTACCTCCCGTCATTTACTTGCAGGGACTGAATCCCCGTGGAGTATATCGCCTGGAGACGATTGGTTCGAAGTTACTGGGGACCGAGACCGAACTCAGCGGCGATTACCTGATGTCCCACGGCCTGCAGACAGAATTAAAAGGCGACTACGCCAGCATGGCTGTCGTGCTCGAGCAAATCCCGTAATCGCCTTTTGTCGTCTGCCGTCTTATTTCAATCCCGCGGAAGCCAGACAATAGCCGGCTGGCGCGGATGGAGCCGGGCGCGGCACAAAAGTGTTCTGCATATATTTCGTGAGTGGATCGTTCTCGAAGATCTCCTCAACGTTCGCGAGTGGAATCCTGCTGCCCATTTGTGCATTCATCGTCTGGATAAAGTAGTTGGCGATAATGCCGTAGCCCGTGTTCGAGGGATGGATGCCGTCGAGTGAAAACAAACCCCCGAAGAAATTTGTGCTGAGCTCCTGATTGCCGAGTTGATAGCCGGACGCATAGACTTTGCTCACCAGAGCATTCACATCCACCAGTACTCCGCCATGCGCG
>DATAYL010000022.1:0-3439 GCA_036272575.1 Bryobacteraceae bacterium | reverse complement strand
GTGGAACCAGGCGCTGGGACGAGTGCGGGAGATCGAACTCCGAATCACGGCGCATACGAGCGGCCATGCTGCGACTGACCGGCCCTCGCAACAGGAGTTTGAAGAGCTGGCCAAGAATCTAGAAGCCGTGTGGTGTGATCGTTCAGTTCTCCGGTGCATAGCACTGCACCCATCTCCAGATCGTGGACGGATCCACCGAAAGATTCCGTTCCGCCAATAGCAACGAGCCATCCTCGTGTCCGATCGCCAAAACGGGAGAAGCATGCGATCAGGCAGCAACACACGGGCGAGTGGTTAGATTGATCTCTGAGATGGCGGACGTCTGTAGACATTAGTGAATCAGTGCGCGAGTTCCTCGGAATACTGCGGAATAACAGCGTCCATTGTCCTCGGCGCTCGACACCGGGCTTGAGGTGAAGTTTTCGCCGCAAACCGGCCAGTGAGCGCCATTCGCGTCGACACTACCGCACCATAGGCGTGAATCATCCTGCAACACGGCGCAGAAAAACGTGGCGGTGGCATTCAATGATATGTCCCGCACCCGGCCTGGCGTGCAGACGTCGGAAAGGTGGGACCAAGACGCCGCTTAGAAGGCGGCCTTCCATCGTCAGAGCCATCGCCGCGGCGTTGAGGAGCTCTGAATGGTCTGATGGCTGAACTGATCGATGGGCACCTTCGCAATCACGTCATCGTGGCGGCTCTGAAGACCGAGACAGGAGCACAGGAAAAGAGCGTTGCGAAATGATGGATATTGTGCATAGCTAATTGCGATAGAGGCGGAATGCGTGTTGAACGCAACTCTCCGCATAAAGATCTATATCAGCCCGCTCGTGCCGTGTCGAATAGCATACAAACCCGATTCTTCACGCTTTCGCGGCAGATTCCATCGCGCTGCGGCTAGGCATCGCGAATGACTCCTGTCTCCTCTGGTGACCGATCTCGTAATGGAGCTTCAGCAGGTCTTCCCCGAAATCTCCGCTCAGATCGCGCCATACGGAATGGATGTGGTTTGCACCATCCTGCGTATCATCGAATTCGATAAGGAAAAACGCGCTCTGCACGCGATAATAATGCGGGTCGTCAGTATTGATTCCACCGGACCAAGCGAACTGGATATTCCTGTTTGCTTTCTTGATCTGTTCTTCGCGCCGCTCGGCCAGGTGCTCTGGCATATTGTGCGAGTATTCCTCCATCAATCCCATGAGCACATCGAACTGTTTCGCGCTCATCGTTGATGCTAAAGCCCGGAGGGTTGTCCCGCCAGCGCTGCTTTGCGGCTGGCCGAACTCAGGATGTCCTTGTAGGCCGTGGGATCCACGATCGCGATTTTCCGCTGTGTCGCGTCGAGCGATTGGATCACAGCAAGACCTAAATCATCCTCGGCGGCCAGCGTCCGCAGGCCCTTCCGCGCTCCTTGCCGCACTTCGGCCGGGTTAGCGCCGAAGAAACTCGGACCATCCGTGACCTTACCGTCGACAACCGTGTAGTTCTGGCTGAAATGATGCCCCTCAATCCGATATCCCCACGGCCCCCCCATTGAGGGCGCGCCAAAAACCGAAAAGTAGTACTTCTCCGGGTTCCTGCGCTCCCCGTTATCATTTTCAATAACCCTCAGCACGTCTTCGAGACTCATGATGGTCACGGCCTTGATATAACCTGTCTGGCTGAGTCCGGCGCTGAGAAGCGCGCTGGCCAGATGCTTTTGGGATGGACTCATTTCGCGAAGCGGTAAGCCTTTCCGCTCTTTCGGAATGAAGTGCCAGTTGAGTCGCTCATCGTCCTCAAATGTGAAGGTGGCTTTCGCTCTCTGCTGGGAGTCAAGGGCAGCCAGAAACCGGTTGGCCGTCTCAAGGATCAGCGACTCTGAAGCTATTGGATGCTGGCCGGAATTCGACCCAAGCGGGTCAATGTGCTCATGATCCACAAAGCCGTCGGCCCGCTTGGGGATTAGCGAGCCGGATCCCGTTAAGATGGCCCCCGAAACGAGCAATGAACGTCGATTTATGGGTTTCATAAGCGTCGTTTAAAACCTGTATTGAGGAGGTTTGATGTTCTTGAGCCTCAGATACACTTCCGTCTGTCCACGATGATGCGCGGCGTGCACCAATGAACTGAGGAGTGCTTGGCGCGCCGTCATTTCGTGACCAGGCGTCCCAACCATCTTGTCGAGTTGCGAGTCGTTGAAAGTTCCGAGGGAACTGATGCAAAAGTCGTACGCAGCGTTGATTTCTTTCGTCACGCTTGTTTTGTCCATCGTTGCCGGCTTGGCAACTGGACTCTTGGTATCGGTCACGCGTGCACACGCTCCCGCCTGTGCCCGAGCAAGGTGGTCTAGCTGTTCGGCGAAGGACATTTCCTCGGGATTCGGCTTTAAGCTATAGGCTTCTTCGGGCATAGCTTGCGCAACAGCTAGCGTTAGGTGCTTGGTCCAGTCACTGGTCTGATTCTGTTGTGCTTCGAGAGAGGCCTCCTTCGAGTTGAACTGAACTAATTCTATCCAGTGGGGAATAACCTCGACGGATCAATGACAAGGCACGCGCTCACACTCAATCCGACCTGTCGAATCGGCCGACTACTTCACTGAAGGGCTGTCATCCGCTTTCAGATCACCCAGAGCGTATTGAATGCTCGTCAGCACATGCACGTTCCGGCGTGAGAACGATTCCTGCGCGAACGATATGTCTCATGGTGAATCTCGATCTCCTCGCCGTGAAACATCGTAGTCAGAGGACTGTTCGGATCGTCGATCTTGACATAAATAAGTTGCGGATCGGGCCGGTGAAACTTGAAGTAACCGCCGATCAAAGCGTTGTAAGCCCGCCACTGCCGCACGGGTTTCGATTCAGTTACGTGCGCCGGCCGAGGCAGCAACGAGTTCAAGTGCGCCACAAAATCGGCCCGGCTGACCTTACCGGTTTGACCTGTATCTAACTTCTCGAACCAATTGTCTGCCACCGCGGTCCATTCCTGTTGGCTGAGTGTTCCGTCATGGTCCTTATCGCCCGCCTCAATCAGCTGAGCCGCCAGAGCGCGGGCCGCAAGCACTAGGTCCCGCACTGCCGCTGCTTGGGGGCGCCTCAGCCGTCGGGCAGTCGTTATGATACGCGTCCGTAGCAGCATGGAGGGCGGCAATACCTTCCCCGCTTCTGACGAAATTCAGGATCGCCGAGCGGCGCGCCGCGGTGACGCCGGGATCTTTGTCGTCGAGGAAACAGCCACTCGTGCTGTCCAGGAAAATCGCGTCGTACTGCTTCAGGTTATTCGCATTGATATCGGCTGCGTTATAGGTAACGGTGGTGGTCCACAAGCCGCCCTGATTTCCCAAAGCTTCCACCGTCTTGGCGGCAAGCGGGATGGAGGCATGCGCGAAGCCTCCGGCGCCTGTATGTGCAAGAACCAGCACTTTGCGTGGACGCAGCGGTTTTACAACGGGGGGTGC
>DATAYL010000021.1:0-29779 GCA_036272575.1 Bryobacteraceae bacterium | reverse complement strand
CAGTACAAAGAAGCAAAACAGAGGTACGCGCAGCATGCGAATGGAACACCCCGGCCGGAATACGATCACGCGCTGGAGGGTTTGGCGGAAGCGCCGCGAATTTTGCTGCCAGCGGATCAATCGCAGCAGATCGAACGAATTTTGCGATTCGGGCGCGAATTAAAAATGCCGTTTGTGGTGTATGGGCTGCATGAGGCATATCGGTCGATAGACGAAATCAAGGCGGCGAACGTGCCGGTGTTGGTGAGTTTGAAATGGCCGGAGAAGCCGAAGAACACGGATCCGGCAGAGCCGCCGGATTACCGGGATTTGGAGATGCGCGAACGGGCTCCATCGGTACCGGGAATGCTGGCGAAGGCACAGGTGAAATTTGGGTTTTATTCGGACGGAGTGGATAGCGCGCCGGATTTGAAGAAGGCGTTGAAGCGGGCGATGAATGCGGGCTTGTCGCGGGCGGATGCGTTGAGGGCGTTGACGATGAATGCGGCAGAGATGTACGGCGTGGCTGACCGGGTGGGCAGTGTGGAGAAGGGCAAAATCGCCAACCTGGTGGTGATGAAGGGGGATGCGTTCGAAGACAAGGCAACAGTGGAATACGTGCTGGTGGACGGGAAATTGTTTGTGCCTTCTAAAGAACTGCAGAAGCCCAGCAGCGGCGGCGGTCGAGGACGGCCCGGCGTGACGCCGCCAAGCGTGGAGAGTAGCGAAGGAGGCCTACAATAATGCGGCGAGCGGCTTCTTTACTTGGTTGTCTAGTGGTTGGATTGGCAAGTGTGGCAACGGGGCAGACGGTTTTGATTCGGAATGCGACGGTGCTCACGGTTACAAAGGGCACGATTGAGAACGGAAGCGTGCTGGTGGAGAACGGCAAAGTTGCAGCGGTGGGACGTAATGTGAGTGCTCCGCCGGGCGCTCCAGTAATTGACGGGACGGGCAAGTTTCTGATGCCGGGCATCATCGATTGCCATTCGCACACGGCGATTGAAGGCGGAATCAATGAAGGGACGCTCTCGGATTCGTCGATGGTGAATGTGAAAGACATCATCAACCCGACCGACGTGAATATTTACCGGGCGCTGGCCGGAGGCTTGACGGTTTCGAACGTGCTGCACGGGAGCGCGAATGCAATTGGGGGCCAGACCGTGGTGATTAAGCTGCGCTGGGGAAAGAGTGCGCCCGAGATGCTTTTTGAAGGGGCCACGCCGGGCATCAAGTTTGCGCTCGGCGAAAATCCGAAGCGTCAAGGCTATCCGCCGCAGGGACTTTTCTCGCAAGGAACGCCAGCGGAGAGGCGCTATCCAGGGACGCGGATGGGTGTGGAGCAGGTAATTCGGGAGAGCTTTGCGGATGCCAAGAATTATCAGGCCGAGTGGAAAAAATACGACGATCTGGTCAGCAAGGGAGAGCATCCAATCCCGCCGCGTAAGGATTTGCGGTTGGAGCCACTGGTGGAGGTACTGGAAGGGAAGCGGTATGTGCACGCGCACTGTTACCGGTCGGACGAAATTCTGATGCTGCT
Source organism: Bryobacteraceae bacterium (assembly GCA_036272575.1). GTDB lineage: Bacteria > Acidobacteriota > Terriglobia > Bryobacterales > Bryobacteraceae > Bog-105. Next base: position 28,260 of record DATAYL010000021.1, on the reverse strand, counting down.
GCGAGTGGCGGATGAGATGGGATTCAAGATCCGTACGCTGCAGCATGTGCTCGAAGGTTATAAGGTGGCGGACGAGATTCGGAAGAGTGGAGCAGGGGCATCGACGTTCAGCGATTGGTGGTCTTACAAGATCGAGGCGTATGATGCAACGCCGTATAACGCGGCGATCATGACGCGCAAGGGCGTGGTGGTTTCCCTGAATTCCGATTCGGACGAGTTGCAGCGACATCTGAATCTGGAAGCGGCGAAGACGATGCGCTACGGCGGAATGACGGAAACGCAGGCACTGGCGATGGTTACGATTAATCCGGCCAAGCAACTGGGCATCGACGATAAGGTGGGGTCGATTGAGGTGGGCAAATCGGGAGACCTGGTGTTGTTCGACAAGCATCCGCTCGACAATTATTCGAAGGTATTGAAAGTGTGGATCGACGGCGAAGAATATTTTGACCGCGACAAAGACTTAGCGGCGCGGCCCGAGTTCGAGCGCAAGAAGAAGACCCTCATCGATAAAGAAAGCGCTGCATCAACAAAGGCAAAGCCAGCGGAAACCAGCGAGGTTATGCAGTGATGCGGCGTGCAGGGTTTTTATTTGCGGCGGTGCTTTGGGCCGGGTTGGCGATGGCGGCTGGCAACGATTCCGTTTTGATTCGCGATGTGACGATTCATCCGGTGACGTCGGGCGTGATTGAGCACGGTTCGGTGCTGATTGTGAATGGCAAAATTGCGGCGGTGGGTGCGAAGGTTGGCGGAGGCGGGGCGCGGGTGATCGAGGGGCACGGCTGGCAGCTTTATCCGGGCATGATCAATGCGGCAACCAATGTGGGGCTGTCGGAGATTTCCTCATTGCGCGATTCGGTGGACTTGGATGAGATCGGAATGTTCAATCCGGAGCTGCGGGCAGCGATAGCATTCAATCCCTCGAGCGAACACATCGACGTTACGCGAGCGGCGGGAATTACTTCAGTAATCAGCCTGCCGGGGAGCGGGTCTGAGGGCGGCTTTCGGAGCAATAATGCGCCTCATGTGATTACGGGGCAAGGCGCGCTCATGCATCTGGAAGGATGGACCTGGGAAGACATGGCGGTCAAGCCGAGCGCTGTGATGGATACTGTTTTTCCGCAGATACAAATGATTCCCGAACGATATGCGTCACTGATACCGGGCGGCGTGCGGACATACCAGGATGAAGAGAAGCAGTATCGGGAGCGTTTGCGGCAGATGAGCGAATTTTTTGAAGACGTGCGCCGATATCAGAAAGCGAAGACGGCGGGCGGGAGCGACTTTCGCAAGGATATTCGCCTGGACGCTATGCTGCCGGTGATCGAGGGAAAACAGCCGCTATTCGTACGCGCGGAAAAGGTGAAAGCGATCCAGGACGCAGTGGCTTTTGCCGACAAGGAGAAGGTGAAGATTATAATTGCCGATCCGCAGGAGATCGGGAACACAGGGCCGTTATTGAAGTCTCATAACATCCCGGTGGTGATGGGAAAAACGTTTACTTTGCCGGAGCATGAGGACGATCCATACGACGCGCCGTACACATTGCCTAATGACTTCTATAAGGCAGGCGTGAAGATCTGCTTCGGAACATTCGACGTGGAGTTTGCACGCAACCTGCCGTTTGAAGCGGCGCAGGCGGCGGCTTTCGGACTACCGCAAGAGGAAGCGCTGAGGGCGGTGACGATCAACAGCGCGGAAATTCTGGGAGTGGGCGACCAAATCGGATCGATTGAAAAAGGGAAGACAGCGGACCTGATTTTGACGGACGGCGATCCGCTGCAAGCCAGGACGAACATCAAGCAGGTGTTCATTGCAGGCAAGCCGGTGAGCTTGGAATCGCGGCATACGCGCGAATACGAGAGGTGGATTAAGCGGCCGTCGTCCTTAGCTAGCGGGAAGAGCGGAGATGGGAGCGCGGCGGACGCGGAACGCCAGCAAGACTAGCAGAATGCCAAAGACGAGCGCATAACCCGCGAGAAACCAGACGAGCACCACAGCGCCGCTAATCGGTTCGGCAAAGAGTAGAATGCCGAAGAGAATGGAAACAATCCCGGTCAGGATCAGCAGCCATTCACCCTGGATATGCCGGCGTAAACGGATGGCGGCGGCGATTTCGAGACCACCCGTGATGAGCGCCCAGATGGCAAGAATAGTGACGAATATGGCGGCGCCAGCGAGCGGTGCGATGACGGCGTAGAGTCCGATCAAGAGACTCACGACGCCTTCGAGCAGGAAAGAGCCCCAGCGGCGATGTCCTTGCACCGCGCGGATGGTAGAGATGATGGCAAGTACGCCGTCGATCAGCGCGTAGATGCCAAAGAGGGTGACGAGAAACGCGATGGTGATACCGGGTAGAGCGAAAGTAACAATCGCGAGCAAGATGGCAGCCAGGCCGCGCAGCAGCAAGGCCCACCAAGTGGGATGGTACGCAGTTACGGTGGGAACAGGAAAAGCGGGATCCATGCTCTATACATTAAGCTAAACGGCGGGTCAGGTCACGGAATGCCAGAAGGAAATGAGCTGCATTGGTTTGCGGAACGCCACGCGGAGCAGTTTGCAAGACGAGTAGTGACAGTAGCGGCGCCGAACGGGCGTTTCGAAGCGGGCGCGAAGCAACTCAACCGAAAGAAGCTGCGCGGGGTAGACGCTTACGGCAAGCATTTGTTCTACGATTTCGGACGAGAAAGCCAGTTGCATATCCATCTGGGTTTGGCAGGCAGGTTTCGGGATGGTGACATGCCGTTCCCGGAACCGAAAGGGGCGTTGCGGCTGCGGTTTTCGACAAGAAAGCATTGGCTGGAGTTGCGCGGACCGGCGATCTGTGAGGTGCTCGACGAAGAAGGCCGGGAAAAGGTGGTGAACCGCATTGGTCCCGATCCACTGCGGGCGGACGCCGATGCGGAAGAGGCGATTCGAAAAATACAGCGGAGTCATTCGCCCATTGGTGGGCTGTTGATGAATCAATCTGTGATCGGGGGGATCGGTAACATTTATCGCGCGGAACTCCTGTTCCGGGCGAAGGTCAATCCGTTCCGGGCGGGCAAGAGCGTGAAGGAAGCGACAATTCAAGCGATCTGGCGCGATGCGGCGGTGCTGATGCGCGAGGGGATGAGGGATCAGAAAATTGTGACGACGCGGGCGAGTGACCGGCCGCACAAACGAGGAGAAGCGCGGCGCGGCGAAACGCATTACGTGTACCGGCGACGCGGGCTGCCGTGTGTTATTTGCGGAACCGAAGTAGAGATGGAGGAGTTCATCGGACGGAAAGTCTACTGGTGTCCGCATTGCCAGCCGGCAGCGTGACGCAATCTCGACCGGTTTTTATTCGAGGACTTCCGCGCTTACGGCCCAACTCACCGAAGTGACGCCGGCCTCCAGTGACAAACGAGCGACCAGTTGCTCGAGCGGTTCATCCTGGCGCCCCAGGCCCCGAACCTGTGCGACCACTTTCAGCTTGGGGGTTCCCTCGATGTCTTCACTTTTGAGAGAGCTTACAATCAGCGTGCTGCGCGCAATGGCTTGCATCAATAGAGCGCGAATGTGCGCCTCGTCTTCCGAGCGACAGATCAATTCAAATAAGTAAATGATTTCCTGCTCGGGGCTAACCTGCTGGCTGGGATACAAGCGGTTCGTAATCGGGCGGAGCACGACATTCGTGAGAAGCACGACGGCGGCGAGCGATGCCCCGTATACGGTGTGCCCCAAGCCGCAGATGGCGCCGATGGCGGCGGAGCACCAAATGGTAGCGGCGGTGTTCAAGCCGCGTACGCTGCCGGCATCTTTGAAGATGACGCCGGCTCCGAGGAAGCCAACTCCGGACACGACGTAAGAAACAATCTGCGCTTCACTGCGGGAGTTGTCGCGGGTCAAAAAGGCGCACATCACGAAGGCCGAAGCACCAGCGGCGACCAGCGCGTTGGTGCGAGTGCCGGCCATGCGCTGGCGCCACTGGCGCTCGAGGCCAATCAAAATTCCAAGCAGCAGAGCGCTGCCCAGCCGCGCGAGAAAATCAAAGTAGGGGAGCGGCATTCTCTACCTATTTTTCGACAAGTCGTTCGCCGGCTCCGAAGCGCGTGAGTGAGCAGCGAGAAGCGCTTGAGCCGTGGCATGAGACCCTTCGAGTTCCTGCCTTTCGAGCAGCGAGAGGCCTGCGACCAGGGATTGATCCCGCAAAATCACTGTAAGCAGGGCCTCCAGCTGCCGCAATCGGTCAACTTTCAAGGCTTCGAGACTCACCATACGCTTTTCTTTGCTGAATGATCGCCTTTAGCGAAGGCGGTACACCGGCTCAACCTGGAAGATGGCCACTGTGAAATGAGCCGCTTTTAGCAGTACGTGAAGTATTATCCGGAGCATTGCCTGTCCTCCCTTCTAAATCGCCGATCGTTTCCGTCTCTCGTATGCGAGGCGGAGACTAAATACCGGTTAGCGGAGCGAAATGAGGTTCAGGCCGATCAAAGCGGGAAAGTCGCCCAGAAGAGAGGGAGGCTCAGCCGGTTCGCTATCGGACGCCTCTTCGCGCCGCTGCAGACTAGGACCGTAGTCCTTCATTCAGTGGGCCTCCTTTCTTCTGAAAATCGAATCGCATACGGGCAGCTAACTGCGCTCCCCAACCAAAGGGTAAACCACGGGGGGTATATTTGTAAAGGATCTTTACGCCTTCTTTGTAACTATTTTTTGCATGGCGCACACGACAGAAGAGAAGAAGAGAGTATTAAACCGGGCCCGCCGCATACGAGGTCAGGTCGACGTGGTCGTTCGCACGCTGGACGAAGGGGCGGATTGTTCGGATGTCCTGCATGCAATCGCGGTTTGCCGGGGAGCGCTCGATTCGTTGATGGCGGAGGTGATTAACGGTCACATACGCTACCACGTTCTTGATCCGGACCGGGAGCCGACAGATGAGCAGACTCGAGCGGCCGAGGACCTGATCGATGCGCTCAAAATGTATTTGAAGTAGATCTCGTAAGCGCTCGCGGCTACCTTAATTTCACCCAGTACGCGAGGAACGCCGCGAGCAAAGCAGCGAGTGCAACTACGGGGAGCCAGGCGGACGCGTGTTTTGTGACGGGCCGGATTGTGTATTGCCCTGGTTCTTGCCCAAGGCTGCGCCGAGTGTTTTCTTCGATAGAAATCGGTAAAACCTTTGCGGGGCCGATGCCCGAGGGCTGGAATAGCACCCGTAACGTAGAGATAAGCAGAAAAGCAAGTACGCTGCCGCATAACAATATCTGGAGAGGCACGGCGAGATAACTGCTGGTGTCGAAGATTACGGCCTGCCCTAATAAGGCGAATGCGATACTGCCGGCGGCCTGCAAAATTGGTTTGATGAAGGAACGCCGTTGCGGATCCGACCAGGCGCTGCAAAAGAGCAGGCCAGTGACGGCGACTCCCGTCGGTATGGTCAAGCGGGCGAAGCCGAATTGAGCATACAAAAATGCCCGTTGGCCCAAGTACCACGCGGCGACTGAAAACGAGAGATACAGCGAGACAGCTTCCATTAGCAGGAGCTGCGTATCGGTGGTGCGGCGAATTCGGCTGATGATTACGAGCGGGAGCACGAGTATCGCTTCGCGCAGATATTCCTGGGTCGAGCTACATTTTTCGCAGAGATCTCCCAGCACGTATTCGCGGCAAGCGGGCGGCAGGAGCAGCCACAAAACCGCCTCGATGCGTCTAGGAGCCGGCATGGCTCAGCCGGTCTCCTTATTCCACTGCTTCTTCCACTTGCGCGCCCAGTCCTTGCCGAAAGCACGCGAGATGGCGTCGGATATGCGCATGGCGGTGGCGTTGGACTCCTGGAGGGCCTGTTCGCCCAGCGCTTCCAGCCGGTAGCATCGTTTGGCGCGACCGCCGCGCTCACTAGTCGGGTCGGAAAGCCGCGAGGAGACGAATCCCTTATCTTCCAGCCGGTCGAGTGTGACGTAGATAGCGCCGAGCGAAATCTGTCGCGGCTGCGCGAGGTCCTCTACCTTCTTCTGGATGGTTACGCCATAGGCATCGTCTCGGAGGCTGAGGATGGCCGCGAGGACAAGCTGCTCAAACTGACCGATACTGCCAATTCCCGGCATTTGTACAACAGTGTATGAGAAATAAGCGCGATAGTCAATAGCTGCTTTGCCGAGCTCGGTTGTGAAGTTGCGTCATGATGTCGCGCACGCCGTTAACGATGGCGTCGGGCTGTTCGAGTGGGATGCCATGGCCGGTGTTGGGTAGGATGATCTGACGCCGCATTTGGAGAGCGAGGCCAGCCGGCGCTGGGTTCCGTAGATGCGATTACGGAAGTAGGTATTCCATACGAGGGCATCCTCTTCATCGACCGGCGGAGCAGGTGTTTTGGCGCCGGTAAGCACGAGCAGGGGGATGTCTCCGAGGCTATGAATGGTCCGCACCTGCTCGATACTGCCGGTAGGCTGGAAGCGTTCGTGTGAGGAAGCATCGAATGCTTTAGCTTGTAGACGCAGAGCGTGAATCCTGCGGGCATCGCCAGCGAGAGGAGACTATTCGAACTGTCAACGCCAAGGTCTAGGAGACGCTCCGCGCCGGTGTGCTCGAATATGGCGGCGAGGGCTGAGGCAGGCCGCCATAGCGCGTGGCTTCATCGAAGATGCCAAGCATCTCTCCGGCGAACTCACGGCGGAAAGGCGATGGGTGCAGCCAAACACAAAAACGATAAAGCGGGCGCAGCTGTCGTAACGTGCCCCGGGTCCAACTTTGTATTGGCCCTCCGACTAGCGAACGATTTCCTGCATGATGGCGTAACTGTGACGGTCTTCGCCGGAAAGCGCCAGTAGGATATCTAGGACGGCGGGGCTTTAACGGCAGATAAGAACCAAGATGTTCTGTCATGCTCTGATATCGTTCTACCGAAATCCGAATAAATTGCATCTGGAATGTGCATTTGTACTAGGAGGCCTTTACCGCGATCCACATTTTCGCTAAGCTGAACGTTCGATAGTAAAGAAGAAGGGGCTAGGCCGGGGAGTGTATCTGCTCTCGGATAGCGTAGAGATTGTTCCGAGCGTCGGCGTTGAGGCTATGAACTGGAAAATCGTTTCGTTGCTGATGGCAGTATGCTCCGCGGGCTATTCGGCAATTAATGTGCAGCCGTTGCTCGAAGTTCGGCTGCAGAATCACCTCACCAGCTATGCGTCTCCGGCTGGTACCGTGTTTCGTTGTATCGTGATTCGGTCGCTGGAAATGGATGGCCGTGTTCTAATCCCGAAAGACAGCGTGATTTCCGGGACGGTAATCAAGGCTCGACGTGTAGGGCTGGGCCTGATTCATGAGCGGGCCGGTCTGCAATTAAGCTTCAACGAAATCGAGATGCCGGATGGAGAACGCTATCCATTTCAAGCGAGGCTTGCCTCCATTGATAATTCGCGCGAACACGTTACTACAAAGGGTGCGATTCAGGGAGTGTTGGCGGCGAATAACCCGGGCAATCTGCTGAACGGATTCTGGTTCAAACCGACCTCGAGTCTGTTCTATCGCACGGCGATTGGTTTGACGGGAGCGACGAACCAGGTTTGGGCGAAGTACTCGATGGGGCCGATTGGTATTGGCGCCTTATTCGCCGTGCGATGCGCGATATTGCCGTTCCCCGAACCGGAGATCCGCCTGCCGCCAGGGACGGACATGAAGTTGCGTGTAAATAGCCGTTTCCCGCTCGCGGAGGAAGGGCTCAGTTCACCGACACCCGAGGTGAGTGACGGATTTTCGCGCTGGCTCGGTCCTAAGCTAGACAAGATTTCGTATCACAACGGGCAAACGGCCCCCGACTTAATTAATATTGTGATTTTGGGATCACCTCAGGCGGTAGATGAAGCATTTGCGACATCGGGCTGGTTGAAAGCCGACCCACGGTCGCTATGGCATTCCTCCCGCGTGTATGAAGCGTTCAGTTCGCGTGAAGACTATGCGACGGCGCCCGTGTCGAGGCTCTACTACCGCGGGCGCGAACCGGATCTCATTTTTGAAAAATCACTTGACACTGTCACTCAGCGGCATCACATCAGGCTCTGGCAGGCGGGCACGTTTGAGGGCCAGGAGGTTTGGCTAGGGGCGGCAACCCACGATACCGGAATCAAATTCCAAGTGACTACTATCGCATTTACCCACAAAATTGATAAAGATATCGATATTGAACGGGAGAAGGTTTCGACCGATTTAACTTTTGCCGGCTGTGCCGATACGCGGCGGTCGCTGGACGGAGTCGCGGTATCGGGGCTGTATCAAAGCGGAAGAGTTTCAACCGACGGGCGGCTAACCGTCCTGACAGCGGAGTCTTGTTCATTGGATGCGCAGGCGGATTCACTGCCTAACTTGCCCGGAAATAAGGTGAGCCGCCTGGCTCGCCGGGTCATTCTGGAGGCGCGCAATTACCTGCTACGGGATAACACGTATTACTGGGCGTACAAGATGATTCGAAACCGGAGTTTGTCAAAAACGATGGCTGAATAATGCATCTCGCTGGGCTAGCATTCTTCTGTTACACTTAGTTCGTCTTTGCGGCTCTCTACCTCCATCGTCTTCCCGCCTTTAGGGCCTTTGGTATCTAGAACAATCCTCAAGACATATTTAAAACCGAACGGGTAACTAAATGACGAACATCTTTGTCGGGAATCTGAGTTTCAAGACAACCCAGGAAGATTTGATGGCGGCTTTTTCGCAATACGGGAACGTAGAGCGAGTGAATATTGTGACGGACCGGGACAGCGGACAGCCCCGAGGCTTCGCATTTGTAGAGATGACCGAGAAAAGAGATGCGGAAACGGCGATTTCCCAACTTAACGGCGCCGATCTGAATGGGCGGACGATGAACGTAAATGAGGCCCGACCAAAGCCCCAGGGCGGATCCGGATTCGGCGGCAATCGTGGCGGTGGCGGCGGACGAGGCGGCAATGGGCGCGGCGGCGGTGGCCGGTCCGGCGGTGGAGGAAATCGTGGTCCTCGCTGGTAACTGAGTTTGCCTGCGGCCACCATACAAAGCGGTTCCTTACTCGCTCGATTAAGAACCGAAACCAGGCCGGAACACGAAAAGCTCGAGCGAGGACTCGATCTTCTCCGGCCCGGTTTGACTCTAGGCGAATACATTTGCCTGGTGGAACGTTTTTTCGGCTTCTACGCACCCTGGGAAGAAGCACTTCAGCCGTTTTTTCCCCGCTGGCTACCGGACTACGACGAGGAGCGGAAGAAGACCCCGAAGCTCGCAAAGGATTTGCAATTTTTTGGATTGCCCATCGGCGATGTTCGCTTGTGTGAGAGTCTTCCCGTCTGTGCCGGGTTCGCTGACTTGTTGGGTGGCCTTTATGTGGCCGAGGGCGCAACCTTGGGCGGTCAACTAATTGCCAGACATTTGGAACGATCGCTGGGGCTTTCAGGCGGCAACGGCTATACGTTTTTCTCGAGTTATGGGCCGTCGGTAGGCAGGAAGTGGACGGAATTCAGAGATCTGCTACGCCGCAAAGCGGAGCCTGCAATGGAAGACCAGATCGTAGTCTCGGCGCGGCAAGTCTTTCAGGCGCTGCATGGCTGGCTGTGCTGCTCCGACCAATATGGCTGCCGGGTCTGAGCTCTCCGGAACCAGGCTCGATCTCGAGACTTGTGAGCGAGAGCCGATTCACACGCCCGGCAGCATACAACCGCATGGCTTGCTCATGGTGCTGGAAGAGCCGGCGCTTCGCGTCAGTCGAATAAGCACCAATAGTTTCGAGCATTTGGGGATCCCCTACGAGATGGCTCTTGGCGCGGAGCTATCGAACCTCTTCGAACTTTCCGAGGCTCACGAACTGATTCAGGCAATCGGAGCGGCGCATCTTGATGAAGGTCCGGTTTATCTGTGCACCTTGAGAGGTTCCACAAGCCGGAAGAACTTTCACGCGGTTGGGCATCGGCACGCAGGCGAACTCGTTATCGAGCTTGAGCCGGCTCGTTCCGATGCTACTGCGTCATTCGAGCAACTGTATCCGATTGTGAGCACGCTTGTCGGCCGGTTGAAAAAAGCCCAGACGGTCGAAGCGATCGCGCAACTAGCCTCGAGTGAAGTACGCGGGCTGACGGGATTTGATCGCGTTTTGGTTTATAAGTTCGACAATAACTGGAATGGCCAGGTGGTGGGCGAGTCGACGAACGAAAAGTACTCGCCTTACTTGCATTTATGGTTTCCAGCGTCCGATATCCCGAAACAAGCGCGTCAGCTTTATGAAATGAACCGTTTGCGCCTTATCGCGGACGTGGATTATCAACCAGTGGCGATTGCGGGAGCGCCCGGCATGGACTCGGAGAGGCCGGTCGACCTGAGTTTTGCCGCATTGCGCAGCGTATCTCCGGTGCACCTCGAGTATTTGAAAAACATGCAGGTGGCGAGTTCCATGTCTATGTCGCTGCTGACGGGAGACGGGCGGCTGTGGGGCTTGATCGCCTGCCATCATCGAACTGCGCGCTTCGTTTCGCTCGAAACGAGAACCGCTTGTGATCTGCTGGCTCAGACAGTTGCTACGCAGCTTGAAGTAGCTGAGCAGCGGGTCAACTATGAACGGCGGCTCTGGCTCACATCGGTGATTACGCGGCTACTCGCTTACATGGCGCAAGGGAACGAATTCCTGGACGAGTTGCGTCATCATCCGGACGAGCTTCTCAGCTTTGGCGCGGCGGGAGGTGCGGCAATTGTACATGCCGGAACTTGCACCTGCCTGGGAGCATGCCCGCCGCAGCCGGAAATTTGGAAGCTTGTCGACTGGCTGGTGGAGCAGGGCAGGGAAGAGGTCTTTCATACGGACTCGCTGCCGCTTGTTTTACCAGGCGCTAACCTTCAGGAGCACGCGAGCGGGGTTTTGGCGATTTCGATCTCGAAGATATATCGAAGCTACGTGCTCTGGTTGCGGCCAGAGGTTGTACAAACTGTCAATTGGGGCGGCGATCCAGGTAAGCCGATGGGGTCTGAAAAAGAAACGCCCGACCGTCTTCACCCTCGAAGATCATTCGAAACTTGGAAAGAGACCGTGCGTGGGCGATCGTTGCCGTGGCACAGGGAAGAAGTTGAAGCCGCAACCGAACTGCGCAATGCGATCATCGGCATCGTTTTGAGGAAAACGGAGGAGTTGGCGGGATTGAGCGAGGAACTCCAGAGATCGAACAAAGAACTTGAAGCTTTCAGCTATTCCGTGTCGCATGATTTGCGGGCACCCTTCCGCCACATTCTGGGTTATTCCGAATTGTTGAAAGACTCGGCGACGGCCAAGCTGGAGGAAAATGAAAAGCGCTATATCGAGATCATCATTCAATCCGCTAACTTTGCGGGCACGTTAGTAGAGGATCTTTTAAATTTTTCCCATTTGGGCCGGACGAAGCTTAGAACGAGCCGCGTGGATACAGACCGCCTGGTACGGGAGGTGACACGTGATCTGGAGCAGGAAGCCTCGGGCAGAGACATTGTCTGGAATTTCGGGTATCTTCCTGCTGCCGAAGCGGACGAATTACTGCTGCGTTTGGTATGGCAGAACCTGATTGAAAACGCTCTGAAATATACCAAGAACAAGGCACAAGCCGTGATCCAGATTGAAGGGCACGAAGAAGGACAGGAGATGGTTTTCTCGATCACCGATAACGGTGCGGGTTTTGAACAGGCTTATGCTGGTAAGTTGTTCGGTGTATTCCAACGGCTTCACCGGATGGAAGAGTTTTCGGGCACAGGGATTGGGCTGGCCAACGTGAAGCGCATCGTCGAGCGGCACGGAGGCCGGGTTTGGGCTACCGGCGAGGTCGACAAGGGCGCTAGATTTTCTTTTGCGTTACCGACGAGGTCGAGCACGGCATGATTTTCAGGCAAGCTCGTTTCCCAGGCGCGAAGATATTAGTGGTGAGTCTGGAGCGGCTCATGCCGCTACGCTGGCCGCTCGCGTAGATTGATGCAAAACTCTGTTCGAATTTTGATGCTCGAGGACAGTCCGCTCGACGCTGAACTGGCGTCGGCGGCTCTGAACAGAGCTGGGTTGATCCACGAATCGGAACAAGTGCAGGACCGTGAAAGTTTTCGGGCCAAGCTGCACGCAAACTGTCCGGACTTGATCCTCTCCGACTATTCATTGCCAGGTTTTGACGGACATGCCGCGTTGGCGATTGCACAGGAGAATTGTCCGGACATTCCGTTTATTTTTCTGTCGGGGAGGATGGGCGAGGAGGTAGCTATCGAAAGCTTGAAACGTGGTGCAACGGACTACGTGCTCAAGCACAAGTTGGACCGGCTGCCGCCCGCCGTACGCCGGGCTTTAGCGGAAGCACGGCAACGGCGTGAAAGCAAACAGGCCGAAGAAGAGCTGGCGCGTAAGGCCCGAGAACTAACAGTGCTGAATGCGGACTTGCAGCAGTTTGCCTATGCGGCTAGCCACGATCTGCAGGAACCGTTACGCACGATATCGCTTTTTTCTAAACTGCTCTCCACGCGCTATCATGGCGCGCTGGATTCGCAGGCCGACGAATATCTGGCCTACATCGAATCGGCGGCGCGGCATATGAGTGCTTTGCTTGAGGACCTGCTGCTGTACGCTAGAATCCCCGCCCAGGAGCGGGATCGGCAACTTGTAGATCTCGGCGCAGTGGTGGATGAAACAGTGTTTCTGTTTCAGGGTACGCTCGATGAGACTAAATCCAAAATAACCCGGGATAATCTGCCGGCGGTCCCGTGCAACGCGGCACAAGTGGGGTTGGTATTTCAGAACTTGATTAGTAATGCGCTTAAGTACCGGGGAGCCGAGCCGCCGCGCGTGCATATCAGCGCTACCGCACATCATAATTATTGGATTTTTTCAGTGAAAGACAATGGAATCGGGTTTGAGCAAGCTTATGCCGAGCAAGTCTTCGGTCTGTTTAAGCGTTTGAATAACCGTGATTTTCCGGGTACCGGTCTGGGACTGGCGATTTGTAAGCGGATAGTTGAAGGCTATGGCGGGAGGATGTGGGCCGAGTCGACTCCCGGGGTTGGATCGACGTTTTATTTCAGCATCCCAACCGAGAGTGAAGGCTCAACGGAACGGGATGAGACTGTTGCGGTGCAGGGTGGTGCGCATTAACGCAACATCGCGGCCGAATCGACTTATTCGTTGATGAACAGTTCGGAAGAGTACCTCAGGCTCGCAATTTCGCTTGCCATGCGGAACGTAGAGACCGGTGAAGGCGGCCCGTTCGGAGCAATCATTGTGAGGCACGGGGAAGTAGTGGCGAGTGGCACCAACCAGGTAACCAGGCGGAACGATCCCACCGCTCATGCGGAGATTATGGCTATTCGTACTGCCTGCCGGAAAACGCATAGCTTCACCTTGGCTGGTTGCGACGTCTATACAAGCTGCGAACCGTGCCCGATGTGTCTGGGAGCTATCTACTGGGCGCGCGCCGATCGCCTTTATTTTGCATGTACCCGACAGGATGCGGCTTGCCACGGATTCGACGATGAGACCATTTACAGGGACCTCGCTCTCCAGCCAACACAACGATCCATTCCGGGAGAAATGCTGCTGCGTGAAGAAGGCCTGGCGGCCTTTCGTGCTTGGGGCCAAAACCCACAGAAGATCCGTTACTGAGGATCGGATGGTTGGCCGCCGCAGGACAGGCGCATGATCAATTCTCCGTCGAGTAATAAATCGCGGGCCGGCATACGCGGATTTCGGATTCGATCGAGCATGGTGGACAGCGCCGCTTCTCCAATCGCACGGCACGGCTGGCGGATGGTAGTCAAAGGGACAGGAAGCAAGCTTGCGTAACCGACATCGTCAATACCAACGATGCGCACGTCGGCTGGAATACGCACACCGCCTTTCAGCAAGCTGTGCATCAGCTGTCCGGCTACGCGGTCGTTGACACAAACCCAGCCTTCCACGCCGGCTTCGCTAGAGGCTTCGACCGGAGTCAGACTATGCTCGTCGAGCGCTGCTTTGTAGCCGCTCCAGCGTCCGGAAATGCTGGAAGGGGAGCCATGGTAACTCAGAAAGCCGATTCGTTTGCAGCCGAGGTGGATCAAGTGCTCGGTGGCCATGTAGCCAGCCTGACGATTGTTTAGACCGACCAGGTCGTTTCTTTTAGCCTCCGACAGATGTGAGGGCCGATGATCCAGCAGAACAACGGGGATGGCGGCGCGGTCTAATGCGGCCAGAATCGCACGATTGATTTTGTCGGCCGCCCGTTCGAATTCGAAGGGCGCCAGGAAGACGCCACTCACGTTCCGCGCGATGTACTGACGGCAGAGTTCGCGGGCCTGCTCTTCTTTCGCGGAGCTTTTGCCATTGAGGTGACCCCACAAAAGGGCATGATCGCTCGCCTGTGGCGCGTTCGCAATTCCCGTACAGATGGGCTCGAAAATTTCAGTCTCACCGAAGTCGGGAATCAGCAAGCCAAAGAGCAGAGAACGGTCCAGCGGTGTTTCGGTCTCGCGTACAAAGGTTCCAGACCCGGCGACGCGGCGGATCAGCCCCCGATGGCCGAGCTCGCGCAGAGCTCGACCGACGGTGATCCGCGAAACAGAGAATTTCTGGACGAGTGCAGCTTCACTCGGCAGTTTGTCACCGGGCTTCAGCTTACCGGCTTCGATGTCCGCCGCCAGAGTGTCCAGTAAGCGCCGATATTTGGGCGTTGGGGATGTGACGTCAACTGCCGGGATAAAAGCCGACTTGGATCCGGGCATAAGTTGATATTACAGGCTCATGGAGAGGAGGAGAGACCTGCTATATTGAGCGCTCACATTCGATCGTGCCCTTTGTCTGTTCGACAGCATAGTGGACGAGCAGACCCAACGCGATTGCAATCTCGAGCGAGCGATGGGACCGCATAGTCTGGCCACTGACAAATAGCTTTGAGTTGGCCTGAGCGGATAGCTATACTTTTTCTTGCGCGGCATGTGGACTGGGAGTAAACCGGATGCATGCTCTCTCGTGAGTCGCTTAGAGCATGAATGGTTGTGAGCAGGCACTTTCACGGATCGGTACCCGAATCGTCTTTTGTACGTTTGCTGTGGCACTTGTCGCCCTAGCGGCGAATGCGCAGCTGGCACCGACCGCGCCCGAACGGCCTTGGAACCACGTTTCCACGCCGCCGCTCGAGAGACTGCGCGGGAAATTAACTAAAGAGTTTCAGTTGTCGCCTACCGAAACCTACACGTTGGCGCAGTTGATTGACCTGGCGGAACAACATAATCCAGAGACGCGAGAGGCCTGGGAAGCCGCCAAGGTTCAAGTGGGCCT
Organism: Bryobacteraceae bacterium; assembly: GCA_036272575.1. Classification (GTDB taxonomy): domain Bacteria; phylum Acidobacteriota; class Terriglobia; order Bryobacterales; family Bryobacteraceae; genus Bog-105. Next base: position 13,027 of record DATAYL010000021.1, on the reverse strand, counting down.
GCTGGGTATAGCTAAGAGCGATCTCTATCCGACGCTGGTCGCCACGGCGATGGGACAGACCACCCAAACAGGCGTGTTGATTAACGATGCATTCGTGAAGCAGATTCTCGGTTTAGCGCAGGGACAAGCCGGTCTGAACTATACGATATTCGATTTCGGAGCTCGGTTGGATCGCGTAGCGAAAGCGCGCGCTAATCTGCTTTCCGCCAATTTCGGATTCAATGACACGCATCGGCGCATCATCTTTCAGGTGATGATGTTCTACTATCAGCTCTTGAATGCAAATGGCCAGAGAAAGGCGGCCGAGACCGACCTGGAGAATGCGAAGGCAGTACAACAAGCGGCGGAAGCGCGCCTATTGCACGGGCTAGCAACGCTACCAGATGTCCTCGAGACGCGCAGCGCCACCGCGCAGGCTGAATATGATTTACAGCAGACCATTGGTTCGGAAGAAATCGCGTCGGGAGATCTTGCGACCACGCTGATGGCCTCACCTGAATCTCGGATCCACGTGGAGGGAATTGAAACACTCCCGGTTCCAGATGAGTTGACAGCCTCGGTCAGCGACCTAATCAAACGCGCTCTTAACCAGCGTCCGGATTTGCAAGCTCGCTTGGCCGAGATCGAGACTGCGAATGCGAGCATACGGGAGGCAAGATCGGCCTACTATCCCGTACTGGCTTTTGAAGGGACCTATGGATACCTGCGCGCTTATGGTGAGCAACCTCCGTTCAACGGTACCTACGCAGGATCACCGGTTTACAATGCGCAGTTAAGCTTATCGTGGACGGTGTTTGACGGGGGGCGCCGGCGCAACAATTTGGCGGAGGCGAAGGCGGATGAGAAGCAGGCAGAAGCGCGCGCGGAAGAAACCCAGGACCAGATTGCAGACGAAGTGTGGCGCTCGTACTCCGATACCAAGACGGCTTTGCGCCAACGGCAGGCGGCCGGTACTCTACTGAATGCGTCGACGATTTCCTATAACGCGGCGCTCGAATCCTACAAGTATGGAGTTCGCAACATTCTCGATGTGCTGTCTGCTCAAAGAGCGCTGGCCCAGGCTCGATCGGCGGATATCACGGCGCGTGCTCGTGTACTCACGAGTTTCGCCGACCTCGGGTATCGCACGGGAGACCTGCTCGAACAGCAGGCGGCCAAGAGGAAGCCATGAGGCCGTTCGGATTTTCTTCTCCCATTGGTCGAGCGTTCTTGCTGCTGTTGTTGATACTGCGTTACGGATATGCGCGATCGCCTCTCTTCAATGTTTTCGGATCATATTTTCCGGGTTGGATGCTATGCGTACTGGCCGCCATCGTTTTGACAGTTCTGATACACCTTGCGGTGCGCCGCGCGGGACTCAACAAGTATGTAGAGCCGGCCGGTTTGACTTATTCGGCCCTCACGCTGTTCTTTTCGTTTACGTTTTGGCTGATAGCTTTCGCCTAGCGCGGAGCGAATGAGCATGACGGAAAACAAACAGGCGCCCCGCAAAGGCTGGAGATTGCGGCTGGTCCCGGTTTTAGCCGTATTGGCCGCATTGGTTTCAGGTGCGCTGGTTATTGAACGAATCGAATCTCAGCCAAGGACCGCCGACGCCGAGGTCATAGCCAACTTCATCGGCATTGCGCCCGTGGTGGAGGGGCCTATCGTCAAGCTGGCGGTGCGGGACAACCAGCTGGTGAAGCAAGGCGATCTGTTGTTTGAAATTGATGATGCGCCCTACCGTTACGCGCTCGAAAACGCGAAAGCGGAATTAGCGGCTCTCGAAGGACAGATCGCGAACGAGCGAAGGCATATTGGGTCGCAAACCAGCGCTGCGGTTGCGGCTCAGGCGGCCACTCGCAGCGCTGGAGCGAGTTTGCTGCAATCAGGTGCAATGGTCGAACAAGCACGCGCCGATGTAATCCATTCCGAAGCTGTGATAAAGCAAGCGATAGCGGAGTGGGAGTACTCGAATAATAATCTGCACCGCCTGGAACCATTGCTCGGTAAGCAGTTTGTCACGGTCGACCAGGTGGACCAGGCGCGTAGTGCCACCCGGGCGAAAGACGAGGCCGTGCGACAGGCGGAGGCACAGCTACGCTTGTCGCAGGCCCGGCTCAACTCAGCACTGGCCGAGCAAGAACAGTCGCAAGCAACGCTGGAGCAGAGTCACGCGCAGGCCACGCAATCTGAGCGGGCAATAGACATCCTGGAACCGCTATTAGCCCAGCGTGGCAGCCGTGCCTCGGCTATCCGCACCGCTCAGTACAACTTCGACCATTGCCGGGTGTATGCTCCATTCGCTGCACGTGTGACGAACTTAACGATTTCCGAGGGAGCGTACGCGCGCATTGGGCAACAGCTCTTCACTCTAATCGATACGCGGACATGGTGGGTCGCGGCGAACTACCGGGAAACGGAATTGAAGAACATACGGCCTGGCATGCCAGCCGACGTATATCTTATGTCGAAAGCTGAGCAGCACTTCCATGGAGTCGTCGACAGCACGGGCTATGGTGTGACTTTCGATCCCTCAGTGGTGGGAACCCTCACGCAGCAGGGATTGCCTGACACGCAACGTACGTTGAATTGGGTACATCTGGCCTCGCGCTACCCGGTGCGCATCAGGATCTTAAATCCGGTTGGTGAGTTGCTGCGGGTTGGAGAAAACGCGGCCGTGATTGTGCGAAGCAATCGAACCGATGCGCTTGCGCGTTAACCATGGCGAGCCTGGCACAGTCACGTCCCCGCGTTACTCAGTCATCCTCACGCTGGATTGTCGGCTTTCTTGCGCAGGAACTCAAGCCATATCCGGGCCGAAGCTGGACGGTTGTGCGCATGACCATCTCCGCCACGCTGGTGATGCTGTGGATCATGGTAGACCGCGTGCCGGGCGCAGCCTTAGGCGCCTATTACACATTGCTGTTTTCGCGCGATAGTCCGCAGGCGACCGTACGCAGCGCGCTGACGGCCGTGGGCGCAGTGGCCTGTTCTCTATGCGTGATTTTATTCACAGCCGCTATTCTCGCCGGCAACCCCGTGCTGCACTTCTGCTGGGTTATTGGCATGCTCTTTCTCATATTTTTTCTGATTAGCGCAGTGGCGGAGTATCCGATGGGAACCGCGTTTGGTTTTCTCGCGGTGAACTCTCTGACCGCCTGGGATTTTCCCGCGAATACGGAGTTGCTTGTCGAGGGCACTCTCTGGACGGCTCTCGCGGTAGCGCTAGCGGCCTGTATCACTGTAGCCGTCGAGCTGATCTCTCGGCGTATTCATCCATTCGATCAGTTGAAGGAGGGTTTGACTGATCGAATTCAAACAGTAGAAGCTGTGTTGGATGCCTGGGGGAATCATCACGAATTAAACGAAGTCTCAGGTAGCAAGCTTGTCCAATACGCAATGACGGGAACGGCTTCGATGCGGCGGTTGCTACTCCGTTCAAACAACAATCCGCAGATGATGGCCGAACTGAGCGCAACAGTGGCGTTGGTAGGCAGGCTCATCGATCTAAGCGCAACCCTGAATGACTTGGAGGTCGCACTCAGTCCTGCGGATCGCGAGAGGTGTCTCGAAGCAGTGAAAAACTTGCAAGGCGTTCGGATTGCCCTCTCGAAGAGTGATTTCGCCGCTATTGCGGCCCTCCAACCACATCTGGCCGACGCCCGGAACCCTTTCATCTCGGATATCGAACGAACGATCGGGTTAATGCCGCAGGTCTTTTCGGGACTAGCTCCCTTGTCGGAATATCTGCCGTCTGCCGTTGATTTTCAAATGCGCCGTAACCCGATCTGGAAAGAGGACGCATTCACTAATCCTGATCATGTGCGTTTCGCTTTAAAAGGCGCACTGGCTGCCGCGTTTTGCTATGTGCTCTACAGCGCGATCGATTGGCCCGGTCTGAGCACCGCTGTGTCCACCTGCATAATCACCGCGCTTTCTACCGTAGGATCGTCGCGGCAAAAACAAGTCCTGCGTGTGATTGGCGCCCTGTTTGGCGCCATCTGTCTGGGAATGAGCGCCCAGGTATTTTTGCTGCCGCACTTGGACGGAATCGGGGGATTCACTGTTTTATTTGTAGCTGTAACTGCCATCGCCTCTTGGGTCGCGACCTCCAGTCCGCGGCTCTCTTATGCTGGCGTGCAAACGGCGTTTGCCTTTTACGTCACTCACCTGAGAACGTTCGGCCCACAAACCTCACTGGCGGTAGCCAGGGACGATGTAGCGGGCATTCTCCTTGGATTGGCAGCGATGTGGCTTTGCTTCGACCAGATTTGGGTGAAGGATTCTGCCGTGAGAATCTTAGAACTCTTCACGGCGAACCTGCGCCGTATCGCAGAGTTCGACCATCAGATCGTCGGCCTCGATTTGCCGGCTGCGATAGACAAGGCGCGTGCTGAACGCGGTTTGATCAACAATCAATTCGATTTAGTTCGTAACGAGAGCGATGCCTTGTTTTTCGAGTTCGGCTCACGATGGCGGCAAAAGGTAAAGCTGAGAAACCAGATACGCGCATGGCAGCCGCAGCTTCGCACCTACTTTCTGCTGCAACTCTCGCTTTTTCACTATCGCGTGCAAGATCCTCAACTCTCGATTTCCGGTGAGGCCAAGCGGTGGATCGAGCAGAGCCAAAATCTGCTGCGAATGTTGGCCGATTGGAAGGATCCCCAGGGAGGGCAAATAGCGGCGAAACCGCCGGATGACTTGCTGCAGTTCGCTAGAACTCTGAATGGTCAAATGCAAGCTGAGCAACATCGCGAACAGACGAGCCAACGCGCTACGGGCATTTGTTCGTCTATGTTCAAGGTTGCATTAGGAGTAGCTAACGCGATGATCACGGATAGCAGCTCCCACGAATCCGCCCCCGCCGCACCTTAGGGGAGGTCGCTTGTAAAATAACTTGCTCCGTTTGCCACGAGGTGCTACATTTTCGATTCAGAACAAAGAATTGTACCCGCAAACACAACTGTCACGGATCTACCGGCGTTTATGGCAAATAACCTTCACGCTCGTCATTATCGGGTTTCATCTTCCCGCACAGAACCCAGCCGCAATCGGTCAGTTCTTCGAAGGTAAGCAAGTCATCGTCAAGCTTGATATGCCGGCGACACAGCAGGGAGTCGATATCTACCCGCAACGTCCGCAGACGCTCGACGTAAAGAGTTACTCGAGCCGGCTCAAGAAATTCGGCACGTCGCTGCGAAATGGCGATAAGGTGGTGATCACCAAAATCAAAGTAAAAGACAATAACGTCGAGTTTCAGTTGGGCGGCGGCGGCTATGGAACCGCTTTTGACGACACTGACTCGTCGGTTCATTTCACACCGGCAGACAAAAGCAGTCGCGAGAAGGAACTGGAAAGGCAATTGAACGCCGAGACCGACCCGGACAAGCGGCGGTCCCTGCAGCGGGAGCTCGAGAGCGTGAGAGCCGATCGCGAGCGGCAGGACCTGCGTGACCGCGCCCGGGCCGAAGATGCCGCGGACAATAAGAAGCAGCGCATCGATTCGCAGAGGCTACAGGGTGGTTTTCCCGCCTGATGCGTTTCCCGCTTCCGAGACCAGCGCGGGCCGCCAAGGGCAGGCTCTTGCCGGGGACACTGGCGCTCCGCCTCCACCGCAGCCTGCCTTCGGCGACGCCGAAAAGAGCTTCAGGAAAGGGCTCACTCTCGACCAGGTCGAAGCTTTGTTTGGAAAACCGACGGAGACGCATGACAGCGAGCAGAACGGGCTGAAAATGACTTCCTGCGCGTTTCAAGACAAGGATCATACGATCAAGGCCGATTTTGTGAACGGAATCCTTGTGCAATACACCTTGTCCTCGCGCTGACGCCTTATGTGGCAAATGAATTGATTAATTGCACTCCGCCAAACATGACTCACCATTGAAAGTCTTCGCTGTATGGCGTGGTGGCGCTTCCTTGCCGTGCGGCGTGGACAATCAATACTTCACAAAACGAAGCCTTAGTTGACGGAGTTCGGTGACCGCACCGATGTTGGTGCCGCGCGAATTTCCCCGCAAGCGGCCTGAGCTGCTCAACTTCGTCGGCGGTAGAACCCGGTTCATACGTGCCGGCAAATTGTTCCCGGTATTCGCGAATCAAGTCAAGTTCACTACTACGTTTCCGTGTGAGCCGCTGCAGTTGCCAAATAGGGGTAGGGGGTATATGATGGAGACAGAAGTGAATATCGTAAAGAGAACCGGAACGACCAAAGGGAAAGAATCTAGCGACCTGGCACCCTGTGCGTGTGCCGACGGCAGCAGTTCCGGACGTAAGGCCGTGGCAGTCGATCCGGAAATCAAACGATCGAATTTGAACCGGCTGCGCCGTATCGAAGGACAGGTTCGAGGTCTCCAGAAGATGGTTGACGAAGAACGTTACTGCGCCGATATCGTCGTTCAAATCGCTTCGGTGCAGGAGGCTTTACGCGGTGTCTCGCGGGCGCTAATGCAGAACCATCTCCGTCATTGTGCAACGGAGGCCATTCGCAGTGGAAGCGAGGGCCAAGCGGCAGCGCAGTACGACGAACTGCTTGAACTTATCTACAAACACTTGCGCTAGGGAAGACAAATTATGAATGTAGAGCAAAAGCAATCTCTTCAGGACCCTGTTTGTGGGATGTTTGTGGACGAAAAAACGGCGGCAGGTCCAGTTCCCCACGCAGGAACTGATTACTACTTCTGCTGCCCGGGTTGTCAGCAGAAATTTGAACAGGACCCAACGGAATATGTGCGGCGCTCCTTTTCAATGAGTGTTCCCCACCAGAAGCTTGAGAGCGCTCCTGTTCACCAGCATGCATTTCACGGGCAGGGGACGGCACTTCTGCCGGCGCGCGCTCAGGACGTTGAGTATACGTGTCCGATGGACCCGGAAGTACGCCAGAAGGGGCCGGGAACATGCCCGAAGTGCGGTATGGCTCTCGAACCCGTTAGCTTTCAGCTGGCGCCTCCGCAGCTGGAATATACGTGCCCCATGCATCCGGAGGTCCGGCGCAGCGAGCCGGGCGCATGCCCGATCTGCGGCATGGCGCTTGAACCGCGAGAGGTCACAGCCGAGGAGACGAATCCCGAACTGGTTGACATGAAGCGAAGGCTTTGGCTTAGTATCGCGCTCACGGCGCCTTTGCTGATTCTTATGCTGCTCGATCTCGTGCCGGGAACGCACCGGCTTTCCGCCGCTGCGAGTGGCTGGATTCAGTTCGCCCTGGCCACACCGGTCGTGCTGTGGGCTGGCTGGCCCTTCTTTGAACGGGGCTGGGGGTCAGTGTTGAACAGGCACCTCAACATGTTTACCTTGATTGCGCTTGGCACGGGCACATCGTATGCGTTTAGCCTGTTCACTCTCTTCTTCCCAATGCTTATTCCAGCCTCGTTTCGTTCCCGCAGCGGTGAGGCGCCGCTGTATTTCGAACCCGCGGCGGTCATTACAACGCTGGTCTTACTCGGTCAGGTTCTGGAACTACGAGCACGCAGCCAGACCAGCAGCGCGCTGAAATCTCTTCTGGGACTGGCTCCGAAAAACGCGCGTCTGGTAGACCCCTCTGGTAAAGAGCGCGACACGCCCATCGATCAGATTCAGATCGGTGCGACTCTACGCGTTCGTCCTGGCGAGAAGGTGCCAGTAGATGGCGTCGTGACCGATGGAACGAGCTCCATAGATGAATCCATGATCACTGGAGAACCAATCCCGGTCGAGAAGACAGCGAACGATCAAGTGACCGGAGGAACCGTGAATGGAACCGGCAGCTTCCTGATGAGAGCCGACCGCGTGGGGAGCGATACCGTTCTCAGCCACATCGTGCGGATGGTGAGTGAGGCGCAACGAAGCCGTGCGCCCATTCAGCGCCTGGCAGATTCAGTCGCCTCCTATTTCGTTCCGGCTGTTGTGGTAATGGCCGTTCTCACGTTCATAGCCTGGGCAAGCTGGGGGCCAGAACCTCGGCTGGCGCATGCTTTTGTGAACGCGGTCGCAGTACTAATCATTGCGTGCCCGTGTGCTCTGGGATTAGCGACGCCCATGTCCGTTATGGTCGGAACGGGTCGGGGCGCCGTAGCCGGTGTTCTGGTTCGAAATGCCGAAGCGCTGGAGCTGCTCGAAAAGATGAACACTCTCGTGGTGGACAAAACAGGAACACTGACGGAAGGCAAGCCGAAACTTGCTACGGTCCGCTCACACTCCGGTCTTGTCTCGGAAGGGGAACTGCTGCGACTGGCCGCGAGCCTTGAACAAGCGAGCGAACATCCCTTAGCGAATGCGATTGTTCGCGGTGCAAACGATAAAGGGCTCCTAATAACAAGGACGACGGGCTTTTCTTCAATCACGGGTAAAGGCGTCCGCGGAATGGTGGATGGCCGTTCGGTCGCATTGGGAAATCTCGCCCTTTTGGAGCAGTTGCATATTCAACCGGGCGATCTAATCACCGAGGCGAATACACTTCGAGCGCAAGGCCAATCGGTGGTGTTCGTGGCGGTCGATGGAGAGGCTGCCGGACTGGTCAGCGTCATCGATCCCGTTAAGGCAACGACGGCCGAGGCGGTGAACTTATTGCATCGAGAGAAAGTGCGGATTACCATGTTAACCGGTGACAGCCGAACGACGGCGCTTGCCGTTGCTAAGCCACTTGCTATCGATAACGTGGAAGCAGAGGTGCTGCCCGAACAAAAAGCCGAAGTCATCAAAAAGCTGCAGGCCGCCGGCCAGGTCGTTGCAATGGCTGGTGACGGGGTGAACGATGCGCCTGCTCTGGCCCAAGCGGATGTTGGAATTGCTATGGGCACGGGGACTGATGTAGCCATGGAAAACGCCGGCGTGACCCTCGTGCAAGGCGATCTGAGGGGAGTCGCTCGGGCTCTCCGTCTGAGTCGCGCGACGATGCGCAACATTCGCCAGAATCTGTTCTTCGCGTTCTTCTACAACGTACTGGGGGTGCCGATCGCGGCCGGAATTTTGTACCCGTTTTTCGGGATCCTGCTCAGCCCGATGATCGCGAGCGCCGCTATGACTTTTAGTTCAGTATCCGTCATCACTAACGCGTTGCGTCTGCGTAAGACGGAACTATAAATAGAGCCCGTTGGTAGTCGCTGATACAGCGCAAAAGGTGCGATTGGGCGCCTCGCTGCTCGCAGCTAGGTCTTTGAGCTAGAGCTATAAACCAGATAGGGTTGCATGTCCGGCTGCTTGAATATGAGTCCGAAACCAGGACGCGTCAGGTCGGGGCGAAGTAGTCCGTCTTTAATCTCAAGAGCACCATCAAACGCCATCTTTTCTATGCGTGCATGGTCGTAGAAATATTCAACATTGATGGCGCGCTGCGCTCCACAGCAGGCATGCGCATGAATCGAGGGCGCGGTATGCGCTGATAGAGGCATGCTGCGGCTTGCGCATAGTCCGTCGGCCGCCAGAAATCCGGTAATGCCAGCGCAGCGGGTAGCGTCGGCCTGGAGAACATCTACGGCTCCCGCTTCGAGCATACGGCGGAAATACCAGGCATCGTAGCCGTATTCGCCAGCTGCGATATCCATGCCAGCCGGCCCATGATCACGGATCAGCCGTAGTCCCTCCAGATCGTCTGATGAAACCGGTTCTTCGAACCAGGTGACATCATGATCTCTAAAGCGATGCGCCTGATAAAGAGCTTGTTTACGAGCGTAGGCGCCGTTTGCGTCAACAAACAATTGCACGCCCGGTCCAATCGCCTGCCGCGCCACGCGAACGCGATCAATATCGCCAGACGCATCGCGGCCTATTTTCATCTTGACCGCGCGAAAACCAGCTTCTGCCCACCCACCTAACTGCTTGCGCAGTTGTGCATCGGAGTAGGAAGTAAATCCGCCGCTGCCATACGCCAAAATTCCGGTCCGCACCAGACCGAGAAGAGCAGCCACCGAAACGTCGAGAATTTTGCCTTTCAAATCCCAGAGCGCATTGTCGACTGCAGCGATCGCCATTGAAGCGATACCAGGGCGGCCCAGATTTCTTATCTGCTCGACCATTTCGCGCCAACACGCGCCAATCGCCAGCGCTGTATAGCCCACCAGCTTAGGTGCCAGGGACGCATCAATCAAATGTGCAGTAGCGGCATCGGCGTAGCTATAGCCAAGGCCCTTTAATCCCCCAGCAAGAATTTCTACGACGACGAGTGACGTCTTGTCCCATTGAAATGTTCCGTCGGACTCCGGTGTCTCGGTTGGAACAGTGTAGACAGAGACTTGGATACTTTCGATTTTGGGCGAGGCGTGCATAAGCGCCTTCTAAATGCGCGACGTGCCGGTGACCGGGGCATCCGGGGAAAAGTCGTTATCCACGATAGCCGGAAAACGCGAAGTGCCTGTCGGGAACAGCCGCCTCATATTCTTGGTAATATTCTACGTTGCCGTGATTGCTATATTTGCCATTGCTCCGGTTACGCATTGCCCACGGTTGCTGGCTCCCGGGTGAGCTGATGTATGGGAGAGCGTCGCACAGTTTTTTGGACGCGCTACTCCTAACGCCGGGTATAGACGGCGCACAGTGCTCGCCTTGAGCAAGATCAGTGAAAACGCGCCGCTGCGCTTAAAACCGAAGCACGCCTTTGATCTCGACGAATCTTGGTGAGCTGCCCGCCCCGACAAACGAACCCAGAAGACTAGTCGGAGGTCCGACCGCAGCAATGCTTAAGCCAAATTGTGGGTTGGAAATATCGTTGACCGGTTGGTCGAAATTTGTGTGGTTGAACGCGTTATATGCCTGGGCTCCGAAGGTGAAGTTCACATGCTCAGTGAGAGCCACGGTTTTGCTGAGCGCGATGTCCACGTCGAAGAAACGGGGACCATAGACTGCATTGCGTCCACCGCTTCCAAACCCGGTCGGGAAACCGGTAGCGGCGGCGCTCGGAGCAAATTGCGACGTGTTAAGGCAGGGCGAATTGACCGCATTGGTACAGGCGCCCGGAACACTCGTCACCGGCGAAGCAAAAACAGAACCGTTATAGTTGTACCCCAATAGCGTACCGAGCGCTGCCTGATCGACCACTGTGAAGGGCAACCCGGTACGGAAGAACCAATTGGTAGACAGGGTCCAGCCTCCGAAGACTTGGTTGGGACCCCAACGGAGTCCAGCTTTGCGCAACACATCGGTGAGCAGCAGGGTGGCGCTGAAGTAGTGCCGAACGTCGTAATCCGAGCTTCCGTAGTTGCCACGAATATCGAAAGGATTCTGGGGGGAGGTGATACTCGGGTTCGTGTCCAGGATGCCGAAGGGCTCATTGGTGATGCCGCCATTCGAGACGACATCCAGAGCATGGCTCCAGGTGTAGTTCAGATTAAAGGCAACTCCGGAAGACAGCTGACGCTGTAGGCTGAGAGTCAGTCCGTTGTAGCTCGCGGTGCCAGCCGAAAGATACTGAGTAACCTGCCCGAGGGCCGCATTTGGCGGCGCGGCGGGCAGACCTGTAAAGCCGCTCGGGCAAGCAGAGACAGGGCAATAACCGTTCAGTCCTTCGTCGCCTACGGGAATGTGAACGCCATGCATGCCCGAGTAATTGATGCTGAGCAAAATCTTTGCTCCAAGCGATTGCTCGATTTCGAAATTCCATTTGTAATAGGTCGGCTGAAAAAAGGTGTTTGGAAAAGCGAAGAAGTTAGGAGCCGCGAATCCGGGAACGGTTTGCGAAATAGAATTGAAGCTACCGCCAGACCTGAATTGCGAAAGCAAAGCTTGGTTCGCCTGCGCAGCTGTGCTGAATAGGCTGCCGGGTACGCCAGGAGCCAAGGTGCCGTTTCCAATAGTGAAGGCGTTAAAGCCTGGAGAGTTGAATGCTGCTGACTCCGTCAGGCCTCCGGGCAGTTGGTCCGCAAAGATGCCGGCACCTGTTCGGATAACCGTTTTGTTACTATTGCCCGGTCTCCAGGCGATGCCAATCCGGGGTTCCCAGACGACGGTTTGAGTATTGGCATAAGCATTATGCTGGCCGGCAACAATAAATTGGTTGTAGGGTGTTGTCGCCGCATTTGGGTCGGGCACGCCGGTGAATGCCGACGTCAGACGTGAGAAGCAATTGGAATCGCAGCTGGGATTGGCGTAGTGCTCCAAACGCAAGTTTAGGGACACCGTGAGGCGATCAGTCGCCTTCCAATCGTCCGCGATATAGCCACCCATTGTATTTAGTCGAATACCCTCTTCTGGGGAGGACGGAAAGGCTTGGTTGAGAGATGTATTCGGACCGCCTCCGTTAAAGAAGTCTGCCAAATTCGTGGTGATCGCCCCGTGAAGAGGACCGCCGGTCCCTTGGAAGTCCAGATCCGTCACATTGTCGTGAAGCCAGCTAAAACCGAGTCGGAAGGTGTGCTTTCCCCGGACGTGAGAGATGTCGTCCAGAATCTGATACTGGAATACTCGCCTGCCTTGCGGATAATAGAAAGGCCCGGGTTGTCCGAAGGCACCAGTGGCAGTAAATGGGTTGCCGGAGAAAGCTATGAACGTGGGCAATGCTGCCAAAGCCCCAGCCGGGTCTGACGGTTCGAAAACGGCTGCGTAGAAAAGGGCGGATCCCTTAAATTCGTTTACTGTGTTTGGCCCAAAGACGTGAGTTTCGGAGATCTGACCGGTCATTTGGGGCTGATTACTCTCATCATTGAAGACGGCGCCAAAAGGACTGGTAAAGCTCGGCTGGAAACCGTTATCGCGCGACACCCGAACATAAAAGCGGTCAGTGGCACTAAGGGTATGGTCCACACGGGCAGACCAAAGATATTCTTTGTTCGTATTTCCCGGAGTGCTGCGGAACTGGAGAGCGCAGGGAACTCCGGCTGGCAAACCCGTAAAACCCTGGCATCCACCGCCAGCAGCCACCGGGGTTGCACCCGCAGTTCCAGGCGCACTGCTATAGACAGTGAAAAGCTGCTTGTAGAACGGGATCTCCGCGCCATTGCCATCGCCAGCCAGATTCGCCAGGGTCGCAGTCTCAAATTGCGGGCTGGGAATTAAGTTGAGGTTTGCGGCGGTGGGCAGAAGGTTCCGCAGCCCTTCGTAATCCACATCAAAAAACGTGTGGTTTTTCCAAATCGGACCC